>NZ_BOPD01000043.1:0-45497 GCF_016863575.1 Micromonospora sediminimaris
TGCCGTTACAGGTCCAGAGCTGGATCTGCGTGCCGTCGGCGGTGGCCGCGTCGCGCACATCCAGGCATTTACCGCCCAGCCCGGTGATCGGACCGGTTCTGGTGGTGCCACCACTGCCAATGGTGAAGGAGAACGAGTCCAGGTCGTAGAGCGAGCCGGTCCCGGTGCCGGCGAAGGTCAGCGTCCCACCCTCCGGGTCGGACGACCCGGCCGAAAAGGAGTTCACGGTCAACGGGGCGACGCCCGAAGTCCGGTTCGCCGAGGCCACCGCCGTCGGGGCCCGGTTTCCGCCGCCTCCGGGGTGGTGGGTGGTACGCATGGTGGGCATCGCTGTGCTGTCCCTTCCTGACGAGTGCTCTGCCAGGGCGGGGCGCGCGCCGTCGCGCCGAATGCCGTAGCGGGGGTGCCGAGGAGGGGTGCCGCGCCGCCGGTTTACCTCGACGAAACGTGTTGGTCCTAGCGACGACACTAAACGTCATACGTTGATGTGTCTATATCTTCTGCCCGCCGGATGCCGACTTTCGTCAGTTCGGTCAAAAGCCGTACGGGAGGGCTCCGGCGCGACAGCGCTCAGCGCCGCCGGTCGATGGCATTCAGCGTTGTCGGTCGATGGCCTGGCCGGCCAGCTCCATCAGGGCGGTCCGGCTCTCCGCGGTCACCTCGGTGTGCTCCAGCGCCGCGAGCCCGGCCTCGGCGCGAACCTGGATCATCTGCTCGATCTTCCGGCGAGCGCCGGTGCTCTCGATGATCTCGCGCAGCTCGGCGGCGCCGTCGGCGTCCAGGTCGGGATTGCCGAACAGCTCGCGCAGCCGGGCGCCCTGCACCCGGTCGGCGGCATCGCGGGCCAGCGCCATCATCACCGTCGGCTTGCCCTCGCGCAGATCGTCAAGGACGGACTTGCCGGTGACCGCCGGGTCACCGAAGACCCCCAGCACGTCGTCGCGCAACTGGAAGGCGTCCCCGAGCGGGTCACCGAACTCGGCCAGCGCGTCGAGCAGCTCGACGGGGGCGCCCGCCAGCGCGGCGCCGATCTGCAACGGCCGGGTGACCGTGTAGCGGGCCGCCTTCATCCGGATCACCGTGAGCGCGCTGGCCACCGAGCCGTCGCCCACCCCGGACACCAGGTCGAGATACTCCCCCGCGATCACCTCGGTCCGCATCAGCGCGAACACGGCGTACCCCTGGTGCACCTGGTCGGGGCTCAACCCGCACTCGTGGAACATCTGATCCGACCAGGCGGCGCAGAGGTCACCACAGAGCAGGGCGGTGTTGCGCCCGTACGCCTCGGGGTCGCCCCGCCAGGACGAGCGGGCGTGCAGGTCGGCGAAGATCCGGTGCACCGAGGGCTCCCCCCGGCGGCGGTCGCTGCCGTCCAGGATGTCGTCGTGGATCAGCGCGAAGGCGTGGAACAGCTCCAGCGCGGCGGCGGCAACCACGATCGGTGTGCCGTCCGGGCCGCCCGCTCCCCGCCAGCCCCAGTAGCAGAACAGTGGTCGCAGGCGCTTCCCGCCGGCCAGCACGAACCGGTGCAATGTGGTGAAGACGCCCCGTGGCGCGCCGTCCGGCCAGTCCGGATCCTGCCGGTCGAGGAACGCGGTCAGCTCGGCGTCGAAGCGGGCCCGCAGCCCGGCGGAATCGACAGCTGCCTCGGCGACCGTCACCGTCCCTCCAACCCGGCCAGTTCCAGCAGCAGCCCCTTCACCTCCGTGGCCGCTATCCGGTCCCGGGCCACCGACGAGTCGGAGCAGAGCAGCACCGGCCCGTCGGCCGGATCGGCGGGCAGCCGTCCGTGTGAGCCCCGGACCGCCCGTGCGCCGGCATCCAACCCGACCACGTTCATCAGGTACCGCATCCCGAGTTTCTTGCGGGCCAAGGCGACCCCGGCCCGGCGCTTCGCCGCACCCGGCGCGGCGGGGTCGAAGAACAGCTCCGCCGGGTCGTACCCGGGCTTACGGTGGATCTCCACCAGCCGGGCGAAGTCGGGCGCACGCGCGTCGTCCAGCCAGTAGTAGTACGTGAACCAGGCGTCCGGCTCGGCCACCAGCACCAGCTCACCGGCGCGCGGATGGTCCAACCCGTGGGCCGCCTTGCCGTCGGCGTCGAGCACCTCAGCCACCCCCGGCAGGCTGGCGCAGAGCTTCGCCACCGCCGGCACGTCGGCCGGATCGCGCACGTACACCTGCGCGACCTGGTGGTCGGCGACGGCGAAGGCGCGGGAGGTCCACGGGTCCAGGTACTCCATGCCCGCCTGGGTGTGCACCCGCAGCAGCCCCTCGGCGCGCAGCAGCCGGTTGACGTCCACCGGCCGGGACACCTCGGTGATGCCGTACTCCGACAGCACCACCACCGTCGCGTCCCGGCTCTGCGCGGCGTCCAGCAACGGCGCGAGCACACCATCCAGCTCCGCCGCCGCGGCGGCGGATCGGGGGGATGACGGGCCGAAACGTTGCAGGTCGTAGTCCAGGTGCGGCACGTAGACCAGGGTCAGATCGGGCGAGGACTCGGCGAGGATCTGCTCGGCCGCCCGGCAGATCCAACGCGACGACGGCAGGCCCGCCCCCGGCCCCCAGTAGGTGAACAGCGGAAACGTGCCGAGCCGGCCGGTGAGCGCGTCGTGCAGTTGCGGCGGATCCGTGTAGCAGTCCGGCTCCTTGCGACCATCGGCGTAGTAGACCGGTCGCGGGGTGACCGTCCAGTTCACGTCCGCGCCCATCGCGTACCACCAGCAGACGTTCGCCACCGTGTAGCCGGGTCGGGCGCGGCGCGCGGCCTGCCACAGCTTCTCCCCGCCGACGAGCGCGTTGTGCTGCCGCCAGAGCAGCACCTCGCCGAGGTCCCGGAAGTACCAGCCGTTTCCGACGATGCCGTGCTCCGCCGGAAGGGCGCCGGTGAGGAAGGTCGACTGCGCCGAGCAGGTCACCGCCGGCAGCACGGTGCCCAACTCGGCGCGGAACCCGGTGTCGGCGACCGCGCGGAGCCGGGGCATGTGCGCCAGCAATCGGGGGGTCAACCCCACCACATCGAGCACCACCAACTGCCTGCTCATGCTCTCACCGCCTCAGCTAGCGGGGTCAGCCCGAGGGCGACCAGCTCATCCCGGGTGAAGGCCAGCTCGGCCGCGATCCCGGCGGCCAGCTCCGCGTCGGTGCGCGGGCGCCGCGCGGCCGGCAGCACCCCCCAGGTGTACGTCTCGACGTCGAGGTGGTCGCAGCCGGCGTCCGCACCGGTGAAGAGCGCGGCCAGCGCGGCGCGCAGCACCGGCAGGGTCGAGCCCAGCGGTGGTTCGGGTGGGGCGTGCAGTGGCACGTGGTAGTGCACCCGCCACGGCCCGGGCAGCCCGGCGTCCAGAGCGACGTCGAGATCGTCGGCCGCCCAGCTCGGATCCGCCGGATCGGCAGCCCGCAGCCCACCGGCCGATGCGGCGGCGCAGCCGGCGGTGCGGGTCTGGTGCAGGAAACGCGGCTCGACCCAGCGGCGCAGGGCGGCGGCGTCAGCGGTCGGGTCGGCCGCCTCCAGCGCGGCGGACACCTGCACCTTGACCACCGGCAGGCCGGCGACGGCCAGCCGCTCCAGAGCGGCGGCGGGCTCCTCCCAGGCGCAGGCGAGGTGGGCCAGATCCAGGCAGATCCCGAGGCGATCGGTGTCCATTCCGGACAGTGCGGCGACGGCCTGCGGGGTGCTCTCCACCACGCAGCCGGGCTCCGGCTCGAAACCGACCCGCACCGGCCGGCCGGTGTCCCGCTCGACGGCGGCCAGTCCGGTGGCGAGCTGGTCGAGGCGTCGACGGGCGGCCTCCGCGTGGCTGCGGTCCCACGGCGCGCGCCAGGCCAGCGGCAGGGTGGAGACCGAGCCACGGGCGGCGTCGTCGGGCAGCAGGTCGGCCAGGACCCGGGCCAGGTCGAGGGTGTACCCGAGCCGGTCGTCAGTGGTCCAGTCCGGCCGGTACACGGCGCCCTTGACCACGGGTGCCTGGAAGGCGGCGTACGGGAAGCCGTTGAGGGTGACCACCTCCAACCCGCGTACCGTCAGCTCGGTGCGCAACCGACGACGGGCGGCCGGGTCGGCGGCCAGTTCGGCGGCGACCGGAGCGGCCAGCCACAGGCCCAGCCCGAGCGGGTCGGCGCCGAGCGTCTCGCGGATCGGCACCGCGAAGGTGTCCAGTTGGGCGACGATGCCGGCGAGGTCCTCGGCGGGGTGCACGTTGGTGCAGTACCCGAGGTGGACGGTGCGCCCGCCGGTGTGCCGCAGCCGCATCAGCTGCCGCCGCGCAGGATCGAGTTGCCGGCGAAGGTCGGCTCGGCGAAGTCGTCGTCGGTCAGGTCGAGCCGCCCGGACTGCCCGTAGAACTCGATCGGGTTACGCCAGAGCACCCGGTCGACGTCGTCGTCGGTGAAGCCGGCGCGCAGCATCGCCTCGCCGGTGGCCCGGGTGAGCAGGGGGTCGGAGCGTCCCCAGTCGGCGGCCGAGTTGACAAGCATCCGGTCGGTTCCGTACGCCTTGAGCAGCTCGACCATTCGCGGCGGCGACATCTTGGTGTCCGGATAGATGGAGAAGCCGAGCCAGCAGCCGGTGTCCCGGACCAGTTTCACTGTCGTCTCGTTGAGGTGGTCGAGCACCACCCGCTCCGGCGCGATGCCGGACTCGGCGACCACGGCCAGGCTGCGCTCGACGCCCCGGGCCTTGTCCCGGTGCGGGGTGTGCACCATCGCCGGCAGGTCGTGCGCCACGGCCAGGGCGAGTTGGGCGGCGAAGGCGTCGTCCTCCTCGGGGGTCATCGAGTCGTACCCGATCTCGCCGACCGCCACCACGCCGTCCTTCTCCAGGTAGCGGGGCAGTTCGTCGAGCACCGGCCGACAACGCCTGTCGTTGGCCTCCTTCGGGTTCAGCGCGATCGTGGCGTGATGGCGGATCCCGAACTGCCCGGCCCGGAACGGTTCCCACCCGACCAACGAGTCGAAGTAGTCGGTGAACGAGCCGACGTTGGTACGCGGCTGGCCCAGCCAGAACGCCGGCTCCACCACCGCCCGGACACCGGCGGCGGCCATCCGCTCGTAGTCGTCGGTGGTGCGCGACGTCATGTGGATGTGCGGGTCGAAGATCCGCATCACACCTCCCTGGGCTGGGGCTGGCTGGCGGCGGTGAGCCGATCCAACAGTTCGGTGGCGTCGGCGGGCATGCTCCGACCGGCGGCCCGGCGCTCGGCGGCCAGCGCGGCGAGCATCTCCGCCAGTTCCCCGTCCGCGCGGGTGTCGAGGTCGGCCACCACCGCCAGCGGCACGCCGGTGAAGACGCACTTGAGCACCGCCTGCCGCCAGGCCGACGGGTCGAGGTGGCGGGCGTACGGGCCGAGGGCTGCGGCCACCAACCGCGTGTCGTTGGTGCGGATCGCGTCGTGCAGCAGCGCCACTCCGGCCGCGCCGATCGGCAGCAGCGGCAGCGCCTTGAGCACGGCCCGTTTCTCGGCGGCGTCCCCGGTGCGGTAGAGGGTCTCGGCCTGCTCGGCATGGTCGGTGGGCAGGCTGGCCAGCAGCACGGCCCGGGCGGCCTCGTCGGCGGTCCATCCGGGCAGGTCGGGCAGGTCGTGTCGCCCGCAGCGACGACCGGCCGCCGGGAAGAACCGCGCGATGGCGGTGGGGTCGGTCGCGACGCGGTCCAGGGCCGTGGCCAACCAGTCCGGATCGGGTACGCCCCGCAGGGCCGCCCGCAGCTCGTCCACTGTCATCGCGTCTCCTCCCTCGTCCGCCGCCGTCGACGGCCGTGGCGGTGGTACCGCGTGCGTCCTTTGCTCTGCTTCACTCCACGCGTCGGTCGTTGTCCGGATAGCGGACGCCTGGCGGTGCGCCGGTTGAAGCAGAGCAGAGGGCGTGCCGCGAGGCGGCGGTGCGCAGGAAATCCAGCGAGCGGGCGGCGACGGCGGGAGCGGCGTGCGAGTGCCGGGGCAACTCGACCGCCACCAGGCCCCGGTAGCCGATCTCGCGCAGCGCGGCCAGCACCGGCGGGAAGTCGATCTCGCCGGCACCGAACTCCAGGTGTTCGTGCACACCCCGCCGCATGTCGTCGATCTGCACGTTGACCAGGTGTGCGGCGACGTCACGGACACAGTCGGGCACCGACTGCGGCTCAAGGCAACGGCAGTGTCCGATGTCGAGGGTGATGCCGAGGCGGGCCGGCGAGCCGAGGGCCGCGTGCAGGCGACGCCAGTCGGCGATGTCCGCCACCAGCATGCCCGGTTCCGGTTCGAATCCAAGCGTCACCCCGACGGCCTCCGCCGCCTCGATCACGGTGGCGCAGCCGGCGACCAGGCGGTCCCAGGCCACCGCCGGGGTGACCGTGCCCGGCCGGACACCGGCCCAGAACGAGACCGCCTCGGCGCCGAGATCCGCGCCGATCGCCACCGCCCGGCGCAGGAACTCGATCCGGGGCGCGGGGTCGTCGTGCAGCAACGTCGGGGCGTGCTTGTGCCAGGGGTCCAACAGGAACCGCGCGCCGGTCTCGATCACCAGGCCGAGGCCGAGTTCGGTCAGCCGACTGGCGACGGCGTCGACACGCCCCGCCAGTCCGGGCGCGAACGGGTCGAGATGGTCGTGGTCCAGGGTGAGTGCGACACCGGCGTAACCGAGATCGGCGATGACCGCGAGCGCGTCGTCGAGGCGGTGGTTGGCGAAGCCGTTGGTCCCGTACCCGAACCGCAGCCCGTCGGGGGCGGTGGCGGTGCCCGCGGCCGTCATGTCGGTGAGACCTTCCGGGCCAGCCGCCGGCCCAACGGCGCGGCCGCCGCCACCGCCAGTCCGAGCAGACCGGAACCGGCGCGGGCGGTCAGTGCCCCCTGCAACGCTGGCAGGCCGGTGATGCCGGCGCCCACCGCCGCACGGACCCGCGCGGCGGTGGGCTCGGCCGCCACCCGCGCCTGCGCGGTGCCGTAGCGAACGGTGTACCAGGCGGCGAGGACGGCCGGCAGCGCCACCGCCACGGTGCCGAGGGCACGCCGACCGTTCCCGACGTCGCCGGTTCGCTGACCGTCGGCGCGGACCACAGGGGCGCGCCGGCCGGATTCCACCGGGACACCGGCCCGGGTGCCGCTCGCGGTGAGCCGGCGACCGGGCGGGAGCGCGGCGCTCGCCGCGACCAGGGCGGTGCCGGCGAGGGTACGCAGTGGCAGGGCGCGGTCGGTGCCACTGACCTCCCGGCGGGACAGCGCGGTGACGGTCCAGGTGTGCGCGGCGACGGTGACCGCCGCCGGCAACGCCCGCGCCGTCCGACCCCCGGCAGCACCGAGCAGCACGTCCAGCCCCCGGCAGGTGGCCATCACGGCGGGGCCGGCGGCGGTGTTCTTGGCCGCTAGGTCGTACCCCCAGACGGCGGCGGCGAGCGGCAACGCGACGGCGGTGGCGCGCCGTCCGCCAGCTGCGGCGGCGAGCCCGACGCCGGCCACGGTGAGACCGGCGGCGAGGCCGACCGCGAGACCGGGACCGACCCGGCCGCTCGGTATCGGCCGCTCGGGGCGTTCCACGGCGTCCAGCTCGCGGTCGGCCCAGTCGTTGGCGGCCATGCCGGCCCAGTACAGCAGCACCGACGCGGCGGCGAGCGCGGGGGTACGCGGGCCGAGGCTGCCGGCCGCAGCGGCGCCGGCGACCACGTCCCCGGGTACGGAGAGCGCGGCTGGGGCGCGGACCAGCTCGGCCAGATCAGCCACGCGTGGCATCGGTGTCTCCGGCGTCCAGGCTGCCCGCGAACGCGCACAGCCGGGTCCACTGGTCGGCCAGCGAGTGCGTCGCGGTGCCCAGCGGATCCTTGAAGAAGAAGGCCAGATCGGTAAGCGGCCCGGTGCGGCCGGCGGCGTGCGCGGCGGCGGTGAGCCGGGCCAGGTCGAGCACGAGTGGGGCGGCCAGCGCCGAGTCGCAGCCGTGCCAGGTGAACTCCAGCCGCATCCCGGTGCCCAGGAACCCGGCGAAGGTGATCAGATCCCAGGCGGTCTTGAAGTCACCGAGTTCCTCGACGTACCCGATCCGGGTGTCGCCCTGCGGCAGGTAACCGAGCGTCTCGCCGAGCACCCGTTGCTTGCTGCGCACCTTCGCGGCGTTGGCGTCGGGATCTGCGAGGGTGGCGCCGTCACCGCCGCCGAGCAGGTTGAGCCCGGACCAGGACCGGACGGTGAGGTGACGCATCGCGAACATCGGGGCGAGCACCGACTTGAGCAGGGTCTCCCCGGTCTTGCCGTCGTGGCCGGCGTACGGCACGCCGTGGCGGTCGGCCAACGCGGTCAGCGCCGGCAGCCGTAGACCGGTCGACGGGGTGAAGTCGACGTACGGGCAGTCCGCCGCGACGGCTGCGTACGCGTAGAGCGAGCTGGGGGGCAGCACCTCGTCGGGGCCGGCGAGAGCGGCCCGCAGCGCGTCCGCGTCGGCGTGCCCGGGATGCGGGCGGGGCGCCGGTTCGGTCGCGGCCACGTTGACCACCACCACCCGGGCCAACTCGTGTCGCTGCCGGAAGGCGGTGAGATCGCGGACGAGCGCGGCGGCCCGGTCGGCCTGGGTCCCGGCGGTGGGCGCGGGGCGCAGTTCCCGTTCCACGGCGGACAGTTCCTCGGGCAGCGCGGCGACCAGGCGGGCCGGCAGTACACCGGCGTCAGCGAGCGCCTCGGCGCGCTTGGCGATCGGCGTGACGGCCACGTCGTGGCCACCGAAGACCAGGTCGGCGAAGCCCGGCAGAGCGGGGCTGTTGACCCCGGGCAGTTCGGTGACGCAGCCGGTCGGCCCGGTCAGCCCGGCACGCAGCGCGAGCGCCCCGACGATGCTGGTGGTCGCGACCGAGCCACGCGCTCCCACCAGCCAGACACCTGTACGCATGGCGCTCCTTCCGGTGTCCAGAAACCGACAAGCATCGATTGCATCTTGATATCAGGAAAAAGTTGAAAAAGATACGGGTTAAGCCGATGCGCCCCGTCCGCCGCCCCCCGGTGGGTACTCGCCGGCCGGCGCCGAGGTCGGCGGCGACGACGTCGGGCCGGCGTACCGGGTGGGTCGGTCGGACGGGGCTGGCAGGCAGGGGCAGTCGGCGTCTCGCCCCTGCCTCCCCCGCATCCGGCCCGGCCGGGACGACGGTGTCCCGGTCGGACGACTCGTCGGACACGGTCCGCCTTGCGGCGGGAGTCTCCAGGTGGGTGGTCAGCGGACTGGTAGGTGGGCGGCGGCCCTCCGGTGCTGCCGGGGAATCCCGGTCCGGCCGCACCGGAGGAGCCGCATTGCTCGTGCCGCCGGTCGCCCGGGGGCACGACCTCCGGACCCGACCCGTACCGGCCACGGGGCGCAACCGTGGCCGGTCCTCGCCGGTCGGCTCCGGAGGTGGTTCAGGCGGCGGCCGTCGCCATCGACGGCTCCACCGCGGCCCAGGAGGAGCCCAGCTCGGCCGAGCGGGTCACCGCGTCCAGCACCAGTTGCACCTGCAACGCCTCGGCGAACGAGGGCGACGGGTCGACGCCGGTCGCCACCGCCTCGATGAAGTCGCGCATCTGGTGGGTGAAGGAGTGCTCGTACCCGATGATGTGCCCCGGCGGCCACCAGGCCGACAGGTACGGGTGCTCGGCCTCGGTCACCAGAATCCGGTTGAAACCCTGCTCCGCGGCGGGCCGGGTGGCGTCGAGGAACTCCAGTTCGTTGAGGCGTTCCAGGTCGAAGGCGACGCTGCCGAGCGAACCGTTGATCTCCACACGGAGGGCGTTCTTGCGCCCGGTGGCGAACCGCGTCGCCTCGTACGTGGCCAGTGCCCCGCCGTCCAGACGGGCCACGAAGATCGCCGCGTCGTCGACGGTGACCGGGCCGGTGGCGGCGCCGGCCCCGTCGGCCTGCGCCGCCAACCCGCTCGACTCGGCCGGCAACGGCCGCTCCTTGACGAAGGTCTCGGTCACCGCGCTGACCCCGCTGATCCGCTGTCCGGTGACGTACTGGGTCAGGTCGATGATGTGCGCACCGATGTCGCCCAGTGCACCGGAGCCCGACACCTCCTTGCGGAGCCGCCAGACCAGGGGGAACTGCGGGTCCACGATCCAGTCCTGCAGGTAGGTGGCCCGGACGTGCCGGATCTCGCCGAGCCGCCCGTCGGCGATGAGCTGGCGCATCAGCGCCACCGCGGGCACCCGCCGATAGTTGAAGCCGCACATCGACCGCGCCCCGCCGGCCTGGGCGGTGGCCGCCGCGGCGGCCATCTCCCGGGCCTCGGCGACCGTGTTTGCCAACGGCTTCTCGCACAGCACGTGCTTGCCCGCGGCCAGCGCCGCCAGCGCGATCTCGGCGTGGCTGTCACCCGGTGTGCAGATGTCGACCACGTCGATGTCCGGGCGGTTCACAAGTTCCCGCCAGTCCGTGGTGTGCTCGTCCCAGCCGAGCCGGTCAGCGGCGTCGGCCACCTTCCCGGCGTCCCGGCCGCAGATGAGCGCCATCCGGGCCCGCGCCGGCAGGTCGTACACCCGGTTCACGGTGCGCCATGCCTGCGAGTGCGCGGCCCCCATGAACGCGTAGCCGACCATGCCGACCCGCAGTTCGTTGTTTGTCGTGGACAAGGTGGGTCTCCCCCCGTTGTGTCAGAACCCGAGCTTGAGGTAGTTGCTCGCGTTCTCCTTGGTGATCGTTTCGGAGGCGAGGACAATCTCCTTGGGAACCTGGAGTTCCACCAGGTCGGACATGCCCCTGCCCTGGCCGATGAGGCGGGCCAGCGAGATCGCCGAGGACGCCATCGACGGGCTGTAGGTCACCGTCGCCTTGAGCACCGTGTTGTCGGCCAGGATGTCCTCCATCGCCTTCTTCGAGCCGGCGCCGCCGACCATGAAGAACTCGTTGCGGTTGGCCTGGCTGAACGCGGCCAGCACACCGATGCCCTGGTCGTCGTCGTGGTTCCAGATGGCGTCGATCTTCGGCTCGGCCTGCAGAAGCTGGCTCGCCTCCTGCTGGCCGGAGTCGGCGGTGAACTGCGCCGCCCGGCGGTTTTTCACCTTCAGGCCGTGCTGGGCCAGGGTGTCGTTGAAGCCCTTCGTCCGCTCCTGGGTCAGCTCCAGCGAGTCGATGCCGGCGATCTCGGCGATCACCGGGTTGCTCACGCCCTTGGCCTTGAGCTGCTCGACGATGAAAGTGGCCGCAGAGACACCCATGCCGTAGTTGTCGCCCTTGATCTGCAGGCGGTACGCCTTGGCATCGGGGAAGGCCCGGTCCAGGTTGACCACCGGGATGCCGGCTGCCATCGCCTCCAACCCGAACGAGTTCAGCTCCTTGCCGTCGTGCGGCAGCAGCACGATCACGTCGGGTTGCTGGGAGATCAGGGTGGACAGCGCCGCCCGCTGGGCCGCCGCGTCCGCGCCCGCCTCGACCGTCTTGAACTCCACGTCGGAGTACGCGGCGGCCTGCGCCTTGGCGTTGTTGGTGATCGCGGCGATCCAGCCGTGGTCGGCGGCCGGCGCGGAGAAACCGATGGTCACCTGCTTGCCGGGCTCAGAGTTGGCGTTGCCGTCGGCCGCCTTGGTCTGCGCCTCGGTCGGCGTCTGCTCGTTGCTGGTACAACCGGCGAGCAGTACGCCGGCGCCGACGGCCGCCCCGCCGAAGAGCAGCCGGCGCCGCGACATGTCGCGACTGTGCTGGGTCATGACGACCTCCTGATTATTCATGTGGTGGGGATTTTGGGTGTACGAAGCCCGGCCACCGTCGGTTGTTCGGGTGGCCCGGATGCAGTGGTGCTCAGCTCGTGGTGAGCCGGTTACGACGGAAGAACTGGGAGAGACTGCCGAACTGGATCTGCTGGATCAGGACGGCGGCGACGATGATGCCGCCCTTGACCATGTTCTGCGCCTCGGTGGTGAGGCCGTTGATGGCGAAGAGGTTGGTGATGGTGGCGAAGATGATCACACCGAGCAGGGAGCCGACGATGGTGCCCCGCCCGCCGCTGAGCAGCGTGCCCCCGATGATCACGGCGGCGATCGCGTCCAGCTCGTAGAGGTTCGCCATCGCCGCCTGGGCCGAGGTGGCCTGCGCGGTGAGCATGATGGCGGCGATGCCGCAGCACAGGCCGGACAGCGCGTAGAGCAGCAGGGTGTGCAGCCGGACGTTGATGCCGGCCAGCCGGGCGGCCTCCGGGTTGCCGCCGACGGCCACGGTGCGCCGCCCGAAGGTGGTGCGGTTGAGCAGCACCCAGCCCGCCGCGACCACGGCGGCCAGGATGTAGACCAGCAGCGGAATTCCGAGCAGGTTGGTGCTGGCGATGCCGTTGATGGTGCCGTTCTGCGAGATCTGGGTCTGCTTGTCGGAGATCTCGGCGGCCAGTCCCCGGGCGGCGACCAGCATGGCCAGCGTCGCGATGAAGGGCACCAACCGCCCGTAGGCGATGAGCGTCCCGTTGACCAGGCCGACCGCCACCCCGACGATGATCGCGGTGAAGATCATTCCGCCCGCGCCGAAGTTCTGGGTCGCCACCGTGGTGCACCAGACCCCGGCAAGCGCCACGATCGCGCCGACCGACAGGTCGATGCCACCACCGATGATCACGAAGGTCATCCCGACGGTGACCACGCCGACCACCGAGGCGAGCTTGAGGATGCTGAGCATGTTCGCCCAGACCCAGTCCGGGTTGGAGTACAGGTCCGAGCGGGTCGCCGCACCGATCACGAAGAGTGCCAGCAGCACCCCGATCAGGGCGAGGTTCCGCTTGGCGCCCTCACCGCCATCGCCGTGCCACCAGGACAGCCCGCCGGTGGAGCCCGCCGTGGCGTGCCCCGCCGCCTCGGTCTCGGCCGGGTCCACCGGGGGTGACTGCGCCGGCAGCTTAGTCGTGGGCGGACTGTCGGTCATGCCGCTGCGCCTTCCATCAGGGACCCCGCCATCACGAGGTCGAGCACGGTGGGTTCGTCGAGTTCGTCGGCAGGGGCGGTCCGGACGACCCGCCCTTCGCGCATCACCAGCACCCGGTCGGCCAGGCCGAGCACCTCGGGCACCTCGCTGGAGACCAGCAGCACCCCGACCCCCTGGGCCGCGAGCTGCCTAATCACCTGGTACAGCTCGGCCCGGGCACCGACGTCCACCCCTCGGGTGGGCTCGTCGAGCAGCAGCAGCTTCGTGTCGCCGAGCAGCCAGCGACCGACCACCACCTTCTGCTGGTTGCCGCCGGAGAGCGTGCGCACCGCCCGGCGGACGTCGCGCGGGCGCATCTCCAGGCTCTCGGCGATCCGATCAGCCTCCGCCCGTTCCCGGCCCACGTCGGTGAAGCCGAAGCGGGCATAGCGGTCGAAGGTGGCGAGGGTGACGTTGCGGTAGATCGGCTCGCCGAGCAGCAACGCCTGACTCTTGCGCTCTTCGGGGGCCATGCCCATGCCGGCCTTCACTGCCGCGCCGACGCTGCCCGGCCGCAGCGCCCGGCCGGCCATCCGCACCGAACCAGCCTCGGCCGCCCGGGCACCGTAGATCGTCTCAAGCAGTTCGGAGCGGCCGGAGCCGACCAGACCCGCGATGCCGACGATCTCTCCGGCCCGGACGGACAACGACACGTCGGCGAACTCGCCGTGGCGGGTCAGCCCGTCGACCTGGAGCAGTTCGTCGCCGATCACGGTGCCGGCGGCGCGGTCCGGGAAGACGTACTCGATGGTCCGGCCGGTCATCCGGGAAACCAGGTCGCTGGTCGGGGTCTCGCGGGCCGGCAGGTTCGCCGCCGTGGTCCGGCCGTCCTTGAGTACGGTCACCCGGTCGCCGATCTCGCGGATCTCCTCCAACCGGTGCGAGATGTAAATGACCGCGATGCCCTGCGCGGTGAGTTCGCGGATGATCCGGAAGAGGTTCTCCACCTCGTCGTGGGCGAGCACGGCACTCGGCTCGTCCATGATGATCAGCCGGGCCTCGTGGGACAGCGCCCGCGCCATGCTGACCACCTGCTTGCCGGCCGCCGGCAGGGCCCGCACCATCCGACCCGGTGGGATCTCGGCGTGGCCGAGCCGGCCGAGGATCTGGCGGGTCCGGCTGGCCATGTGGCCCCGACGGATGAACCCGAGCCGACGGGGCTCGTGCCCCAGAAAGGCGTTCTCCGCCACCGACAGGTCATCGACCAGGTCGAGTTCCTGGTAGATGGTGGCGATCCCGGCGCGCATCGCGGCCTGCGGGTTGGCGAAGGCGAGCCGGTTGCCGCGCCACTCGATGTGCCCCGAGTCGGGCCGGTGCACCCCGGCGAGCACCTTGATCAAGGTGGACTTGCCCGCGCCGTTCTGCCCGAGCAGGCAGTGCACCTCGCCCGCGCGGACCTCCAGTTGCACGCCGTCCAGGGCGCGTACGCCGGGGAAGGTCTTGACCACGTCGGTCAGGCGCAGCACCACCTCGCCCGCGCCGGTGGTCGCCGGGGCCGGCGACGCGCCGACCCCGCTCGCGATGTCCTGTTCGGTCATGCCGCCTCCCCGAACGCCAGGTCGCTGGCGAGCACCGCGGCGCCGGCCACGCCGGCCCGCGGGCCCAGCTCGGAGAGCACCACCGGCAGGTTCCCGGTGGCCAGCGGCAGCGAGCGGCGGTACACGACACTGCGGATCTCGGCGAGCAGGATGTGCCCGAGTTGGGCGAGTCCGCCGCCGATCACGATCATCGAGGGGTTGGTGAAGCTGACCAGCCCGGCGAGCACGCCGCCGACCCGCCGTCCCCCCTCGCGGATGAGCTGGATGCAGGTCACGTCCCCTTCGAGCGCCCCGGCGGCGACGTCGAGAGCGGTGACCGAGCCGTTCGCCTCCAGCCGCTCGGCCAGGGCGGGTGAGGTGCCGGCCCGCGCGGCGGCGGTGGCGTCCTTGGCGAGGGCCGCCCCGCTGAAGAGCGCCTCCAGGCAGCCGGCGTTGCCGCAGGAACAGATCGACCCCTGCGGGTCGACCTGGATGTGGCCGATGTCGCCGGCGCACCCGTCGGTACCCCGGTAGACGTCGCCGCTGAGGTAGATCCCGCAGCCGATGCCGGTGCCGATCTTGACGAAGAGAAAATCGTCGACCGAGTGGGCCACGCCGCCGTGCCGCTCGCCGATGGCCATGATGTTCACGTCGTTGTCGACCACCGCCGGGCAGCCGTGCTCGCGGGTGAGCAGTTCACGGACGGGGAAGCGGTCCCAGCCGGGCATGATCGGCGGCGAGACCGGCACTCCGTCGCGGAAGCTGACCGGGCCGGGCACTCCGATACCGACCGCGTCGAGTCGCTCGTAGACGCCGTCGACCCGGGCCTTGTGCAGCAGCTCGTTGACGCGCTGGAGGATCGCCTTCGGACCGGACCGGATGTCGGCCGCCTCCGCGTACGCTGCCACCGGCTCCAGCCGGCCGTTGACGACCTCGACGTCGATCGAGCTGGCACCCAGGTCGACGGCGGCGAAACGCAGCTCGGGGCTCAGTTCGACAAGCGTCGACCGACGCCCGCCCCGGGAGGCCGCCTTGCCCGCCTCCGCCACGTAGCCGAGGGCGACCAGCCGCTCCAGTTCGGCGAGCAACCGGGGCCGGGGCATCTCCAGGCGGTCGGCGAGTTCGGCCCGCGACAGCGCTCCCTCGTCGCGTAACAACCGCAACAACCGGACGTGCAGGGGGTCGGCGTTGGGCACGGGCTCACCTCTCCCACCGGGGGTGTTCACATCGACGAAATGCCGACGTGTGGTGCCCGACACAGTAGGAGGCTTCAGTGCACCCTGTCCAGACCTTAGAACCAATCTGTGCCCAACTTTTGCTGGATCTAGCAAAAGCTACCGGCGAGTCGACACCATGCCCGAGCCGCAGGCCAGCACCTCCACCGCCACCACTCCATCGATTCTCATCGCGCTACCCGACGCACCACCGCAGGCGTCGAATGACATCCGTCCGGGCGACGACATTGGGCAAAATCCGTCCGGCCCGTCGACACACCAGGAAACGTTTGTCGATATCGTTGCATTGACATCGACTGACGCCGAAGGTAGCGTCCCCGGCAAGACACGGGGGAAATACCAGCCACGCATTTGTTGATAATGCGTTCCCCCCTCCTGTCCTCACATCAGGGAGGGAAATCCATGAAGATCGGTTATCGCGCGGCAGCCGTGGCGCTATTGGCCACGCTACTGGTCGCGCCAGCCGCCCGAGCCGAGGCGACGCCGTCGATCACTGCGGGAAGCGCACCGGCAGCCGACCGCAAGACGACTCACAGCGCCCCCTCTGAGCTGCTGCGATCCTCCACGAGCGAGGTCGTGACACCGCTCGGCAACTGCACCGCTGGGGTCTTTTGCGGAGAGGTGAAGAACCGGCTCGGCAGGTCGTTGAAAATCTCCGGAAACTGGCCTTCAAACACAAAGACAATGATGCTCCCGGCCGGCCAGGGCGCCGCTTCCGACTCCAGCTACTACTACGATTTCCGGGACACCGACGGGTTCCAGGTGCCGAGCGGCTACATCTATTACGACACGATTGGCAGCACCTATCGTCCCGGCTGGCACCGGGTCAGGGACTACCAGGAAATCACGCTCAACGCCTGGTGTCTCGTCTCGGCCTGCGGCTGACAGTCAATCGCAGTACGCAGCTGAGATCGTCGCCGTGCCCCAGCGCTCCCGGGGCACGGCGACGACCCTCAGCCGGCACGCCCGCCACCTTCCTTCGAGCGCAGCTTGCGATCGTCGCGCAACTCAACGTAGGGCTCCCGATCGACCGGCCGGAGGCCGCCGCTGATCGCCCGCGCCCGCGCCAGCTCGGCATCGAGTTCCGCACCGAACAGGATCGCGATGTTGCTCAACCAGAGCCAGACCAGGAAGATGATCACCCCGGCCAGCGCCCCGTAGGTCTTGTTGTACGAGCCGAAGTTGCCGACGTAGAAGGCGAACAGGCCGGAGACCAGCAGCCAGATCAGCACCGCCAGCACCCCACCCGGGCTCACCCAGCGGAAGCCGCCCTGGCGCGCGTTCGGGGACGCCCAGTAGAGGATGGCGAACATCAGGCTGACCAGGAGCAGCAGCACCGGCCACTT
Source organism: Micromonospora sediminimaris (assembly GCF_016863575.1). NCBI lineage: Bacteria > Bacillati > Actinomycetota > Actinomycetes > Micromonosporales > Micromonosporaceae > Micromonospora > Micromonospora sediminimaris. The sequence continues at coordinate 16,965 of NZ_BOPD01000043.1, forward strand.
GGCGATGTCCCACACCGCCACGGCCGTGCTCCCCACCCCCAGCGCAGCGCCGACCTCCTCGGCGAAGCGGCCGGTGAAGACCACGATCACCGCACTGGCCAACAGCATCACACCGACCAGCGCGGTGACCCCCACCCGGATCGGCAGGGTCTTCCAGATCGGGCGGCCCTCCGGCACGTCGTAGATCGCATTGGAGGCGCGCATGAAGGCAGCGACGTAACCGGAGGCGGACCAGAAGGCGGCGAGCAGACCGATGATCGCGGCGATACCAGCCAGCCCGCCGTTCTGCTGGGCCTGCTCGATCGCGGCATCGAGGATCATGCGGATGTTCTCCTCGGGCACCGACTCCGCGACGGTGTCACGTACCGTCCGGGTGGCCGCCGGGCCCAGCAGGCCCAGCAGCGAAACCAGCACCAGCAGGCCCGGAAAGATGGAGAGCACCCCGTAGTAGGTGAGTGCCGCGGCCCAGTCGGTCAGGCTGTCGTCGCCGAACTCGCGCACCGTCCGGCGCACCGCCGCCAGCCACTCGCCCCGCGACAACCGGCCCGGATGTGCCGGCGGGTCACTTGCCTCGCGCCCTACCGGCACCTGGTCGCGGTCGGCACCCGACTCGTTTCGCCGCCCCTCGCGGTCACGGTCGTCCGGCCGCTCCGCGCGGCCGCGGGCGGCACCCGACTCGTCCCGCTGCCCCTCGGGGGCGGTGTCGAGCCCCGGGTCACGCCGGTCTGGACGGGAAGACTCCTCGGAGGCCATCGCCTCTCCCCTCGGCTCCGCTCGGTGCTGGTTGAGGAGACATGCCCAGAGACCGACGTGAAGTAACCCCACCGGGCAGCCGCTCGCCCGGCTGGCCCGAAGCCTCGGGCCAGGGTGCGAGACGGCCGGCGCGGTTCCGGTTCCGGGCAGACCCGGGAAATGCGCCTACGGTGCTTCCCATCCACCGGCTCAGACGAATGCGATCACTGCGGGGAATTGGTCGTGCCTCGCCCGCCGGGATCGGCCCACCGGCCAGCGATGCGCCCCGGGACCGGCCGCGTCGATCTTCCGGAGGACGTCGAGCAGGCGACAACCCAGCCGGTTCGGAGCGACACCTACCGTAGTCGCATACACGGAGAGTAATCACTCGACTAGATTTTCTAGTCGACAAATCCGCCCGCAAGATGCCCGCTAACCCGATAAAACGGACAGCTGTCGTTGCCCTCTCCGGCGACCAGCCCTACCTCCATCGGCACGTCCGGGCCAATCATGAACGCTATTCTTAATTATTGCCGCGACGCATGACTTGAAAGAATGTAAAGTCACTCAGCGAAGCGATGTGCGACTATGTCCCCCAACGTGGAGTCAATTCGCGTATCGTCCCCCCTCGTGTCGGCTATCCGATTCACCGAAGATTCCGGACCTGAGCGTCGCGGCGGACACAGCCGAGTCGCGGAGGCGGAGGCACCCGCCGTCGGGACCGATCCGGTCCAGATCGATCCGACCGACATCGCCGGGCGGTTCGAGGACGAGAAGCCGGGTCGGGTGCTGACCGGACCAATCGCTCTCGCACTGACCGCGGCCACCCTGGCGATCAGCCTGCTGGCGCTCTGGCAGGTGTTCCGGCCGCTGGCCCAGGGCAGCAAGTACTACCTGATCTTCTTCCTCGCCGGCGTACTCCCGTTGGTCTTCCTCGTCTACCCGGCCGACCTGCGGCCGCCTCGCCGCCTGCGGGAGCTGTTCGCAGGTCGAGCCTCGTCGGCGTCGACACCCGACGCGACCGGGTCCGGCGGATCCAGGCCGACCGGGTCCGGCGGGTCCGGGCCCAGCCGGGTCGACTGGTTGCTGGCCGCCGCGGCGCTGGCCGGCTGCCTGTACCCGGTGCTGCCGATCGCCCTGGCCGGCGGTGGCGGCGGCTACGACGCCTTCCTCGACCGGCAAGGGCTGCTGGTCGGGATGGACGTGGCGATGGGCAGCGTCCTGCTGCTCCTGCTGCTGGAGGGCTGCCGACGCACCACCGGCTGGATCCTGCCCGCCGTCTGTCTGGTCTTCCTCGGCTACGGCTACTACGGGGGACTGCTGCCACAGACCTGGGCGGTGGCACACGCCGGGCTGGACTTCGGGCAACTGGTCGACGCCTTCTACAACTCCGACAGCGGCTTCTACGGCACCCCGCTGGACGTGGCCGCCACGTACATCGTGCTGTTCACCATCTACGGGGCGGTGCTCGATCTCTCCGGCGCCGGCCGGTTCTTCGTGAACCTGTCCGCCGCGGCGTTCCGGCGCTCGCGCACCGCCGCCGGTCGTACGGCGGTGGCCTCCGGCTTCCTGCTCGGCACCGTCTCCGGCTCCGGCGCAGCGACCACCGTCAGCATCGGCGCGGTCACCTGGCCGATCCTGCGCCGTGCCGGGTACCCGGCGGAACGGGCCGGCGGCATGCTCGCCGCAGCCGGCGTCGGTGCCATCCTGTCCCCGCCGACGCTCGGCGCGGCGGCCTTCATCATCGCCGAGTACCTCGGCGTGTCCTACCTCCAGGTACTCGGCTGGGCGGTGGTGCCGACCGTCCTCTACTACCTCGGCATCGTGCTCTCGGTGGAGATCGACGCACGCCGCTCCGGAGTGCGGGCGGCATCCCTCGCAGCCGGTTCCGCCTGGCGGCTGCTGGCCCGGTCCGGGTATCACTTCGCCTCACTGTTCGCCATCGTCGGGCTGCTCGCCGTCGGGCTGTCGGCGACCCGTGCCGTGGTGCTGGCCACCGTCCTCGCAATCGTCCTGTCCTTCCTGGACCGCAGTCACCGGCTCACCCCGGCCCGACTGGTCGCCGCGCTCTCCAACGGCGTACGCGGAGTCCTCGCCGTCACCGTCGTCTGCGCGGCGGCCGGCGTCATCACCGCCACCACCACCAAGACCGGGCTCGGTCCGCAGGCCGCCGCGCTCCTGGTCGGCGCCGCGAGCGCGGTCAGCTCCGAGCCGGCCGTGGTGCTCGCGCTGACCGCGCTGCTCGCCGCCGTCGCGCTCAGCCTGCTCGGCCTGGCGGTCCCGGTGACCGCGTCGTTCGTGATCGGCTGGGTGATCATCGGGCCGGCGCTGCTGGACCTCGGGGTCAGCGCTCCCGCCGCCGCCATGTTCGTCTTCTACTTCGCGGTGCTGTCCGAGGTGTCGCCGCCGACCGCGCTCGCCGCCGTCGCCGCCGCCGCGGTCACCGGTGGACGACTGGTGCCGACCATGTGGCACACCCTGCGGTACGCGCTGCCGGCGTACCTGATTCCGCTGGCATTCGTGATCACCCCGACCGGGCTCGGTCTGCTCGGCATCGGCGGCCCCCGGCGGATCCTCGTCGCGGCCGTCGTCACGGCCCTCGGTGTCGCGGTGCTGGCCGTCGCGGCGGGCGGCTGGCTGCCCGGCGTCGGCGCGGCGGGCGCGCCGGAACGCGTCATCGGCGGGGCCGCCGGACTGACGCTGCTCTGGCTGCAACCCGTGCCCGTCGCGATCGGTGCCGTGCTGGCCGGCGTCATGGCGGTGGGCGTGTTCATACGACGCGGATCCGCCGGCCCCTCCGGCGGAACGCGAGCCGGATCACCGGCATGACCCAGGAAGGAGACACTGTGGGACGGATCAACGCGCGGCTCGTCGCCGGGGTGGGAGTCCTCACCCTCGTCGCCGCCGGCGCCGCCGGTTGCGGAGGCCGCCAGGACGCCGCGGCCACGGACGACACCGCGAGCGCCGTCACCTGTGAGGTGGCCGAGAACACCCGGGTGGGCATCGCCACCGGTAACGCCACCGGCGTCTACTACGTGGTCGGCAACGCCCTGGCCGGTCAGCTCGCGGACAGCACCGGCGGCCGGTTGACCGGCACCGCAGCCGAGACCGGAGCATCGGTCCAGAACATCGAACAGCTCGTCGGTGGCCAGTACGACGTGGCCTTCTCGCTGTTCGACACGGCCGTCAACGCGGTGGAGGGCAAGGACAGCTTCAGCGCACCGCAGCCGGTCGAGGCGCTGGCCCGGATCTACGACAACTACACCCAGGTGGTCGTCCGGGCCGACGCGGGGATCAACTCGGTGGCCGACATGCGCGGCAAGAAGATCTCGACGGGCTCCCCCAAGTCCGGCACCGAGGTCATCGCGAACCGGCTGTTGGAGGCCGCCGGCCTGAACCCGGCCACAGACGTCCAGGCCCAGCGGCTCGACCTCACCAAGACCGTGGAGGGCGTCAAGGACGGCACCGTCGACGGTTTCTTCTGGTCCGGCGGGCTGCCCACCGGCGGCCTCACCGACCTGTTCACCACCGCTGGCGACAAGGTCAAATTCATCGACATCACGCCCTTGCTGCCTAAGATGAGCGAACTGAACCCCGCGTACCAGGCCGGCACGATCGGCAAGGACGTGTACTCCACAGTGGCGGACACCCCGACCATCGTGGTCCCGAACGTGCTGCTCGTCCGCAAGGACCTCGACGCCAACGTGGCCTGCGCCATCACTCGGACCGTGTTCGAGAAGAAGGACGCGCTGGCCCAGGCCAATCCCGCTGCCAAGGGCATCGCCCTGGACACCGCCCGCAAGACCGACCCGGTCGGTCTGCACCGGGGCGCGGCCAAGGCGTTGCAGGACCTCGGCGCGAGCTGACCGACGGCGGCCGGGCCGGCGTCTGACACCCCGGCCCGGCCGCCCCCGACCTCGGGAGACCCCCGTGCCGCTGTCCTCGCTGGCCCGCGTACGCCGGCACAACCGTCCGTCCGGCCACACCGGCCGACTCTGGTCGGTGCGTACCCAACTGCTCGCACCGATCCTGATCGCCACCGCCGGCCTGCTCGTGCTGGGGGCCATCCAGACCGGTGACGCCCTGGCCGCCTCCGCCGACGCCGAACGGGCCCGCGTGCTGGCCGGCACCGCCACCGCCACCGTCTCGCTGGTACACGAGCTGGAACGGGAACTCGGTGAGACGGCGGCGCTCCGCCAGCGCGGCGGTACCTCCGGCCGGCAGTTGGTCGACGCCCAGCGGCACCGGGTCGACGAGGCCAGCGAACGCTACCGGACCGCCAGCTCCGACGCCCGCCGCACCGCCCCGGACCTCGGCCACGACCTCGACGGCGTGACCGAACACCTCGACCAGCTCGACGAGGCCCGGATCGCCGCGCTCACCACCGACAATGCCGACGGGATCTACGTGGCGCTGGTCGAGTCGCTGCTCGCCGTCGCCGACGCGCTGCCCGCTCAGCTACGCGACCCTGAGCTGGCCAACCGCGCCCGTGAGGTGGCCGCCGTCGCCGCCCAGGAACACCTGGCGTCGCTGGAACGTGACCTGCTCCGGGCAATCTTCGTGCGAGGTGAGCTGGTCGAGGGCGAACTCGCCCGGCTGGGCCGGCTGCGCGGCGCGCAGGAGCAGCGGCAGGCCGAGTTCTCCCGGATCGCCGGGGAACGCGCCACCGACGCGTACACCCGTCTGATCGCCGGCGGCGACGTCTCCACCGCCCGCCGGATGCGCGACAGCGCATTGAACGCCGACGCCGAGCCGGCCGCGCTGCCCGCCGACGGAGACGCCTGGTACGTCGCCCAGAGCGGTGCCATCCGCCGATTCAACCTGCTCGGCCGGGAACTCTCCGACGAGCTGGACCAGCGCGCCGCCGAGTTGGCCACGGACGCCCGACAACGGGCATTGGTCACCGGCGGATCCACCGCCGGCCTGGCGCTGGTCTCGCTGGCCAGCGCCGCGCTGCTGGCGGTACGCACCAGCCGCCGGCTGCGCCGGCTACGGGTGGCGGCGCTGACCATGGCACATCGGGAGCTGCCCGAGCGGATCACCGCCATCGCGGCCGGCGACAGCGGCCCGACGGAGGGCACCGCCTCGCAACTCACCGCGGGAATCAGCCGTGGACGCGACGAGATCGCCCAGGTGGCCGAGGCGTTCGACACCGTCAACCGGGCCGCGCTGCGGCTCGCCGGTGCGCAGGCCGAACTGCGGATGGACGTGACCCGGATGGTCGAGGCGCTGGCCCGCCGGATCCGGACGCTGATCACCCGGCAGCTGCGGCTGCTCGACGAGTTCGAGCAGGAGGAGACGGATCCGGACGCGTTGGCCCGACTCTTCGCCCTCGACCATCTCGCCGCCCGGATGCGGCGCAACGGAGAGAACCTGCTGGTCCTGGCCGGCGGCGAGCCCGGACGCTCGCAGGACGGCCCGCATCTGGTGGCCGACGTCGTACGCGGCGCCGCCTCCGAGATCGAGGAGTACGCCCGGGTCGAGATCGACGTGCCCACCGCCGGTGTGCACGGTTCGGCGGTCGGCAACCTGGTGCACCTGCTGGCCGAGCTGTTGGAGAACGCCACCTCGTACTCCCCGCCGCACACCCCGGTGCACGTGGACGGTCGACGTACCGTCGACGGGCTGACCCTGCGCGTACACGACCAGGGCATCGGCATCGGCGAGAACCGGCTGGCCGAGATCAACGAGCGGCTGCGCGCCCCGGCCGCGTTGTCCAGCGCCGCGGCCGGCAGCATGGGCCTGCACGTGGTGGCCCACCTGGCCGCCCGGCACGGCATCCAGGTGCGGCTGCACAGCGCCGGTGCCGGAACGGTCGCCCAGGTGGACGTGCCGGAGTCGCTGCTGACCCGGATGGAGCAGCTCACCGGCCGTCCGAACGCGGTCGGCCGGCCGGCGCCCCCGGCCGCCGGCGCCTGGTTCCGGCACCGGGGCGCTCCGGCGGTGGTCGGTGCCGCAGCAGACCGGTACGACGTGCACCGCGCCCCCACGATGACGCTGCCGGTGGTGGGCAACGGCGCAGCGGCCTGGTCACCCGAACAGCCCGGTCAACCGCACTACCGACCGCCCGCACAGCCCGTCGGCGTCGCGCCGAACGGGCCACCCGCGTCGGCCAACGGCGCGTCGACCTGGCGACCCGGCGCCGCCCGCCCCGAGGAAGCCACCGCGGCCGGCCTGCCCCGGCGGGTACGCGGCGGCGGCCTTCAGTCCGAACTGCACGACGTGCCGCCGCCGCAGGCCGCGCCGGACCTGCTCGACCCCGAGGTGGTACGGGCCCGGCTGTCCGCCCTCTCCGCCGGGGTGGCCCACGCGATGCGACGTAACCAGCAGACGAACGGGAGACCCTGAATGATGCCCAACGGCAGCCCCGGCCTCGACTGGCTCCTGGCGAACTTCGCCGAGCAGGTACCGGACGTGTCGCACGCCCTCGCCGTCTCCGGGGATGGGCTGCGGCTGGCGGCCTCGCCGCACCTCTCGACCGACCAGGCGGACCAGCTCGCCGCCGTGATCAGCGGCCTGGCCAGCCTGACGGTCGGCGCTGCCCGGCTGATGTCCGCCGGCCGGGTCCGACAGCAGATCGTAGACATGGACGGCGGCGTACTGCTGGTGATGGCGGTCGGTGACCGCGCTCTGCTCGGCGTACTGGCCGCCGCCGGCTGCGACCTGGGTCAGATCGGCTACGAAACGGCGACGCTGGTCCAGCGGGTCGCCGAGGCGCTCGAACCGGCGGCCCGCAACTGGGCGGAGCACCCCGGCGGAGTGCCGGCATGAGCCGGGGGCGGCGGTTGGTGGCGGCCCTGCTGGCGGTCGCGCTGGTCACCGCCTGCGGTGCCGAGCGCGCCCCGGAGGCTCGGCCGTGGCACGACGGGCGCATCTTCCTCGCCACCGGCAACACCACCGGGGTCTACTACCAGCTCGGCGGCGGCTACGCCGATGTGATCAGCCGCCACCTGCCCGGCTACGAGGCTCGGGCGGAACCGACCGGGGCCTCCGTCGAGAACATCACCCGGCTGGCCGACGGCGACATGGAGATCGCTTTCAGCCTCGCCGACACGGCGGCGGACGCCACCGCCGGCCGTGGCGCCTTCGACGGTCGCCCGCAACCGGTTCGGGCGCTGGCCCGGGTCTACAGCAACTACACCCACGTGATCGTCCGCGCCGACGCGCAGATCGCCGACCTCGCGGGACTGCGCGGCAGACGGGTCTCCACCGGCTCACCGAAGTCCGGCACCGATGTCATCGCCGGTCGGCTGCTCACCGCCGCCGGACTGGACCCCGAACGGGACGTACGCCGAGCCCGGGTCTCGCTGCCGGAGACGGTGGCCCGGATGCGCAGCGGCACGCTCGACGCAATGTTCTTCTCCGGCGGGCTACCCACTCCGGGCATCGCCGACCTGCTCACCAACGCCCCCGACCGGTTCCGGCTGCTGCCGGTCGCCGACCTGATCGAGCCGCTGAGCGCCACGCACGGCTCGGTCTACACCACCGCCGAACTGCCCCCCGACGCCTACGACACCCCCTCGGGCACCCCCACCGTGACGGTCCCCAACGTGATCCTGGTCAGCGCGGAGATGCCCGACGACCTGGCGTACGACCTGACCCGCCTGCTCTTCACGTATCAGGCCGACCTGGCCGTGGCGCACCCCGAAGCTCGCAACTTCAACCGCGAGTCGGCCGCCACCACCGACCCCATCCCCCTGCACCCCGGCGCCGCCCGCTACTACCAGGGCGCCTGACACTCACCGCTGGCAGTCGCGATCTGTGGCGTCGGGTTGCCAGCCGGCGGCCAGGAGGGCACGGCGGACGGTGTCGGCGACCTGCTCCGGGTGTGCCCGGACCAACCAGGCGGGGAAGCGGAGAATCCGCTCCCCCGCGGTCCAGACGTCATTCTGCCGGCGCATGTCCGCCGTCCACTGGCGTACGTCCATGTGGTGCGCGCCGTCGATCTCCGCGTGCACACCCCACTCCCGCCAGTACGCGTCCAGCCAGCGCGTCCGGCCCGCCGCGTCGGTCCGTCGCTGTTGCAGGTCGGGCCGGGGCAGACCGGCTCGACGGCAGAGCCGGACGAAGTCGATCTCGCTCAACGCCTGAGCGCCACCGGCGATGTCGTCGATGGTCTGCCGGATCAACAGCCGTCGGGGTGCGCGAGGCAGCACCTCCAGCACGGCGGCCAGTTCCTCCGGCAGCACCCGGCGCTGCTGGCAGCCGGCAGCGAGCGTCTCCTGCGCCACCCGTGGCGAGGGCGCCCAACTGGCGGCGTCGACAAGTGCCCGCGCGGTGGTCGTGCGCGGCGGACGGCCGACCTGGAGATGCTCGGCAGGCAGGACCGATGTCCGGTGCACCACCACGGCCGCCATATCGATCGGCAGGTGGCGCAGGGTGGTCCGCCCGGCCCGACGGGACGCCGGCACGAGCACGTGCAGCGGCTCGGGTCGCAGGCCGCGTACGCCCGCCTCGGTGGCTGCCGTGGCACCCGCGAGCACCGCACCCGCCCCGGCGGCGAGAACCGCGACCCACAGCTGCTGATCCCGGGTCAACCGGCCGTTGCCGGTCAGCAGCAGCCCGCGACTTATCGCCCGCCACCGCCGGGAACGCACCAACCCGCGCACGGCGGCGTCGCTCAGTACGGTGCGGGCCTGCGCGCTGGTGAGCACGCCGGCCTGCTCGAAGGCCAGCCACTCCAGCGTCCCAGCCGCCTCATCCGGAACCATCCACCGACCGTGGCCGTCCACCGACCCCAACACCACCAGATCTTGGACACTTCCCGTTACGCGCTAACGGATTCTGTCCAAGATTGACCAAATAGGACGGTGGAGCGTGGCGGGGTTACGGGTGTAGGGGGAGGTGCGTGAGGAAGCTGCGCCACGCGGTGGGCGGGAAGGCCAGCACCGGGCCGGTCGGGTCCTTGGAGTCACGCACGGCCACCAGACCAGGCAGGTTGTCGGCCACCTCCACGCAGTTGCCGCCGCCTCCGTTGCTGCGGGTGCTCTTGCGCCACCGGGCGCCGGTCATGTCCATGTCTCCGCCACTTCCGCGATCAGGTCGAGGGACTGCTGCTGCGATAGTGCCTCACCCCGGATCGACTCCCAAATCTCAACCATCTGCTGCACGTATTCCGAACGGTCAATCACCTGTGCGTGGCGCTGCCCCTCCAGGTAGACCACGTCCTCGCCCTGCGGGTAGGTCGCGATGACGAAGGGGCCGTCGAGCCCTGGATAGGCCCCCGCGGAGAGCGGCACGACCTGGATCCGAACCCGGGGCAGCGTCGAGCCGAGCTTGACCAGGTGCCGCAGCTGCTCGCGCATCATCTCCGGGCTGCCTATCCGGCGGCGCAGCACGTACTCGTCGATGACCACGGTGAACAACGGCGGTCGGTCCCGGGTGAGCACCGGTTGCCGGTCCAGCCGGTTCGTCACCTGTTGGTCGATCTCGTCCGGCGCGAACAATCCGGCGCCGTCCAGAATCGCGCGGGCGTATGCCTCGGTCTGCAACAGGCCCGGCACGTAGAGCGGCTCGAACGACCGCAACGCGGTGGCCTCGGCCTCGATGCCGGGCCAGTCGCGGAACCACGGCACCACTGTTTCCCGGCTGATTCGGCGCTGGATGCGCTCGAACCGACCGTCCCCGCCGAAGACGGTGTCGCTGCGGCGGGCGAAGTCCAGGCTGGGGCGGCGCTCACCGGTCTCCACCTTGGCCACCAGCGCGGCCGAGTAGCTGAGTGCCTCGGCCAGCGCGGTCTGTGACATGCCGGCACCGGCCCGGGCCAGCCGCAGCTCCTCGGCGAAGTGCTCCAGCATGGACGAGCGCTCCACGGACACCCTCCGTACATCCTCGTACCGTCTGGGACCGGCCGTGGACGCGCTGGTCGTCACCGCGCCGGGCCTCCCACCGTAGTCGTGTCCTCACCAGACTGTCACTCAGCGGAACCGCTCACGGGAACGGACGGCGGGCGGAACCAGGCCGGGGCGCCGGCAACACCCGACATTCGGCCGGCGCCCCCTCCACATCGACGGAGGCTTCATGCGAATCAGGTTCTGGCGATGCCGGCCCCCGGCGACACCCGCGCCGCTCCCCCAGCGCACCCGCAACACCCGCCCCCTGCCACCGGCCTGGTGGCAGGACATGACCGACCAGGTCACCTCGACCAACCCACCACCAGCGAGTTTCGGCCAGCCGCCGCATCCGAACCGGCCGGGACCAGGGACGCGCGCATCGGCCGCAGACCAATCCGGGCATCGGGTGCCATCGCAGCGGACCCAGGGTCGTCCGGACTGGGCGACGGCACCGACCCGGGTGTTCCCGCTCGTCCCCCGGCGGCGAGCCCGGGCAGCGCTGATGCCCCGCTACCGGCCGCATCTCGCGGCCCGCCCCTCGTGGCGGTGCCGGGTCTGCGGGGCCGCGTGGCCGTGTTCGCCGGCCCGGCTGGCGCTGCTCGGCGAGTACCGGGAGAACCGGACCGGCCTGCTGATCTATCTCGGCACGATGATGTACGACGCGGCCGGCGACCTCACCGGCCAGTATCCACCGGGCGTCCTGGCCGACCGCTTCCTCACCTGGGCCCGGCCCCGTTGAGACGCGTCGCGCCGTGGTGCTGGACTGTGGCACTCCTGATGCTAGACACGCCGACCGGAGGGCACCTGGAGTGCCACAATCTCCGCTGCCCGCGCCGCCCACCGCCCGAGCGCCGGCGGGAGCGTGGGCTACTTGTAGAGCAGGCGACCCATCCGGCGGGAGGCGATGAGCAGGCCGGCGGCGAGCACCGCGAGCAGGTAGAGCACGTCGAGTGTCCAGCTCCAGCCGCCGGTGTCGACGGTCAGCGCACGGATCAGGTGCACCGCCCGGTAGAGCGGAGTCACCTCGACCAGCCACCGCAGCACCGCCGGGTACGCCTCGGCGGGCACGAAGGTGCCGGAGAACAGGAACAGGACGAACTGCATCGAGCTCATCAGGTCGAAATCCTGCCAGCTGCGCATGAACGTGGCGATGGCCATGCCGAGCGCGCCGAACGCGAAGCCGACCAGCACCGCCGCCGGGAATGCGGCGAGCGCGCGGGCGGGCGCGGTCAGGTCCATCACCACCATCACCACGAGGAAAGCGGCCGAGTACGCGCTGCCCCGCAGCATCGCCCAGGCCAGCTCGCCGAGGGCGATTTCGAATGGCTGCACCGGGGTGGCGATCACCCCGTCGTACAGCTTCATGTACTTCATCTTCCCGAAGAAGTTGAAGGTGGTCTCCGCCAGCGCGCCGGTCATCGCCGACGAGGCGAGCATGGCCGGGGCGACGAAGGCCGCGTACGTCACCACCGCACCGCTGGGCAGCGTCAGGTCGCCGATCAGCGCACCCACCCCGACGCCGATGGAAAGCAGGTAGAGCAGCGGCTCGACGAAGCCGGAGACGAGCAGCAGCCAGTAGACGGACCTCAGGGCGGCGACGTTCCGTTCGGTGACCGACGCGGATCGCCGCGACGCGGCCGAGACGTCGACAAGCCGGGGCAGCACCAGAGTGACCATGACCCTCTCCTAGACGACGAGCCGGCGGGCGAAGACGCGGCGGGCGAGCAGCCATCCTCCGGCCGCCCAGGCGGCCAGGTAGCACAGGTGGCCGATCACCGACCACTGCGGGGCGACGCCGAGCACCGCCGCGCGGCACAGGTCCACGGCGTGCCAGAGCGGCGTGACGTACGCGAGCCAGCGCAGCGCCAGCGGCAGCGACTCGACCGGGAAGAACACCCCGGCGAACAGGGTCATCGGGATCACCGCGAAGCGGAACAGCATGGCGAGCCAACTGTCCGAGTCGACCGACGCGGCGTACGCGAAGGTGGGCGCGGCGACGGCCAGCGCGAGCAGCGCCGCCACCGGCACCGCCAGCACCGCCCACGGCGAGCGCAGCGCCCCCAGCACCCCGGTCACCAGGAGAAACGCGATGACGGCGGTCAGCACCCGGAACAGTACGAACGAGAGGTGACCGGCGAGGATGTCGGCCACCCGCAGCGGCGACGAGCGCTGCCCGAGGTAGATCTTCTGCCACTGGAGGTTGCCGAACACCGGCCAGGTTGACTCGCTGATCGCCACCTGCAACGCCGTCGAGGCGAGCAGCCCGCCGGCGATCCATTCCAGGTAGGAGACGCCACCCACGCCCTGGTCGATGTACGCCCCGACGCCCACCCCGAACCCGAGCACGGTGAGCGTGGGCAGCAGGAAGGACGAGAAGGCGCCGGCCCGCCAGGTGCGCCGGTAACCCACCAGGTGGTATTCGAGTACGGCGAGGGCCGGCACCCGCGGCAGGGCGGGTCGGTCTCGGGTGAGTTGTGCCGTCACGGCAGCCCCTTCCAGCAAGTCCTGGCTCAGTCGACGAGGGTGCGGCCGGTGAGGTGCAGGAAGACGTCCTCCAGGCTGCTGCGTCGGACCAGCACGTTTGTCGGTCGCAGCCCGAGCGCGGCCACCTCGGCCACCGCCGCGTCACCGTCGGACACGTAGACCAGGACCCGGTCGGGCAGCACCTCGACGCGTTCCCCCAGCGCGTCCAGCTTGCCGGCGAACGTCTCCTGCGACTCGGCGGCGAACCGCAGCTCGACCACCTCGCGGGTGGCATGCTGCTCGATGAGCGCGCGCGGCGACCCCTCGGCGACGATCCGGCCGCCGTCCATCACCACCAACCGGTCACAGAGCTGCTCGGCCTCGTCCATGTAGTGCGTGGTGAGCACCAGCGTGACGCCCTGCTGCTTGAGCCGGAACAGCCGTTCCCAGACCAGGTGCCGGGCCTGCGGGTCGAGACCTGTGGTCGGCTCGTCGAGGAGCACGATGTCCGGCTCGTTGACCAACGCGCGGGCGATGGTGAGCCGGCGCTTCATGCCACCTGAGAGCGGCTCGACCTTGCTGTCCGCCCGGTCGCCGAGCTGCACGAAATCCAGCAGCTCGGCGGCCCGTGCCCGGGCCACCCGGCGGGGAATGCCGAAGTAGCGGGCGTACGTCGTGAGGTTTTCCCGGACGGTCAGCTCGGGGTCGAGGTTGTCGAGCTGTGGACAGACGCCGAGCCGAGCCCGGATGGCTGGCCCGTCCCGCACCGGATCCATGCCCAGGATGTGCAGCTCTCCGCCGCTGGGCGGCGAGGTGCAGCCGACCATCCGCATGGTGGACGACTTGCCGGCGCCGTTGGGCCCCAGGAAGCCGAACGCCTCACCGGCGCTGACCTCCACGTCGATGCCGTCGACGGCAGTGAAGTCGCCGAACCGCTTCACCAGCCCCCGTGCCTGAATGAGTGGTCGCCCCGTGGTCACTCCCGGACCCTAGACACCCGGTCCGACACTTCCCAACGGATTAACGAGTTCAGAGGTCGGCGGGGGTGGTGGCGGTGCGGGCGGCGGCGACGAGGCGGTCGGTTTCGGCGAGGACGTCGGGGGCGTCGGTGGGGGTACCGGGGTCGTAGTGGACCATCCAGGTCAGACCGTCACTGCCGGGCACCCGGCGACCGACGATGCGGCCGGATCCGCCGGGCAGGGCGTGGTGCTGGGTGTACGCGACGGAGCGGGTGACCCGGGTGCGTACCTGGTGCGGCAGCTCACCCGGATCGAGCAGCAGGTACCGCTCGGCCGGCAGCTCGGCGACCACCAGGTAGCCGTCCCGCTCGGCGACCCGCTCACCCGGGGTCACGGTCAGCTCGCGGCCCGACCAGACCGCCTTGACCACGTCGTGCCAGCCGATCCGGTGGCCCCGGCCGGGCAGCCAGAGCCCGAGGTTGGTGGCGACCACCACCCCGTCGCCCTCCCCGTTGCCGGCGGCGGCCCAGGCCAGCACCCGTTCGTCGCGCTCCAGCGGCGGCCGGTCGGCCGGTGGCAGCTTCGGCCGGCGGCGGAACAGTGGCATCCCTACAACCCTCCCGCCGCCTGCTCGCGCAGGGCACGGGCGTGCTGCTCCAGCGAGAGCAGCTCACCGAAGGCGGCGAAGTACTCGTCCTTGTTGTTTACCGGATTGATCCGCTGGATCCGGGACTTCAGCTCCCGGATCCGTGCGGTGACCGACCCCCACTGCAACCGGGCCATGGTGATCGAGACGTAGCGCGGGTCCGGTTCGCCGTCGATCCGCAACGGTTCCACGGCCAGCTCACCGACCAGGGCCTGGGCGGCGAGATCCTCGCAGGCGTCGCGTACCGCCTCGATCCACACCGCGCCGCCGGCTGCCGACGCGACTCCGCCGGCCGCGGCGACCGCCGCCCGGACGGCCACGTGCACCGGATGCCGGTAGTCGGTCGCCTCGACCGCGTCGAACATCGGACCGGCCAGCACCGGCTCCTGGAGGGCCAGCTTCAGCGCCTCCCGCTCGACCATCGACTGCGGGCTGTCCACACTCGGCTCGGTCCGGGCCGGCAGGGTCATAACAGCCGAACCTCCAGACTGACGTGCAGCCGATTCGCTCGCCACAACAGCCCTGCTGACTTCATCCGGCTCAAGTCCGAGATAGCCAGCAAGCTCACGGCAGTAGTGGATGCGACGGTCCCGTCGCTTGAGTTGGGCGACCATCGGTGCCGTAGCGTTCAGTGCCCTAATTCGGCCCTCGACATGGTCAAGATCGAAGCGACTCACTCGCGACCGAAGCGCATAGGAGATCATCGGTTCACGCCGCGCGATTAGGTCCCGAACGGCGGGGTCACCCTTCGCCATCCGCAGATCGCAGGGGTCCATGTTGTCGGGACTAACGGCGATGTAGGTGGAGGCCATGAACTTGCCGTCATCGGAGAAGGCACGCAGAGCAGCCTTCTGGCCCGCAGCGTCACCATCGAAGGTAAAGATTACCTCTTCCATCGCTGTGTGGTCATCGAACAGCAGCCGGCGCAGTACGCCGATGTGGTCGGCGCCGAAGGCGGTGCCGCAGGTCGCCACGGCGGTCGGTACGCCGGCCAGGTGGCAGGCCATCACGTCGGTGTAACCCTCGACCACCACCACCCGACCCTGCTTGGCGATCTCCCGTTTGGCCTGGTCGATGCCGTAGAGCACGTGGGACTTCTTGTAGATCGGCGTCTCGGGGGTGTTCAGGTACTTCGGGCCGTCGTCGTCGGCGAAGAGTTTGCGCGCACCGAAGCCGATGACGTCGCCGGTCAGATCCCGGATCGGCCAGAGCAGCCGGCGGCGGAACCTGTCGATCAGGCTGCCGGAGCGGGCCGGGCGGGACAGCCCGGCGGTGACCAGTTCGTCGTGGCTGAAGCCACGCTGACGCAGGTGCTTGGTGAGCAGATCCCAGCCGTCGGGGGCGAAGCCGCAGCCGTACCGCTGCGCGGCGGCCCGGTCGAAGCCGCGCTCGGCCAGGAACTCCCGGGCGGGACGCGCGCCGGCCGTGGCCAACTGCGCGGTGTAGAACTCGACGGCGGCGGCGTGCGCGGCCACCAGCCGCTGTTTCTGGCCCTGTTGCGGACGGTTCGGTCGGGGCGCGGACCGGTCGTCCTCCACGTAGCGCAGTTGCAGACCGGCGCGGGCCGCGAGCCGCTCCACCGCCTCGACGAAGCTGAGGTGCTCGGCGTCCATCAGGAACTTGATCGCGTCACCGCCGGCACCGCAGCCGAAGCAGTACCAGACGTTGCGGGCGGGCGAGACGTTGAACGACGGGCTCTTCTCGTCGTGGAAGGGGCAGAGCCCTTTGAGGTTGCCACCACCGGCCGACTTGAGCGTCACGGTGTCGGAGATGATCTCGGCGATGGACGTACGCTCGCGGACCAGCGCGATGTCCTCGTCCCGGATCCGCCCCGCCATACCCGCCACCTCCTCGACCTACATCCTGCCCTGCCCGCACCGGGCGCGCGGAAGGGCCCCTTGGTGACGTCTCCGACAGCGGATGCGCCCTTGCCGACACCATCGACGCGGGGCGCGAACACCGACGCCGCGCCGTTCCGCCACGGAGGCGGAACGGTGCGGCAGGCGGGCAGGACCGGTCAGCGGGGGCGGCGACGCAGGTAGCGGCGTACCGGCGGCGGATCCTCCTCCTCGTACGACCGGGCGGCGCGGACCGCGTCGGCCAGCCCGTGCGGGCGGGTGCGCGGCGGCCCGGCCAGCAGCGGATCGCGGGCCATGTCCTTGACCAGGGCCACGGCCAGCCCGAGCATCACCACCACGAACGGCAACGCCACCATGATGGTGGCCTGTTGCAGCGCGTCCAGCCCGCCGACGAGCAGCAGCACGGCGGCGACCGCGCCGATCAGGATTCCCCAGCTGACCACGACCAGCCGGTGCGGACGCAGCGCGCCCCGGGAGGTCAGCGAGCCGAGCACCAGCGAGGCGGAGTCGGCGCTGGTGACGAAGTACAGCGCGATGAGCACCATGGCCAGCACGCCGGTCAACGCCGCCAGCGGCAGCGCGTCGAGCAGACCGAACAGCGCCTGTTCGCTGCTGGCGGAGGCGTCCGCCACCAGGTCACGTACCCCGGTGGCCTGCACGCGCAGCGCGCTGCCGCCCATGATCGCGAACCAGACGGCGCTGGCGCCGCTGGGCACCAGGAGGACACCGATCAGGAACTGCCGCACGCTCCGGCCCCGCGAGATGCGGGCGATGAAGGTGCCGACGAACGGCGCCCAGGAGATCCACCACGCCCAGTAGAAGATCGTCCAGCCACCCAGCCAGGCCGGGTCGGAGAACGCCCCGGTCCGGGTGGACATGAAGACGAGGTTGCTGAGGTAGTCGCCGATCGAGGCCGGCAGCACCTCAAGGGTGTAGATGGTCGGCCCGACCACGAAGACGAAGAGCATCAGCGCGACGGCCAGCACCACGTTCGTGGTGGAGAGCCACTTGATGCCCCGGTGCAGGCCGGTGAAGGCGGAGATGACGAAGGCGAGCGTCAGCGCCCCGATCACCACCAGCTCCACCGCTGTGGAGTCCGGCACCCCGGCGACCAGGTCCAGTCCGGCGGCGACCTGGAGAGCGCCGAGGCCGAGGCTGGTGGCAGAGCCGAAGACGGTGGCGAAGACGGCCAGCAGGTCGATGACCTGACCGACGGCGCCGTCGGCACGGTCGCCGATGAGCGGGCGGAACGCCGCCGAGATCCGGTTCTGCCGGCCCCGTCGGAACGTCGAGTACGCCAGGGCCAGCGCCACCACCGCGTAGATCGCCCACGGGTGCAGGGTCCAGTGGAAGAGAGTGAACTGCATGGCCGCGGA
This sequence comes from Micromonospora sediminimaris, assembly GCF_016863575.1. Taxonomy (NCBI): domain Bacteria; kingdom Bacillati; phylum Actinomycetota; class Actinomycetes; order Micromonosporales; family Micromonosporaceae; genus Micromonospora; species Micromonospora sediminimaris. The sequence goes on from NZ_BOPD01000043.1 coordinate 34,833, forward strand.
CGCCGCCTGCCCGGTCTGCGGCTCGACGCCGGTCGCCGGTGGTGGTGTGGCGTAGTGCTGGATGGGCTCGGCCACGGCGAAGAAGACCAGGCCGATGCCCATGCCGGCGCTGAACATCATGGCGATCCAGGCCAGCGTGCTGAACTCCGGCTCGTCGTCGTCCTTGCCGAGCCGGATCCGGCCGAACCGGGACAGCGCCAGCACCACCGCCAGCACCAGGAAGGCGTTGGCCGCCACCACGAAGAACCAGCCGAACGTGTCGATCACCCAGGCCAGACCCGATTCGCCGACACTCGCCAGCGAGTCACGGGCCAGAACCCCCCAGAGCACCACGGCGAGCACTCCGCCGACGCCCAGGCCCAGCACGATCGGATCGATCGTGCCGCCCCTACCGCCAGGTTCGGCGGTCTTCTCGTCTACCTGCTCGCTCATGGTCACCCCTGACCATCCTCCCGTTCCCCTGCCGCCGTGCTCCGAGAATCCGGCTAATCGCACCCTGAGAGTCGACTTTCGGCCGTTTAGGGGCGCGTTGGGGTGCCACCTTGCCGGTTATCGGCTCGACGGTCAACCGAGCGGCACGGGAACGCGGCCCTGTTCGTCGGCCTCGACCTGGCGGTTCCAGTCCGGCTTGGTGGCCCGCCAACCCTCGTCGTCCAGGCCCTTTCGCCAGTAGCCGGAGATGGACAGCCACTCGCGGGGCACCGACCGCTCCACCCGCAGCAACCGGCGCAACTGGCGGACGAAGGACGCCTCACCGTGCACGAAGGCGTGCACCGTGCCGGGCGGGAAATTCAGCTCACGCACCGCGTCCACCAGCGCCTCACCCACCGGGCGTACGCCCCGGTGCAGCCAGGTCAGCCGGACCGCGCCGGGGCTGGGCAGCGGCTGTTCGTCGGCCGGGCCGTCGACCTCGACGAAGACGTACGCGGGCGCACCGACGGGCAGCCGGGCCAGGGAAGCGGCGATCGCCGGCAGGGCGCTCTCGTCGCCGACCAGCAGGTGCCAGTCGGCCGCCGGGCTCGGCGCGTACGCCCCACCCGGGCCGACGAACAGCACCTCGTCACCGGGACGCAGCCCCGCCGCCCACGGGCCGGCCAGCCCTTCGTCGCCGTGGTGCACCACGTCGACGGTCAGTTCCCCGGCCGCCGCGTCCCAGGCGCGGACCGTGTACGCGCGCAGCCGGGGCCACTGCTCGCGCGGCAGGTCGCGACGAATGGCGGCGAGATCGAGTGGGCGCGGGTGGTCGATCCCGGCGACCGGAAAGACGATCTTGATGTAGTGGTCGGTGAACTCGCCGACCGGCAGGCCGGCCAGTTCCTCCCCGCCGAGCACCAGCCGGACCACGTGCGGGGTGGGCCGCGACGTGCGCAGTACGCGGGCGGAGGTGACCTTCTTCGAACGATCCGTCATTCGGTTAGGCTAACCTAACTCCCGTGCGCCGTTCGGCCCCCGGTCCGGATGTCAACTTCTGATCAGTCGATCATGCCAGGCCAGGGCGGCGGGGTCGGTAAGCGAGGCCACCTGGTCGATCACCACCCGCAGCCGGGCTTCGTCATCGGGTGCGTCCCGCCACAGCGGGGCGAAGACCGGATCGAGCGCCCCAGGTGCCCGCGCGGCCAGCGTCGCCACGAGCCCCGCAATTATCTCCCGCTGCCGCTGGTAGCGACCCTGCGCACCGGGCCGACGCATCACGTAGCGCAGGGCGATCCCCTTGAGCAGCGCGCACCGGGCACGCAACGGCCGGGGTACGACCAGGTCGGCCGCGTACCGCCGGTGTGGCCCTGGCCCGAAGCGTTCGGTGGTGGCCGCAACCGCGGTCGCCACGAACTGACCGGTCAACACGCTGGTGGTCGCCTTCAGGGCGGCCTGGGCCCGATGGCTGCCGTCGTAGCCGGCCAACGGGGCGAGCACCGGGTCGGCGAGCAGCCCGGTCAGCGTCTCGTCGAGGTAGTCGGCCGACTCGGTCGAATAGACGGCGGCGACGTCGGCGCAGAGCGCCGCCCGCTCGTCGGAGTCGACGAGCAACGGCTCCAGCGTGAGGTAACCACCGTGGATGCCGTCCTCGACGTCGTGCACCGAGTACGCCACGTCGTCGGCCCAGTCCATCACCTGCGCCTCCAGGCACTGCCGCTCGCCGGCCGGCGAGCCCTGCCGCAGCCAGGCGAAGGCGGGCAGGTCGTCGGCGTACACCCCGAACTTGCGCCGGCCAGGCTGGCGGGTCCACGGGTACTTGCCGACCGCGTCCAGCGAGGCACGGGTCAGGTTCAGCCCGGCGGACGTCCCGTCCGGGCCGTACACCTTCGCCTCCAGCCTGGTCAGGACCCGCAGTGTCTGGGCGTTGCCCTCGAACCCACCGCAGTCGGCGGCCAGCTCGTCGAGCGCGGCCTCGCCGTTGTGGCCGAACGGCGGGTGCCCGAGGTCGTGGGCCAGCCCGGCGGTGTCCACCACGTCCGGATCACAGCCCAGCCGGGCACCCATCTCCCGGGCGATCTGGGCCACCTCCAGCGAGTGGGTCAGCCGGGTACGCAGGAAGTCGTCGGTGCCGGCCGTGTGCACCTGGGTCTTCGCGGCCAGCCGGCGGAACGCCGCCGAGTGCAGCACCCGGGCCCGGTCCCGCTCGTACGGGGACCGGCCGTGCTCCGGGTCCTTTACCGGCTCCGCCACCCGACGCGCCGCGTCCGGCTCACCGGAGGCAGCACTCAATCCCCACGCTGCCGCAGCACGCAGAACTCGTTGCCCTCCGGGTCGGCCAGCACCGTCCAGTCGTCGCCGTCCTGCCCGATGTCGACGTGCCGGGCACCCATGTCGACAAGCCGTTCCACCTCGGCCTCCCGGTCGGTCGGGCGCAGGTCGAGGTGCAGCCGGTTCTTGCTCTCCTTGACGCCGGTCACCGGCACGAACACGATGCCGGGCAGCCGGTCCGCGCTCTGCCGGATCTCCACCTCGTCGGGTCGCTCCTCGACCACCTGGTACCCGAGCGCCTCGGCCCACCAGCGGGCCAGCCGCCCCGGATCACGGGCATCGACGGTCAGGCTCTCCCACACGGCGGTCATGCCGGCACCGCCACCGCGACACCGACAGCCTCCGACAACTCGGCACGCGATCCCATCCGTCCACCCCTTCGCGAAACGACTGTCCACGGGCGAAGTCAGGTTACGCCCGAGGCCCCGGTTCGGCGCGCCGACGACGTGCCCACGGCGGGCCCACATCCTCCGATCAGACGAGAGTTGTCGCCCGATTGCCGACGGTAACGGGATCGCACTCATCGACATCCACGGGTAGCGTCGCCATCGCGGAACGTCACCTGTTGCGGCGAGACACGACCGGTGGGAGAGACACGCTCGTGAACGCGGAAACGATGATGGGTACCGAGCTCCGGGGGCTGCGCCGACGCCGTCCCGAGGTCGCCGGCACGGTCCTCGCCGGCACGGACGGCCTGCTCATCTCCAGCGACCTGCCCACGACCGACGCCACTCACCTGGCGGCGCTGGCCGCAGCCAGCTTCGGCCTCGGGCATCGGATGGCCGCCACCGTGCGGCAAGGCGAGTTCCACGAGTCCGTGGTGCACACCGCGGCCGGTTGCGTGGTCACCTACCCGGCCGGTCGGGATGCCCTGCTGACCCTGGTCGCCGCACCGGGAGCGGATCTGGCGGCACTGCGCGAAGAGGCCCGTGGGGTGGTCCGCCGCACCGGTCCGGCCCTCGCCGCCTGCCGCCGCCCGACGCTGCTGCCCGACCAGCCGGATCCGCACGCCCCGCTGGCGGTACGCACACCCATGGCCTCGATGCCGAACCAACGCCCCCGCCGCGCACAGTCCATCACTTGGCGGCGCCCCCCGATCTGACCGCTCCTGGCACCGGGCGGCATCCACACGCGCCGCCCGCCACGTCATGCGCCCCCGCGCCGCACTACCCGTGCCCGCGCCACGCCGCACCCCGCGCGCACCCCGCACGCCACGCCACCCCGCACGCCACGCGCCACCCCGCGCGCCATGCAGCAACATCGGGGATGTTGTCGTCTCACGGCCGCTCGACACAGCAACATCCCCGATGTTGCTGTGCTTCACCGCGCGGCACGACGCAGCGCGGCGCGGCACGACGCAGCGCGGCACGACGCAGCGCGGCGCGGCACGACGCAACGCGGCGCGGCACGACGCAACGCGGCGCGCGGCGGGTATGCGGCTCGCCCGGGGCGGGGCGAGCCGCCTGGTCAGCGACTGTCCGAGCCGCTGGTGACCACTGCCGCTCGGCCGGCCTCCAGCCGCGCCACCGGCACCCGGAACGGCGAGCACGAGACGTAGTCCAGCCCGACGGAGTGGAAGAAGTGCACCGAGTCGGGATCACCGCCGTGCTCGCCGCAGACCCCGAGCTTGAGCCCCGGGCGGGCCGCCCGCCCTTCCTCGGCGGCGATGCGTACCAGCCGACCGATCCCGTCGGCGTCGATGGACTCGAACGGTGAAATGCCGAAGATGCCCAGCTCCAGGTAGCGCCAGAAGAACGCTCCCTCCACGTCGTCGCGGGAGAAGCCCCACCCCATCTGGGTCAGGTCGTTGGTGCCGAAGGAGAAGAACTCCGCGGCCTCGGCGATCTGCCCGGCGGTCAACGCCGCCCGGGGCACCTCGATCATCGTGCCGATCAGCACGTCGACGTCGCTGCCACCTACCACCTCGGCGATGATCCGCTCGGCCTCGGCGCGTACCGTCTCCAGTTCCTGGACCGCGCCGACCAGCGGGACCATGATCTCCGGGCAGGGACGTACGCCCTGGCGGGTGCACTCCACAGCCGCCTCGGTGATCGCCCGGACCTGCATCGCGAACAGGCCGGGGATGACCAGGCCCAGTCGTACGCCGCGCAGCCCGAGCATCGGGTTCTCCTCATGCATCCGGCGTACCGCCGCCAGCAGCGCCTCCTCTTTGGCGACGTCCTCGCCGCGCTCCTGGGCGACCGCCACGTTTACGGCGAGCTGTTCCAGCGGCGGCAGGAACTCGTGCAGCGGCGGGTCGATCAACCGGACGGTGACCGGCAGGCCGTCCATCTCCCGGAAGATCTCCACGAAATCCGCCCGCTGCAACGGCAGCAACGCGGCGAGCGCGTCCTCCCGCTCGGCCGGATCGCGGGCCAGGATGAGCCGTTCCACCAGCTCACGCCGGTCGCCGAGGAACATGTGCTCGGTGCGGCACAACCCGATGCCCTCGGCGCCGAAGCGCCGGGCCCGGGCCGCGTCGGCGGCGGTGTCGGCATTGGTACGCACCGCCAGCCGCCGGCTGCCGTCCGCGTGCGACATGATCCGGTGTACGGCCCTGACCAGCGCGTCGTCTGTGGACGCCGGATCGAGTTCACCCTCGAAGTAGCGGACCACCTCGGACGGGCTGACCGGCACTTCGCCCAGGTACACCTTGCCGGTGGTGCCGTCGATGGAGACGACGTCTCCCTCGGTGACCGTGTGTCCGGCCACGGCGAACCGCCGCTTCGGCACGTCGATGTCCAGTTCGTCGGCACCCGAGACGCAGGTCTTGCCCATGCCCCGGGCGACCACGGCGGCGTGACTGGTCTTGCCGCCCCGCGAGGTGAGGATGCCCTTGGCGGCGATCATGCCGTTGAGGTCGTCCGGGTTGGTCTCCCGGCGGACCAGGATGACGGCCTCGCCCGCGGCGGCCAGCTCGACCGCGCGGGCCGAGGTGAAGACCACCTTCCCGACCGCCGCGCCCGGCGAGGCGCCGATACCGGTGGCGACCGGCTGGAACTCGTGGTCGAGCTGGAAGCGCGGGAACATCAACTGAGCCAGTTGTGCGCCGTTGACCCGGTGCAGGGCCTCGTCGAGGTCGATCAGGCCCTCGTCGACGAGTTGGCCGGCGATGACGAACGCGGCGGCGGCGGTGCGCTTGCCGACCCGGGTCTGGAGCATCCACAGCTTGCCGCGCTCGATGGTGAACTCGATGTCACACAGGTCCCGGTAGTGCCGCTCCAGCCGGGCCATGTAGTCGAGCAGTTCGTCGTAGGAGTCCTTGTCGATCCGCTCCAGCTCCTGCAACGGCACGGTGTTTCGGATGCCGGCGACGACGTCCTCGCCCTGCGCGTTGGCCAGGTAGTCGCCGTAGATGCCCTGGGCGCCGCTGGCCGGGTCGCGGGTGAAGGCGACGCCGGTGCCGGAGTCGGGACCGAGGTTGCCGAAGACCATCGCCACCACGTTGACGGCGGTGCCCAGGTCGGCCGGGATGCGCTCCTGCCGGCGGTAGACCACCGCCCGCTCGGCGTTCCACGAGTCGAACACCGCGCGGACCGCCAGGTCCAGCTGGTCGCGCGGCTCCTGCGGGAACTCCCGCCCGGTGTGCTTGGTGAAGATCTTCTTGTACGCGTCGACGAGTCCACGCAGGTCGTCCGCGTCCAGGTCCAGGTCGAGGTCGGTGCCCTTGGCACGCTTGGCCTCGTCGAGCGCATGCTCGAACTCCTCGCCCGGCACGTCGCAGACGGTCTTGCCGAACATCTGGATCAGCCGCCGGTAGGAGTCCCAGGCGAACCTGTCCGCACCGCCGGAGGCGGCCTGGTCGGTCGAGCCACCGGCCTGCCGGGCCAGTCCTTCGACGCTGCGGTCATTGAGACCGACGTTGAGTACGGTTTCCATCATTCCGGGCATCGAGAACTTCGCCCCGGAGCGTACGGAGACCAGCAGCGGGTCGTCCGGGTCACCGAGACGCCGGCCCATCTCGCGCTCCAGCGCCGTCAGGTGCGCGCTGATCTGGTCGGCCAGCCCGGCCGGTTCCGCACCCGTGTCGAGGTACGCCTTGCACGCCTCGGTGGTGATGGTGAAGCCGGGCGGCACCGGCAGGCCGAGATTGGTCATCTCGGCCAGGTTCGCTCCCTTGCCGCCGAGGAGGTCCTTGAGATCCTTGTTGCCCTCGGCGAAGTCGTAGACGTACTTGTGCTCAACCGTCTCTTGCGCTGCCACCAGAGCCTCCCACGCACCCGGATTGACACTTAACGAAGGTTAAGTTTTGTGATACCCCGAATCCACCAGCTGGTAATCCGGGGAGTCGTGCCGATCGGTGGGCGAAGGCTAAGCGAACAACGAGCGGCCCGGGAGCATTCGGTGACAATAGGCACAGCAATCACGACTGTTCGCGTTCAGCACGGTTTTTGGGAACGGTTCCACGCGCACATTCACGCAATTGCCGACCTCCCCGTACCCTTGACGGCACGCTCCGTCACCACCCCGCACCATTGCCACAACCGCCGCGAATACACCCCCTCGGGAGTCCTCGTGTCCGCCGCACCCGAACCACTCGACCCGCCCCAGCTCGCCGACCTCCCCGCACCGCCCGAAGCGGCACCCGCCCCGGAGGCGGAGACCGCCGCGCGCGCCGACGATGCGGCCCAGGCTGCCGGACGTACCGCTGGGGAACTGGCCCGGGCGGCGGAGCGGAAGGCGGCGGCGCTGCTCGCGCCGCCGGCACCGACCCGGCTGGGCGACGTGGTGCCCGCGCCGGAACGAGTCGAACCGGACGCGACGGCCGACTACCTGCTCGCCGCCGATGCGGTGATCCGGGTCAGCGCCGATCCGGCCGCAGTGGCCGTCGCCGGGCAGCTCGCCGCGCTGCTGCGCCCGGCGACCGGATACCCGCTGCCGGTGACCGATGCCGCCACGCCCGTACCGTCCGGTGGCATCGCCCTCGACCTGTCCGGCGAGGCCGCACTGGGTGCGGAGGGCTACCGGCTCGACATCACCACCGACGGCGTACGCATCGCCGCCGGCACCGCCGCCGGTCTCTTCCACGGGGTTCAGACGCTGCGGCAGTTGCTGCCCGCCGCCGTGGAGAGCGCCACGCCGGTCACCGAACGCTGGGTGCTGCCCGGCGGGTCGATTCTCGACCGCCCCCGCTACCCGCACCGCGGAGCGATGCTCGACGTGGCGCGGCACTTCTTCGGCGTCACCGACGTGCTGCGGGTGATCGACCACCTGGCCCGGTACAAGCTCAACCGGCTGCACCTGCACCTCACCGACGACCAGGGCTGGCGGATCGCGATCGACTCCTGGCCCCGGCTGGCCACCGTCGGCGGGGCCGGCGCGGTCGGCGAAGCCCCCGGCGGCTACTACACCCGGGCGGACTACCAACGGATCGTGGCGTACGCCGCCGACCGGCACATCACCGTGATCCCCGAGATCGACCTGCCGGGCCACACCCACGCGGCGCTGACCGCGTACGGCGAGCTGGCCCCCGACCGGGTCGCGCCGCCGCCGTACACCGGAACCGAGGTGGGCTTCAGCTACGTCGACCCGGCCAGCGAGCGCACCTACGACTTCGTCGCCGACGTGCTCGGCGAGATCGCCGCGCTCACCCCCGGGCGGTGGCTGCACATCGGCGGCGACGAGGCGTTCAAGGTGCCCGCCGAGGTGTACGCCGCTTTCGTCGAACGGGTGCAGCGCATCGTCGCCGGACTGGGCCGGGAAGTGATCGGCTGGCACCAGATCGCCCCCGCCGCCCACGCCGACCGGCGGATCCTCCAGTGGTGGGGCACGACCGGCGAGGATCCGGTGACCGCCGAGGCGGTGAGCCGAGGCGCCCGGCTGATCCTCTCTCCCGGCAACCACGCGTACCTCGACATGAAGTACGCCCCGGCCACCCCGATCGGGCACGACTGGGCCGGCCTGATCGACGTACGCCGGGCCTACGACTGGGATCCGGCCAGTCACCTGGCGGGCGTACCGGCCGAGGCGGTGCTCGGTGTCGAGGCGCCGCTGTGGACCGAGTCGGTGACCACCCTCGCCGAGATCGAGTTCATGCTGTTCCCCCGGCTGCCCGCCATTGCCGAGCTGGGCTGGTCACCCAGGTCGACGCACGACTGGGGGGCGTTCCGCGAGCGGCTGGCGGGGCACGGCCCACGCTGGGCGACGGCGGGCATCGCGTACCACCGCTGTCCGAAACTGCCCTGGCCGGCGACGCCACCGGTGCCCGCCCCGCGCAGGCCGTCGCCCGGCACCGAGCCGGCCGAGCCCTCGCCGGTCAGCCGTTCCGGCGAGCCGCCAGTCCGTCCAGGAACAGCTCCAGACCGAGGGTGAAGCGGTCCACCGGTCCGTCGGCGAACAGTGCGTCGCGCAGCGCGACGGTGTGCGGGAAACGGTCGGCGGGCAGGTCGCGGTAGTACTGCGCGACCTGTGCCCAGCGCCGTTGTGCTGCCGCCGGGCCATCGTGACCCATGACCCGCTGCCGCGCGGTGTCGAGGGCGTCGGCGGTGACGTAGAGCGAGAGCCGGTCGACCGCCCACGCGCAGACCTGGTCCGGAAAACCGGCCGTACGCAGGATCGCCAGTAACGCCTCCGCGATGCGGGCCGGGTTGCCACCGACTGGCGGACCCGACATGGCCACCGCGGCGATGTCGTTGTGCGCCAGCAGGACCCGTCGTACCTCGCGGGCCAGCGCGATGAGCGGCCCGCGCCAGTCCTCCGGGTGAGGCGGCGGCACGGCGACCTCGGCCAGCACCCGGTCGAGCACGAGTTCGAGAAGCTCGTCCTTACCGGTGACGTGCCGGTAGATCGAGGCCGGCCCGGTGCCGAGCCGGTCGGCGACGCTGCGCATGGTGACCGCATCCACGCCGGCTCGGTCGACCAGGTCGAGCGCGGCCCCGACGATCGCCTGCCGGGTAAGCGCAGGCTTCGTTCGGGTGCCCCGTCGAGCCGGGATCTCCGCACCGCTGTCGGTCATCCGGCTTCCTCCGCAGCTCCGGTGGCCGCCCCGATCCCGGCGGAACGGCCACAGCGTAGTCGAGGGTCGGCGAGACCAGCTTGCGAACATCGTTCGCCTTATGCGAACATCGTTCGCGTGAGGTCGATGAAGGATGTCAGGACGTGTATCGCTACTGCCGCAGCCATCCTCGCGCCGGCCACGATGATCGGCGTGGACCTGACCGACGGCGCGACCCGTCCCGGCTATCAGCTCACCCGGCACTGGATCAGCCATCTGTCCCTGGGTGACCTGGGCTGGCTCGGCACCGTCAAGCTCGTCGCCGTCGGCCTGCTGATCGTCGCCATCGCGATCGGGCTACGGGACCGGGCGAGGGCGGCCGGCGAGACGCCGCGCGGGGCAACCTGGAAATCCGTGGCCCTGGCCGGGCTGGCCCTGGTGTCCACGGCCGTATTTCCCATCGACCCCGGCCTCGACTACCCACCGGGTGCCATCGGGAGGCAAACCTGGCTCGGCGGACTCCACGACCTCGCGGGACTGCTCGTCGTCGCCGCGCTCACCGTGACCGCCTGGCGGCTGGGCCGGGATCTCGACCCACGCGGCGCGACGGTCAGGGCGGCCATCACCCACGCCGGTCAGCGCGCGGACGCTGACGCCGAACCTGCCGCTGGCGATGACACGGACGCCATCAGCGAATCCGGAATCGACGAACGCACGGACCCCACTGCCGGGCCCGCCTCCGGTCAACTGGTAGGCACCGGTGGCCAGCCCACCGGCTGGCGTGATGTGGGGCGGGGCGTCGCGGCGCTGGTGCTGACCGCCTTCCTGACCTGCGCCACGCTCGTCACCCTCGACCATGCCGGGTTGTTCCCCGGCGCGCCGGGTGGGGCGTTCGAGCGGATCGCGATATATGCCGGGATCGCCTGGCTCGGCGCTGCCGGCACCCGACTCCTGACCCGCCCCTGACACCCGGGTCATCATGTGGCCGG
>NZ_BOPD01000044.1:0-44127 GCF_016863575.1 Micromonospora sediminimaris
GTGTACCGGACGACGTCAGCGTGGTGGGTTTCGACGACCTGCCGGAGGTGCGGTGGTGCTCGCCGCCGTTGACCACCGTGCGTCAGCCGCTGGCCGAGATGGGCATGCTCGCGGCGCGGACGGTGTTGCGGCTGGCCCGAGGCGAGCAGGTGGAGAGCCCCCGGGTGGAACTCGCCACAGAACTCGTCATCCGGGACAGCGCGGCACCGGTCTAACTAGTGCGGTGGCCAGAAACGTTCACCGGGCCGCGCCGGGTCCAGCCGACGACCGGCGGCGTTGGAGTCGGGTCCGGATACAACACCGGTATCCGGACCCGACTCCGCCTTGCCGGATCGCCGCCTGGACCTCGCCGCGACACCGCCAACGTTCCTGGCCACCGCACTAGCTATCGATATTTTTCCGGAAGTTGTTGACGCCGCATCCGGTGGGGCCGACGATGGGACTCGCCGTCCTTTTCACCAAGGAACTGGCTGGTGGTGCCCGCCGTGCCCGCGGCACCGCCCGGCCGTGTCCGGCGGACGCCCACGCCGCCCGCCGGACACGGCACCCACCTCCCACCCGGCCCTGCACAGGTCGTCGCCGGTTTCTGCCGTTGGCAGATCCGCTGACGGTGAACGAGCCACCCCGACGCCGCCGACAACGGGCAGGGTGGCTCACATGAAACTCCTCGTACTGGGCGGCTCGGGATTCGTGGGCGGGGCGGTGGTCGCCGAGGCGATCCACCGGGGCTGGGCGGTGACGGCGTTCAACCGGGGGCGGCACGGGGCGCCCCCGGCTGGCGTACGGCACCTGTTGGGTGACCGCACCGCCGCCGACGGGTTGGCCGCGCTGGCCGAGGGGGAGTGGGATCTCGTCGTCGACACCTGGGACGGCGCACCCCGCGCCGCCCAGGCGACGGCGCGGATGCTGGCCGAACGGGCCGGGCACTACGTCTACGTCTCCAGCGGCTCGGTGTACGCCCGGCCGGTGCCGGCCGGCGTGACGGAACAGGCGCCGCTGGTGACCGCCGGCCCGGACGACATCGACGATGACTACCCGACGCTCAAGGCCGGCGCCGAGCGGGCCCTCCGCGCGGTGCTCGGCGACCGGGTGCTGCTCGCCCGCGCCGGGCTGATCCTCGGTCCCGGTGAGGACATCGGCCGGCTGCCGTGGTGGCTCAACCGTCTCGCCCGGGGCGGTGACGTGCTCGCACCCGGCCCTGCCGACCTGCCCGTGCAGTACGTCGACGTCCGCGACCTGGCGGCCTTCCTGCTGGACGCCGGGGCCGCCGGTCGGGCTGGAGCGGTGAACGTGGTGAGCCGGCCCGGGCACACCACCATGGGCGAACTGCTCACCGTCGGCGTGACGGCCACCGGCGCTGACGCCCGACTGCGCTGGGCCGAGCCGGAGCAACTGCTCGCCGCCGGTGTGGAACCGTGGAACGATCTGCCGATCTGGATCCCACCGGGGCACGAGTACCGGTGGATGCAGCAGATGGACGTCACCCGTGCGTACGCTGGCGGGCTCAGCTGCCGGCCGGTGACCGAGACCGTCGTCGACACCTGGGCCTGGCTGCGCCGGGTGGGTTCGGTGCCGGCCCGCGCCGGCCGACCGGCCCGGCAGCCGGTCGGCCTGGACCCGGACCGGGAGGCCGCCCTGCTCGCCGCCCTGACCACCGACCGTCCGCCGCCGGTGCCGTCTCGCTGACGGCCGGTCGCCTCAGGCGAGGTGCACCGGCAGGTCCAGCACCTCGTCCACGGAGCGGCGGGGGGTGGGCCAGCCCGGCTGGCCGTACCCGATCCGCATCACCATCTGCGGCGTACCGAACCGTCCCAGCGACAGCCGGAGCTGCTCCCGGGCCGACGGCACCTCGATCGGTTGCGACAGCATCGACGCGGACAGCCCGGCGTCGGTGGCGGTCAGCAGGACCCGTTGCAACGCCTGGCCCGCGACCACCTGATCGACGGCGGTGTTGCCGGCGGAGCCGAGCACCGCCACGAGGGGCTCCGGCTCGAAGTCCCGTCCGGGTGCCCGCTGGGTGCCGCCGAAGCCACGCGACGGAAGCAGGTCCTGCGGCTCGGCTCGGGGACCGCTGGCGGTGACCGGGACGCCGTCCGGCTCGTCTCCGGCGCGTACCCACGCCTCGCGCTCCGCCCGGTAGGCGGGGTCGCGTTCGAGCACCCGGTGTGCGCCGCGAGCGATCTCGGCGAAGGCGTTGACGGCGCTCACCCCGATGAGCAGCTCCAGCCAGCAGTGCTCGGTCCGAGCCGCCTCACCCAGCCGCCAGCGAGAGTCGGCCGGGACCGGGTCGGGCCAGAACGGGGCACGGTTGCTGAACCGGCGTGGAATGGCCGCGTAGAGGCTCTGCTCGGCGGGGCTGGGCCGGCGCGGCAGGTCCGGCACCAGCCGGGCCAGCACGTCCGGTTCCGACGGGTACGGACGCAGTCGTACCGTCGCCGGGGCGCCGGCCATCGCCAGGGCGAGGCGCAGGTTGAACAGCGCCGCTCCGCCGGCAACGCGGGCGCCCCAGCCGCTCGGGTCGGTGGCGGGCAGCCGCCGGGTCGGGTCGAGGAGCACCTCGATCCCGCCGTCGCGCAGCCGGAACCGCCACGGCTGAACGTTGTGCAGGGACGGTGCCCGGACCGCGTCGGTCGCGGCGGCCCGCAATTGTTCGACGGTGTAGCCGGTTTCCATGGTCGGGCTCCCTCACATTCGCCTGGTACCTCCCCACGGTGCGCCCCGCACACCCCCACCCAGCAGGGCCACACGTCCCGAACCCCCAGGACCCCCCGCCCGACCTCGTCCGGTTGATCAAGAGGTTCTGGTCGGGATCCGGCCCGACGGAGACGCAAACTTCTTGATCAACCGAGCGGGGGCCGGGGTGGGGTGGGTGGGGGTGGGGTGGGAGGTTGGGACTTTTGGCCCGGGTGGGGGTGGGCGGGAGGGGGTAGAAAGGGGGGATGATCCGGGTGTTTCTGCTTGACGACCACGAGGTGGTCCGTCGTGGTCTGGCCGACCTGCTGCACGCGAGTGGTGACATAGAGGTGGTCGGTGAGTCCGGCTCCGCCCAGGAGGCGGCCCGCCGGATTCCGGCGCTGCGGCCCGACGTGGCGATCCTCGACGCCCGGCTACCCGACGGCAACGGCATCGACGTGTGCCGGGACATCCGGGCCGTGGACTCCTCGATCAAGGGCCTGATCCTCACCTCGTACGAGGACGACGAGGCACTCTTCGCGGCGATCATGGCCGGTGCCTCCGGGTACGTGCTCAAGCAGATCCGGGGCACCGACCTCGTCGACGCGGTACGCCGGGTGGCGGCCGGCCAGTCGCTGCTCGACCCGGCGATCACCACCCGGGTGCTGGATCGCATCCGCAGCGGCGTGGAGCAGCCCCGCGAGTTGCAGTCCCTCACCGAGCAGGAGCGGCGCATCCTGGAGTACGTCGCCGAGGGGCTGACCAACCGGGAGATCGCCAGCAAGATGTTCCTGGCCGAGAAGACGGTGAAGAACTACGTCTCCAGCGTGCTGGCCAAGCTCGGCCTGGAACGCCGTACCCAGGCCGCGGTGCTGGCCACCCGCCTGCTCGGCAAGACCCACTGACCGCACCCGCCGGGCCCGGCCCCCCGCGCAGTCCCGTCACGGGCGGGTCGCAGCGGCTCAGGCCACCAGCGGCACCGACCAGTGCAGCTCGGTGCCGCGCGGTTGGGCGCCGCGTACCTCGAAGGTGCCGCCGTGCCGTTCGGCGCGTTCGCGCAGGTTCACCAGCCCGCCCCGGGCGGCGGCCGGGTCGCAACCTACCCCGTTGTCGGTCACGGTGACGGCCACCTGGGCGGCGTCGACGCGTACCGCAACCGACACCGCCGTGGCCTCGGCGTGGCGTACGGCGTTGGACAGCGCCTCGCGGAGCACGGCGGCGAGTTCGGGGCGGACCTCGTCCGGCACGGCGCTGTCGATCGGCCCGGTCAGCTCCAGCCTCGGCCGGAAACCGAGCGACTCGGCGGCGGCTTCCACCGCCTCGCGGATCTCGGTGCGCAGCGCCGCGCTCATCGGGGTACGCAGCTCGAAGATGGTGCGGCGGATGTCCTTGATGGTGGTGTCCAGGTCGTCGACCGCGGCGTTGATCCGCCTGGCGACCTCCGGCCGCGCGGTCAACGGCACCGCGCTCTGTAGTTGCAGGCCGGTGGCGAACAACCGCTGGATCACCACGTCGTGCAGGTCCCGGGCGATCCGCTCGCGGTCCTCCAGCACCACCAGCTGCTCGCGTTCCTCCTGGCCACGGGCGCGTTCCATGGCCAGCGCCGCCTGACCGGCGAAGCTGCCCAGCAGGGCCACGTCGTCGTCGGTGGCGCCGCCGTGGTCGGCGCTGTGCGCGATCACCAGCACACCGTGCAGGGTGTCGGCGGTGGCCAGCGGAGAGATCACCGCCGGCCCGGTGTGCAGCACCGCCGGCCACGGCGCGGCGTGGGCCAGATCCTCCACCGAGTCGTGCCGACCCTGGGTCACCGGACCGGCGAAGCTGGTGTCGGCGGCCGGCAGCACCGTGCCGACAAGCGCGCGGGCCTGGGCGCCGACGCCGTCGACGACCTCGACGGTGAAGTGGTCCGCCTCCTCGTCGTAGAGCAGCACCAGGGCCAGCTCGGCCTCGGCGACCTCGCGGGCGCGCCGCGCCACCAGGGTCAGTGCGTCGGTGCGGCGCACCTCGCCGAGCAGCAGCGAGGTGATCTCGGCGGTGGCGGCGAGCCAGCGTTCCCGGCGGTTGGCCAGCGCGTACAGCCGGGCGTTCTCGATCGCCACGCCGGCCGCTCCGGCGAGCGCGACGACGATCTCCTCGTCGTCCTCGGTGAACTCGGCGCCGCCCTGCTTCTCGGCGAGGTAGAGGTTGCCGAACACCTGATCGCGGATGCGGACCGGCACGCCGAGGAAGGTGTGCATCGGCGGATGGTGCGGCGGAAAGCCGTACGAGTTCGGATGCTGGGTGATGTCCGGCATCCGCACCGGTTTCGGTTCGTCGATGAGCAGGCCGAGCACCCCCCGGCCGTGCGGCAGGTCACCGATCTTCGCGTGCAGCTCGGGGGAGATGCCGTGGGTGATGAAGTCGTGCAGCATCCGGTCGGGACCGATCACCCCGAGCGCGCCGTAGCGGGCCCCGGCCAGGTCACAGGCCGCCTGCACGATCCGCCGCAGGGTGCTGCGCAGATCCAGGTCGGTGCCGATGCCGACGACCGCGTCGAGCAGCGCCCGTAGGCGTTCCCGGCTGGTCACCACCTCGCCGACGCGATCGAGCATCTCCTGGAGCAGCTCGTCCAGGCGGACCCGGGACAGTGGGCTCAGGCCGAGCGACGGTGGCTCGTGACGGGGATTGGGTGCGCCGACAGTCACCCGGCGATGCTATCCGGCGACCGGCGGCGCGGAAACGCCCGAGGCCGGACGGGCGTGGTGCCCGGATGCCGCGCTAGGCGGCGTCGCCGGACACCGCCGAGGTGTCCACCACCTGCTCGCGGGGCAGTCGCGGGGTGTGCGGTGGGCCGGCGTGGGCCGGGTCGGCCACCCCCAGGCGCAGGCCGAGGTACGGGTGCCCGAGCCCGGAGAGCAGCTGGCGCAGGGTCTGCCGGGTGGCCGGCACCTCGACCACGCCGCTGAGCGGCACCATCGAGACACCCAGTCGGGTGGCGGCCAGCCAGGCGGCCGACAGCGCCTCGCCCGCACGGAGCCAGTCGACCGGCTCGTCCTGGTCGCCGTAGAGCACCGCGTAGGACGCTGCCCGATCGTGCCCCGGCCCGACCGGCAGGGTGCCCGGGCGACCGAAGTCCCGGCCCGGCACGGTGGTCTGCGCGGGCTGCTCCGGCAGCACCTCCGGGGTGAGCCCGGTGCCGCCGGCGCGGCTGGTCCAGTACTCCAGTTCCTCCCGCAGCCGGGAATCCTCCGCCTCGACCGTGGCAGCGTGTGAGGCGGACGCGGCCAGTTGCAGCACCTGGTCGCGATCGAGGATCTCCAACCGGGCACCCTCCCGGCCGGCGGCCGACGCGATGGCGCTCAACGAGTCATCGGAGACCGGCTCGTCGCTGACCGGACGCCGGTCGGTGTGCCGCACCTGCATGCACTGCACCGACCGCATCGCGTCCGGGTCGGCACCGGTGGCCCGGGGCTCGGTGAGGCGGGCGAGCAGGTCGGGGTCGCCCGGCTCGGGCATCCGCTGCACGCTTGTCGCCCACCCCTCGGCGGCCAGGGCCAGCCGGGCATGGTGCAGCGCCGCACCGCAGCTGAGGGTGACCAGCTCGCCCTGCGGATCGGTGGCGGCCAACCTGCTGTCGCGCACCATCCGCAGCTCCAACGCGTCGGGTAGCACCCGCCAGCGCCACGGCTGGCTGTTGTGCACCGACGGCGCGTGACCGGCCATCGCGGCGGCCTCCGCGAGGGCGGTGGTCAGCGGGCGGTGGGTAGTCGGCGTCTGGTGGCTCATCCTCACGACCTTTCCGTCTCTGCCCATCGTGCCGCACCTCCGTACGGCTGTGGGTGCGGTCCGGTTCATCGTGCGACATCGGTCGGCGGCGCGCAGGATCCGCACGGCCCGACCGGGCGGGACCTGTGACCCGTGTTCCGCTCCGCTCCGCCCGACCCGGTTGAGACGATCCGCAGGTGGGGAAGCGACAGTCGGCGGGTGACCGGGGCGAGTGCCTGCCGGACCGGCCGGCGCGACCCGGACCGGAGCGTTCCGGCTCGGGTCGCCGGAACTGGTGGCTGTGGGTCCCGCTGGCCGGACTCACGCTGCTGGTGTTGGCAGGTGCGGCGGTGCGGCTGGCCGGGCAGCCGGGCGCCGCCGACGTGTGGTGGGCGGCGGCCACCCTGATCGCGCTGCTGCCGGCTGCCGCGTCGGTGCTGCGGGAACTGCTGCGGCGGCGGTTCGGTGTGGACGTGATCGCCGTGCTGGCGCTGGGCGGAGCACTTGTCGTCGGCGAGTACCTGGCCGGTGCGGTGGTCGCGGTGATGCTGGCCACCGGGCGGACCCTGGAGGCGTACGCGCAGCGCCGGGCGACGCGGGACCTGCGGGCGCTGCTGGAGCGGGCACCGCGTACCGCGCGCCGGCGTACCGCCGAAGGCGGCGTCGAGGTGGTGCCGGCGGACCGGGTGGCGGTCGGTGACCGGTTACTTGTCGGCCCGGGTGACGTGGTCGCCGTCGACGGTGTCGCCGAGACCGCCGCGACGTTGGACGAGTCGGTGGTGACCGGGGAGTCCCGGCTCGTCGAGCGGGCGGCCGGGGCCCGGGTGCCCAGCGGTGTGGTCAACGCCGGGGCCGCGTTCGGCCTGCGGGCCACGGAGAGCGCCGAGCGCAGCACGTACGCCGGGATCGTCCGGCTGGCCGAGGAGGCGACCGCCCGCAAGGCGCCGACGGTGCGGCTCGCCGACCGGTACGCCGCCGCCTTCGTGCCGTTCACACTGGTGTTGGCCGGGCTGGGCTGGGCGCTCTCCGGCGAGTTCCTCCGGGCGGTGGCGGTGCTGGTGGTGGCGACACCGTGTCCGTTGCTGCTGGCCACCCCGATCGCCATCGTTTCGGGACTGTCCCGGGTGGCCCGGCACGGGGTGCTGGTTCGCGACGGCGGCTCGCTGGAGGTCCTTGGTCGGGCGCGCACCCTGCTGGTCGACAAGACCGGAACGCTCACCGCCGGCCGTCCCCGGGTCGCCGATACCGTCGTGGCTCCCGGCGGTGACCCCGACGAGGTGCTGCGGGTGGCCGCCTCGGTGGAGCAGTTGTCCTCGCACGTGCTGGCGGCGGCACTGGTGCGCGCCGCCGGTGAGCGCGGCCTACGGCTGGTCACCCCGGCTGAGGTGACCGAGGAGCCGGGCCGGGGGGTGAGCGGGCGGGTCGACGGGCGGCGGATCCGGGTCGGCCAGTTCCCCGGGACGTTGCCGCAGTGGGCCGAGCTGGCCAGCCGGCGGGCCGGCGGGACGGGACACTCGCTGGTCTGGGTGGCCGACGAGGCCGGGCCGCTCGGCGCGGTCCTGTTGGAGGATCCGGTACGCCCCGACGCCCGCCGGACCGTGGCTCGGCTGCGTGCCGCCGGGCTCACCCGGATCGTGATGGTCACCGGGGACCGGCCGGAGGATGCCCGCCGGGTCGCCGACGTGGTGGGTGTCGACGCCGTGCTGGCCCGGTGCACCCCGCAGGAGAAGGTGAGCCGGGTTCGAGCCGAGGCCGGCCGGGCGGTGACCGTGATGGTCGGTGACGGGGTGAACGACGCTCCGGCGCTGGCGGAGGCGCATGTCGGCGTGGCAATGGGGGCCACCGGGGCGACCGCCTCGGCCGATGTCGCCGACGCTGTGCTGAGTCTCGACCGCCTTGATCCGCTGGCCGACGCGGTCGAGGTGGCCCGGTACGCCCGCCGGATCGCGGTGCAGAGCGCCACGGTCGGGATGGGGCTGGCGCTGCTCGCGATGGGATTCGCGGCGGCCGGTCGGCTGCCACCGGTGGCGGGCGCGTTCCTTCAGGAGGGCATCGACGTGCTGGTGATCCTCAACGCGCTGCGCGCGCTCCGAGGTGGGCGCCGTGGGCCGGCCTGACAGCGGCCGGCCCACGGCGTGCCTCAGCGTTCCCGGCCCACGGCGCGCCTTACCGTTCCCGGACCACCGCGACCGGACAGTGGGCGTGCTGAAGGAGTTGCTGGCTGACCGAGCCGAGCAGCATCCCTCGCAGCCCACCGCGTCCCCGGCTGCCGACGACGACCAGTTGCGCGTTGCGGCTGGCGTCGATCAGCAAACCGGCCGGCGCGGCGGCGGCCGTCTCGACGGTCACCTCGACGTCGGGGAAACTCTCCTGTCCGCGACGCAACGCCTCGTCCACCTCGGCCCGTTGGTCGGCCAGCGCCGCGTCGCGGGCCTGCTCGCCGCGCAGGCTCCACTGTTCGCGTCGCGGCTGCCAGGCCCGCACCACGTGCAGCGGCACCCGACGCAGGGCCGCCTGTTCGAAGGCGAAGCCGAGGGCCAGCAGCGAATGCTCCGAGCCGTCCACCCCGACGGCGACGTGCCCGGCCCGGTCACTCTCGGCCGGCCGGCGACGGACCACCACCACCGGGCAGTGCGCGTGCGCGGTGACGTTGACCGCGGTCGAGCCGGCGAGCAGACCGGCGAAACCGCCGTGCCCACGGCTGCCCAGCACCAACAGGCCGGCCTGCGTCGAAGCCTCCTCCAGGATCAGGGCGGGCGGACCGTCCAGCACCTCGCCGCGTACGTCCAGGCCCGGATGGGTGGCGGCGGCGTCCGCTGCGGCCTTGCCGACCAGTTCCTCGACCTGCCGGCGGGCTTGCTCGTCGGGCCACATCCCCGGCGTCACGCCCGGACCCACCCAGCCGGCCACGGTCAGCCATTCGAAGACGTACGCCAACCGGACCGGCCGGCCGTCGCGGCGGGCCTGATCCAGCGCCCACTCCAGGGCCGCCGCGGCGTCCGGTGAGCCGTCGTAGCCCACCAGGATTTCCGCGCCTGCGCCGTGCTCGCTCATGATGGGCATCTCCTCACGGGTTGGTCGGGTCGGTCTCGCGGACCCAGCGCCACTCGGCCACCTTCGGGTCGTCCTCGCCGAACCGGCGGGTGTAGTCGCGGGCGGACTGGCGGGCGTCGGTCATCTCCTGCCGCAGATGCGCGGCGCGGGCGGCCAGCCCCGGTACCCGGTCGATAACGTCGATCACGAGGTGGAAGCGGTCCAGGTCGTTGAGCATCACCATGTCGAACGGCGTGGTGGTGGTGCCCTCCTCCTTGTACCCGCGTACGTGGAGGTTGTCGTGGTTGGCCCGGCGGTAGGTGAGCCGGTGGATCAGCCACGGGTAGCCGTGGTACGCGAAGATGATCGGCTTGTCGCGGGTGAACAACGTGTCGAACTCGGAATCCGGCAGGCCGTGCGGGTGCTCGGCGGCCGGCTGGAGCCGCATCAGGTCGACGACGTTGATCACCCGGACCTTGAGTTCGGGCAGGTGCTGGCGCAGCAGATCGGCTGCGGCCAGGGTCTCCAGCGTCGGCACGTCACCGGCGCAGGCGAGCACGACGTCCGGCTCGCTGCCGTCGTCGGTGCTGGCCCAGTCCCAGATGCCCACGCCGCGCCGGCAGTGCGCGATGGCCTCGTCCATGGTGAGCCAGCTGGGCGCGGGCTGCTTGCCGGCCACCACCACGTTTATGTAATGACGGCTGCGCAGGCAGTGATCCATGGTGGAGAGCAGCGTGTTGGCGTCCGGCGGCAGGTAGACCCGCACCACCTCGGCCTTCTTGTTCATCACATGGTCGATGAAGCCCGGGTCCTGGTGGGAGAAACCGTTGTGGTCCTGCCGCCAGACATGGCTGGAGAGCAGGTAGTTCAGCGACGCCACCGGCTGCCGCCACGGAATGCCACGGGTGACCTTGAGCCACTTGGCGTGCTGGTTGACCATCGAGTCGACGATGTGGATGAACGCCTCGTAGCTGGTGAAGATGCCGTGCCGGCCGGTGAGCAGGTAGCCCTCCAGCCAACCCTGGCACAGGTGCTCGGAGAGGACCTCCATCACCCGCCCGTCGGGGGAGAGGTGATCGTCGCCGTCGACCGTGCCGGCCATCCAGGCCCGGCCGGTGACCTCGAAGGCCGCCTGTAGCCGGTTGGAGGCGACCTCGTCCGGGCCGAACAGGCGGAACGTCTGCGGGTTGGCGGTGATCACGTCGCGGATCCACTTGCCGAGTTCACCGGTGGCGCTGGTGATCGTCGCACCGGGGCGGGGCACCTCGACGGCGTAGTCGCGGAAGTCGGGCAGGACCAGATCGCGCAGCAGGGAGCCGCCGTTGGCGACCGGATTGGCGCTCATCCGCCGTGGCCCCCGGGGCGGCAGATCGGCCACCTCGGCCACCGGCGCGCCGGTCGCGTCGAACAGCTCCTGCGGTCGGTAGCTGCGCAGCCACCGCTCCAGCTCGGCCAGGTGCTCCGGGTTGGAACGGACCGCGGAGAGCGGCACCTGGTGTGCGCGATAGGTGCCCTCCACCTGCTTGCCGTCGACGTCGCGTGGCCCGGTCCAGCCCTTCGGGGTACGCAGGACGATCATCGGCCAGCGCGGGCGTTCGACGGTTGCGCCGGAACGGGCACGGCGCTGGATCTCCGCGATCTCGTCCAGCGCCCGGTCAAGGGTGGCGGCCAGGCTCTGGTGCACCTTGGCCGGATCGTCGCCGGCCACCACGTACGGCTGGTAACCCTGGCCGCGCATCAGGTCGAGCAGGTCGGACTCGGGGATGCGGTCCAGCACCGTCGGGTTAGCGATCTTGTATCCGTTGAGGTGCAGGATGGGCAGCACCGCCCCGTCGCGGGCAGGGTTGAGGAACACGTTGGACAGCCAACTACCGGCCAGCGGACCGGTCTCCGCCTCGCCGTCTCCGACCACGCAGGCGACCAGCAGGTCGGGGTTGTCGAAGGCGGCGCCGTAGGCGTGACTGAGCGCGTACCCCAGCTCGCCGCCCTCGTGGATCGAACCCGGCACCTCCGCCGCGACGTGGCTCGGAATGCCGCCGGGGAAGGAGAACTGCCGGAACAGTCGGGCCATGCCGGCCTCGTCGCGGCCGATGTCGTGGTACAGCTCGCTGTAGGTGCCTTCGAGCCAGGTGTTGGCCACCAGCGCCGGTCCGCCGTGCCCGGGCCCGGTGATGTAGATGGCGCTGAGGTCGCGCGCCACGATGGCCCGGTTCAGGTGGGCGTAGATCAGGTTCAGCCCGGGGGAGGTGCCCCAGTGCCCGAGCAGGCGGGGCTTGACGTGCTCGGGGGTCAGCGGTTCGCGCAACAGGGGATTGTCCAGCAGGTAGATCTGCCCGACGGTGAGGTAGTTCGCCGCTCGCCAGTAGGCGTCCAGCCGGCGCAGTTCGTCATCGGTCAGGGGGCTTCGCAGGTCTACGGCGGTGTCCATACTGCTTGAGCCTCTCGCGGGTCGGTGAATCCTGCATCCGCAACGCGGTTTCCTCTGTCAGCTTGGCCGAATCGGCGATCCTGGATCAGGGCCGTTGGTCCCGCCGGTCCGGGTTTCACGACCCGTCCGGGTCGGGTGTGCCGGTCACCCCACGGATCACCAGCACCGGGGACGGGGCGTGGTAGAGCAGCGACTGGCTGACCGCGCCGAGCATCCCGCGCGCCGGTTCTTCGCCCCGGGCGGCGACCACCACCAGTTGTGCCGAGCGGGACTGGTCGACAAGCACGTCACCGGGCTCGCCCTGGATGACGTGGCACTCGACGGCGGCGTCGGGATGGTCGACCCGGTGGCGGGACACCGTCTCGCTGAGCCGTTCGGCGGCCTCCTCGACGATGCCGTCGGAGTCCACCACCCAGACCGCCAGCAGCCGTGCCTCGTGCCGGGTGGCGCAGGTGAGCGCCCAGTCCAGGGCGATCTCGCTGGAGGCCGAGCCGTCGATGCCGACCAGTACCGGGCCGGAGGGTGGCGGTTCCCGCCGGGCGACCAGCACCGGGCACTCGGCGCGGGCGGCCACCTGCACGGCGGGGCTGTCCGCCGGGATGCAACGGTCGCAGTGGGCCATCCCGCCGTCGCCGACCACCACCAGGAAGGCGGTCTCCGACCTGCGGACGAGGTTCGCCACCGCCGAGCCCTCGGCGATCTCGGCGGTGACCGGTACGCCCGGCTCGTTCTCGTTGGCCGCCGCGGTCGCCTCGGCGAGCAACTGCTCTGCGGTTGCCCGGGAGCTGGAAACCGCCGGCGCGTCGAAGGCGGCCCAGTTGAAGGCGTGCAGCAGGTGCAGTCCGCGTCCGTGGGCGGCGGCGACCCGGGCGGCGAGGCGGGCCACCGGCAGGGCATCCTCCGGGCCGACGCCGACGAGAACCGGCGCGTCGCTGGCGGCGGCCATCCGCATCACCCCCGCAGCTGTGGCACCTGGCCTGCGTCTGAGGCTAGTCGCGCCGGTGCCGTCCCGGGGCGTGATCGCCGGACGGCAGCCCGACCCGGTGGGTGGTCACCGTGCCGGCGAGGCCCGGAGCACGATCGCGCTGGCATTGTCGATCCCACCGGCGTCCAGTGAGGCGCGCAGCAGAGTCCGGACCGCGTCCGCCGGTTCGGAGCTGGTGAGGGCCTCCTGCATCACGTGGTAGCTGACCTGGTCGCTCACTCCGTCGGTGCAGAGCAGCCAGGTGTCGCCGGGACGCAGGGTCACGGCCAGCAGGTCGGCCTCCGGTGCGGCCGGGTGGCCGGCGTAGCGGGTGAGCTGGTATCGGGCCCGGGCGGCGGCGGGAGAGTCGGTCGGGTACCAGCCGTGCAGCACACCCAGCCAGGCGACCGTGTGGTCGATGGTGGCCAGTTCCAGCAGGTCGTCGCGGAGTCGATAGGCCCGCGAGTCACCCAGCTGGACCACCCAGCCCTGACCGCCCTCCGGCTCGACGACCAGGCCGGTCAGGGTGCAGCCGGTCAGCTGGGGGCGACCTCGGCCGGCCTCCAGTACGGCGGCTTGGACCGCGTCGACAACGGTGCGTAGCCGGTCTGCCCCGATCTCGGGCCACGCCTCGCGGACCAGCGCGGCGAACGTCGGTACGGCGGCGGCACCGGCGCGACGGCTGCCCTCACCATCGCCCATTCCGTCGGCCACCACGGCGAAGGGAAGCGTGGCATCGACGTGCAGTACGTCGTAGTTGTCGCGGTACCGGTCGCCGACCACGCTGCCGCCGGCCACCTCAAGTGTCAGGTCGGTGAGCGTGAAGCGGCGTGGCTCGTGACTCTCGTTTCGGTTCACTGGACCCCCGACCGACGGCTGGCGCGGCACCCCACGCGGCACGACCCTAGCGGCACCAGGCGAGTGTCAACTGGGGTTGACGCCCGGCTGGTGTCAATGTAGGTTGACAGCATGAGTCAGGCGACGGAACTCGCGGCGGCGGCCGGCAGCACCGACCCCCGGGTCGGTCTGCGTGCTGTCCGCGCCCTGCGCCGGCTGCTCGAACGGCTTGAGGTGGTCCAGGTCGACAACGCCCGGCGACAGGGCTGGTCGTGGCAGGAGATCGCCGACGCGCTCGAGGTCAGCCGGCAGGCGGTGCACAAGAAGCATGCCGGGCGACCGGCGGTCGATTCCTCCTGGGAGGCGTGATGTTCGAACGATTCACCGACCGTTCCCGCGCGGCCGTGCGGCGGGCGCGCGAGGAGGCCCGCGCCGAGGGGCAGCGGCCCGTCGGCACCGAGCACCTCCTGCTCGCCATCCTCGCCGACGGTGACGGCCTGGCCGTGCGGGTGCTCCGGGACGCGGGGGTCACCGCCGACGACCTGCGCGAGCGGATCCGTCGCCACACCGAGACCGGGGGCAGTGGCCTGGGCGAGGCCGACGCGGCGGCGCTGCGTGAGATCGGCATCGACCTGTCGGCCATCGTCGCCCGGATCGAGGAGTCGTTCGGCCCGGACGCCCTACGCGAGGCGGTCCCGGCACCACGCCGCCGATGGGGCCGACGTCGGCCGAGCGGTGGTCCGTTCTCGGCCCGCGCCAAGAAGGTGCTGGAGCTGTCGCTGCGCGAGGCGATCCGGCTGCGGCACCGCCACATCGGCACCGAGCACCTCCTGCTCGGCCTGCTGCGGGAGGGTAACGGGCTTGCCGCGCTGGCGCTCACCGAGGCCGGCGTCGACCTGGCCGACGTCCGCCACCGCGTCGAGCTCGCCCTGCGCGCCAGCGCATAACGTCGCCACCCCCCTCCCGCGCCCACTTCCGCGATCTTGCACTTTCGGTCGCCGTTGTGAGGTTTTTGTCAGCATATGCGCCGACGAAAACTGCAAGATCGCCGGTGGGAGGTGGTGGTGGGGGTGGGTGGGGCGAGGCACATCGGTGTCGGGTCGCTGAACGCGGCACGGTGCTGCACACTGACGCCGTGGAAGCTGGACGGGACGAAGGGCCGCTGCGCAGCGCGGTGGTGGTCAATCCGGTAAAGGTGACCGATCTCGAGGCGTTGCGCCGTACCGTCGGCGACACGCTCGACGCGGCCGGCTGGCCGGAACCGCTGTGGTTCGAGACCACCCCCGACGATCCCGGTCGCGGCCAGACCGAGAAGGCCCTCGCCGCCGGGGTCGACGTGGTCTTCGCCTGCGGCGGCGACGGTACGGTGATGGCCTGCGTCGACGCCCTGGTCGGCACCGAGGTGGCGCTCGCCGTGCTGCCACAGGGCACCGGCAACCTGCTCGCGGCCAACCTGGGGCTCTCCGACGAACTGCCCGCCGGGCTGGCGGTGGCCATCGAGCGTGGTCGACGCCTGCTCGACGTCGGCGAGGTGGACGGGCACCACTTCGCGGTGATGGCCGGCATGGGCTTCGACGCCCAGATGCTCGATGCCACAAGCGAGACGACCAAGCGCCGGATCGGCTGGCCCGCGTACGTGGTGGGAGCCGCGCGACACCTGCGGGACCGGCCGATGCGGGTGTGGATCCGGTTGGACGACCAGGCGCCGCTGCGCCGTCGCGCCCGTTCGGTGCTGGTCGCCAACGTCGGCCGGCTCCAGGGCGGGGTCACCCTGCTCACCGAGGCGGAGCCCGACGACGGGTACCTCGACGTCGCCGTGCTGACTCCGCGCACGCTGCGGCAATGGCTCTCCCTCGGCTGGGCGGTGCTGCGCCGCCGCGACCGGGTGCCGCGGATGGAGGTGTACCGCGCCCGTCGAGTGGAGATAACCAGCAACCGGAGCCAGCCCCGGGAGCTGGACGGCGACCTCATCGAACCGGGCCGCGAGCTGCGGGTGCAGATTCGGCGGCGGGCGTTGTGGCTGTGCGTACCGCGACCGGAGCAGGATCCGGACCTGGCCGAGGACGCGTCGGCCGCCGCCGAGCGGGGCGAACGCCTCGTCGAGGAGGGCCGAGGTGAGCGCGAGGAGTGAGCTTGCGAGCCCCGCAGTCGCGAACGAAGGGTGGGCTCGGTGAGCGCGAGGAGTGAGCTTGCGAGCCCCGCAGTCGCGAACGAAGGGGCCGCACGGTGAGCAGCACCAAGATCGTGCCGGAGACCCGGCTGATGTCCGACGAGCAGCTCTGCGCCGATCATGCCTGGCAGACGCTGCGCCGGGAGGGCGGCTGGCACCTGCTGCGTGACGCCTTCACCCGGTTCCGCTACGGAGACGGGTTCAGTCACTCCCGAGCCTTCGCGTTCCAGCTCTGTCTCGCGGTGGTGCCGTTCCTGATCGCCCTCACCGGACTGATCTCCGAGCTGGGCGTGGCTGAGGGGGGTGAGGTGGTCGCCGACACGGTGCTGGCGTTGACCCCCGGCACCAGTGATCAGATGGTCGCCGAGCTGCTCGGCGGCGGCGACGACGCGGGCGCCGAGCGGGTCGAGGAGACCGGCGAGGTGGCTCTCGTTCTCGGTCTGATCACCGGTCTGGTCGCGCTGACCAGCACGATGGCCCAGATCGAGCGGGGCGCCAACCGCATCTACGGCGTCGAACGGGACCGACCCGCGCTGTGGAAGTACCTGCGGGCGGCCGTGCTCGCCGTGAGCGCCGGCCTCCCGGCCCTCGCCGGGTTCCTCATCCTGGTGGGCGGTGGCCCGATGGGCGACTCGGTGGAACGCCACTATGCCTGGGGTGACGTCGCCAGCACGGTGTGGGATCTGGTGCGTTGGCCGCTCAGTCTCGGCCTGACGGTGCTCGCCGTCGCGGTGCTGTTCCGCCACGCGCCCCGACGCCACCAGCCCGGCCTGTCCTGGTTGCTGTTCGGTGCCGGCATCGCCACCGCGCTGTGGTGGCTGGCCAGCCTGGGGCTCGCCGGCTACGTGCGGTTCAGCGAGGACTTCGGACAGACCTACGGCGCGCTGGCCGGCATCATGGCGTTGCTGCTCTGGGCGAACCTCACCGGCATGGCGCTGTTCGGGGGGCTCTCGTTCGCGGCGCAACTTGAGGCGGTACGCATCGGCGTGCAGGAGCCGGCAAGGCCGGACCTGTGGGAGCCGAAGGCGCAGCGGGTTCCCGTGCACGACACCGGCGAGATGACCGCGCTCTGACCCACGGCATCGCCGGGTGTACCGCGACGGCGGACCGGGTACTGCGGCACGCCAGAGGCGAAGGAGGCTGCCGTGGGCGCGGTCAGGGACGTACTGCGACGACCCCTCGGACACTTCACCGAACGTACGCTCGCCGGCTTGGCGCTCGTGCTCGGTGCCGGGGTCGGCTTCGGGTTGCTGCTGGTGCTGGTCCGGGTGCGGTGGTCGCCGCTGTACGACGTGGACCACGGTGTCGCCGAGTGGCTCAACGACCAGGTGGCGCCGATCGGGCCGCTGGTGACGGTGCTCAACGCCATCACCGACCTCGGTGGGCGGACGGTCATCATCTGGTTGGTGACCGTGGCAGTGGTCGGGTTGCTGATCCGCCGGCAGGGTCGCCTCGCGGTGTTCCTGATCGCCACGGGAGTGGGCGCGCTGGTCCTCGACCCCTCGCTCAAGACGCTCGTCGACCGGTTGCGCCCCGAGGTGGACGTGCCGATCGGCGCGTACGCGGGGCAGAGCTTCCCCAGCGGTCACGCGCTCGGGTCGATGGTGGCCTATGGCGCGCTGCTGCTGGTGTTCCTGCCGGCGATGGCGCCCCGCTGGCGTCGGCCGGCGATGGCCCTGGTCGCCACCGTCGTCTTCCTGATCGGGTTCACCCGGGTCGCGCTCGGCGTGCACTTCCTCTCCGACGTGATCGGTGCCTGGCTGCTCGGCGCGGCCTGGCTGGGCGTCACCGCGTACGCCTTCCGGTTGTGGCGGTTGGAGCGGGGACGGCCCGCGGCGCCGCTGACCGAGGGGTTGGAGCCGGAGGCCGGGCACGAGGTGGCGCCGGCGCCGGACGAGGAGAAGCTGCTGCCGCATGCCCGGGCCGGCATCGCCGAGATCATCGTCGGCTGGGTGCTGGTGTTCGGTGCCCTCTACGGCTTCGGCATGTTCGTCAGCTACCACGCCGACAACACCTTCCTGGCCAGCCTCGACGAGACGGTGCCCAACTGGTTCGCCGAGCAACGTACCGCCTCGCTCGACGATTTCAGCTGGTGGTGGAGCAAGGTCGGCGACACTCACGCCATCCTGGCGATCTCGCTGGTGTTCTGCCCGCTGGTGCTGGCGATCTGGCGGCGTTGGCGTCCGGTGCTGTTCGTGGCGTTGACCATGTTCGGCGAGTTGACCCTCTTCCTGGCCAGCGCGGCGGCGGTGGACCGGCCGCGCCCGCCGGTGGAGAACCTGGACGGACCGATGCCGACCTCGTCGTTCCCGTCCGGGCACATCGCGGCGAGCCTCTGCATCTGGGTCGCGATCGCCGTGATCGTCTTCCCCCGGACCGACAGGTGGTGGCGGTGGGTCTTCGTGGCGCTCGCCGTGGTGATGCCGGTCGGGGTGGCGATCTCCCGGATGTACCGGGGCATGCACCACCCGACGGACTTCATGGGCGCGATCCTGCTCACCTCGCTGTGGATCGGGCTGTTGTACTGGGTGGTGCGTCCCAACGAGGACGTCCGGCAGGGCAACCAGCCGGCCATCGAGTCCGAGGACGTGGACACTCTCGATGACGAGCTGGCTCGGGCCGGCCAGCCGGGCTGAACCGGCCGTGCTGAGGGTGATGACGTGGAACATCCGCACCGGCGGTCGGGACCGTGACGGTCCGGACCGGCGCGAGCTGGTGGCCCGGGTCATCACCCAGCAGCGGCCGGACGTGCTCGCGTTGCAGGAGCTGGGTGGTCTCGACGTCGCGGGCCTGGCCAGCGGCGTCGGGCTCCGCCCGTTCGTGGCCCGTTCCTGGCTGGGGCAGCCGGTCGCACTGCTGGTGGCTCCGCGGTGGCCGGTGCTGGCCGCCGCGCCGGTACGCCGGCCGTTCCACCACGCAGCCCAACGCGTGGTGGTGAGCACCGAGGCCGGTCCGTTGACGGTGCTCGGCACCCACCTCGACCCGTACTCGGGCACGCGCCGGCTGGTCGAGGCGGGGTGGGCGGTCGCCGCGCTGCGCCCCCGCCACGACGGCCTGGCACTGCTCGCCGGTGATCTGAACACCCTCGATCCGTACGCCGGGCACGCCGACCAGGTTGGTCGGCTACCGCCCGCGTACCGTCGCCGGCATCTGCGTCGGGACGGGCGGACGGTGGAGACCCGATCGGTGGCCCGGCTGCTCGCCGCCGGGCTGGTGGATCTCGGAGCGGACGCCGGACCGACTGTGCCGACCGCCCACGGTGGTGCCGAGTTCGCCGACATGCGCCTGGACTACCTGCTCGCGACTCCCACCCTGGCCACCCACCTCACCCACGTAGGAGTGCTCCGCACCCCCCACACCGACCACGCCTCCGACCACTACCCCCTACTAGCCGACTTCGCCCTCACCCCACCTCTGCCGGGTTGATCAAGAGGTTCTGGTCTCCGACGTCGGCGTGTCGGGACCAAAACCTCTTGGTCAACACCCGTCCGAAGTCACAGGAGCAGGTTGAGCAGGACGGTCAGGACGATCGAGGCGACGATGGAGAACAGGATCATCAGGAGGCAGCCGACGCCGCCGCCGGCGGGGCGGATCTCCGTGTTGCCGATACGCATCGACTGTCACACCTTCCTGCTCAGAGGTCACGCAGTCGGGGGAGCAGCTGTTCCTGCGCCCAGTCCAGGAACATCGGTTGGGTGTCGCCGCCGACCTGAACCAGTGCCACGTGGGTGAAGCCGGCGTCGACGAACTTCTTGAACGCCGCCACGTGCTTGTCCACGTCGGGGCCGCAGGAGAGCCCGGCCGCCACGTCCTCCTCACGCACGCTGCGGGTGGCCGCCTCGAAGGAGTCGGTGTCGGGCAGGTCGCTGTTGACCTTCCAGCCCAGGCCGAACCAGCGGAACTGGTCGTGGGCGATCTTGCGGCACTCGGCCTCGTCGGGGCCGTAGCAGATGGCCACCTGCCCGTACCGCGGACGTCCAGCCCCGCCTGCCTGCTCGTACATCTCT
Organism: Micromonospora sediminimaris; assembly: GCF_016863575.1. NCBI lineage: Bacteria > Bacillati > Actinomycetota > Actinomycetes > Micromonosporales > Micromonosporaceae > Micromonospora > Micromonospora sediminimaris. Next base: position 19,857 of record NZ_BOPD01000044.1, read on the forward strand.
ACCAGGTGCGGCTCCGGATCGGTGGCGATCATGCCGTCGGCGTACTCGGCGGCCAGGGTTGCCGACTGTCGGCCGGAGGCGGCCACCGCCATCGGCACCGGCGTGTCGGGCCGGTCCCAGACGTAGGCGTCCGGCACCTCGAAGTGGTTGCCGGAGAAGGTCAACGTCTCCCCGTTCAGCAGCGGACGGATGATCTGCAACGCCTCCTCGAACATCTCGTGCCGCTGCTGGACGTGCGGCCAGCCGCCCACCACGTGCTCGTTGAGGTTCTCCCCGGCGCCGAGGCCGAGGGTGAACCGCCCGTCGGAGAGCACTCCCAGCGTCGACGCCTTCTGCGCCACCACCGCCGGGTGGTAACGGCGGATCGGGCAGGTCACGAAGGACATCAGCGCCGCGCGGGAGGTGGCGTGCGCGACCGCGCCCAGCACCGACCAGGCGTACGGGGAGTGCCCCTGCGACTCCAGCCAGGGGTAGTAGTGGTCGGACATGACGAGGTGGTCGAAGCCGGCCGCCTCGGCCCGCACGGCATGGTCGACGAGTTCCTTCGGACCTGCCTGCTCGCACATCAGGGTGTAGCCGATGCTGACCATTGACGTCTCCTTCCGGCCGGGGCGGGTCATTCCGGATACCCCGGGCCGGATCGGTCAACCCTGCTCGACGCTTGACGGTGCACCGGCCCGTGCCTACCGTTGTCTGAACCGGTTCAGATGCCGGCGTGGTGTGCATCCTGTGGTGGGGATGTCCGCCCCCGTGACGACTCGGTGTCTCCTGGGTCGTCACGGGCAGCCGGCGTACTGAACCGGTTGCTTTCGCTAACCCATCGGCATACGCTGATGCCTCGCCGGGTCTGAACGCGGCTGTCGGGCTGCAGCCGCTCACCTGTCACTCACCGCACCCCCTGGGCACGGGGGAGACACCTCCTGCGAGGAATGCATGAGAAAACTGTTCGCGGCCGTCGGCGCCGTCCTGCTGGCGACCGTCGCCGCAGTCTTCGCCTTCGGACCTTCGGCGCACGCCGCCGCCGGCTTCACGGTCAGCAACGGGCGGCTCTACGACGCCAACGGCAACGAGTTCATCATGCGTGGGGTCAACCACGCGCACACCTGGTACCCGAACCAGACCAGCTCCTTCGCCGACGTCAAGGCTCTCGGCGCCAACTCGGTTCGGGTCGTGCTCTCCAGCGGCGACCGGTGGACCCGGAACAGCGCCAGCGACGTGTCCAACGTGATCCAGCTCTGCAAGGCCAACCGGCTGATCTGCGTACTGGAGGTGCACGACACCACCGGGTACGGCGAGCAGAGCGGCGCGATCACCCTGGACCGTGCGGTCGACTACTGGCTCAGCATCTCCAGCGCGCTGAACGGCCAGGAAGCGTACGTGATCGTCAACATCGGCAACGAGCCGTACGGCAACCAGAACTACTCGTCGTACGCCACCGACACCGCCAACGCGATCCGTCGGCTGCGCGACGGCGGCCTCACGCACACCATCATGGTGGACGCCCCGAACTGGGGGCAGGACTGGTCCTTCACCATGCGGGACAACGCCCCCACGGTCTTCAGCGCCGACCCGGCCGGCAACACGGTCTTCTCGGTCCACATGTACGGCGTCTTCGACACCGCCGCGGAGATCAGCGACTACCTGGGTCGGTTCCGCAGCCGTGGCCTGCCCATCGTGGTGGGCGAGTTCGGGCACAACCACTCCGACGGCAACCCCGACGAGGACGCCATCCTCTCCTACACCCAGGCCAACGGCATCGGCTGGCTGGGCTGGTCGTGGAGCGGCAACAGCGGTGGCGTGGAGTACCTCGACATGGCCACCAACTTCAACCCGAACCAGCTGACCAGCTGGGGTGAGCGGTTGTTCAACGGCACCAACGGCATCCGGCAGACCGCGCGGCAGGCCAGCGTCTACGACTCGACCCCGCCGACCACGCCGCCGCCGTCGACTCCGCCGCCGTCGACTCCGCCGCCGTCCACCCCGCCGCCCTCGACTCCGCCGCCCTCGACGCCGCCCCCGTCGACTCCGCCGCCGAGCGCCGGTTGCACGGCGACCTACTCGATCAGCGGACAGTGGCAGGGCGGCTTCCAGGGTGAGGTGCGGGTAACCGCCGGCGCCAGCGCCATCAACGGCTGGACGGTGCGCTGGACGTACGCCAACGGCCAGACGGTGACCCAGTCCTGGAACGCCACTGTCACCAGCAGCGGTTCCACCGTGACCGCCCGCAACGTCTCCTACAACGGCCGCCTCGGCGCCGGGGCCAGCACCACCTTCGGCTTCCTCGGCAGCTGGAACGGCACCAACTCGGCCCCTGCGGTGGCCTGCACCGCAAGCTGACATCGCACCGTCGATGGCCGGGCCCGCATGGGCCCGGCCATCTCTGCTTGTCGGGCCGTCTCGGTGCGCCGGTGCCAGGGGCCCCAGGGTTCCGGCGTCGTACGACCCGGCGAGACGGCACGAATCCGTACCACATCGGCTTGTTTTCAGCGACCTCACAGGCCCGCTCGATAGGGTGCGCTGGTCCGCGTCCGCTCCCAATGTGGAGTTCGGGCACCAGACCCCGCAGGAGTACCGATGGTCTTCAAGAAGATGCTGAGCGCGTTGGGCGTGGGCGGTCCCAGTGTGGACACCGTCCTGGCCAACCCGAACACCCGGCCCGGACTGGCACTCGACGGTCAGGTCAACCTGCTCGGTGGGGACGCCGCGGCGGACATCGAACACATCGCCATCGGTCTGGTCACCCGGGTCGAGATCGGTGAGCAGGCCGGCGTGATGGAGTTCCACCGCCAGGTGGTCAGTGGGCCGCTGCAACTCGCGCCGAAGCAGACGCTGTCCATCCCGTTCCAGCTTCCGCTTCCCTGGGAGACGCCGATCACCGCGGTCTACGGTCAGCGGCTGCACGGCATGTCGCTGGGGCTGCGTACCGAACTGGCGATCGCCCGCGCGGTCGACAAGGGCGACCTGGACGAGATCAACGTGCACCCGCTGCCGGTGCAGGAGCGCATCCTGGAGGCGTTCCTCCAGCTCGGCTTCCGGTTCAAGAAGGCCGACCTGGAGCGCGGCCTGATCCACGGGGTGCAGCAGACCCTGCCGTTCTACCAGGAGATCGAGTTCTTCGCCGGGCCGCAGTACGCGCAGACCATCAACGAACTCGAACTGACCTTCGTGACCAACCCGCACGGCGTCGACGTGGTGCTGGAGTGCGACAAGCGCGGCGGCTTCCTGGCACCCGGCCACGACGTCTTCGGCCGCTACCAGGTGGCGCACACCGACGCGGAGCGCTCCGACTGGGTGCAGGTGGTCGACGGCTGGTTACAGGAGACCATCGGCCGCTTCGGTGCCATGCGTGCCCAGGCGTTCGGCCCGCAGGGCTACGGCGGCGCGCAGAAGTTCGGCCACCCGCATCAGCGGGGCGGCGTCGGCATGGGCGGGGTGGTGGCCGGCGCTGCGTTGGGTGCCGCCGGTGGCATGCTCGCCGGCCACATGATCGGTAACGCGTTCGAGGGTGCCGAGGACGAGGTGTCCGAGGCCGCCGGTGACTTCGGTGGCGACTTCGGTGGCGGCGACTTCGGCGGTTTCGAGGAGTTCTAGGCACGACGAGACGGTGGCCCTTCGGGATCTCTCCCGAAGGGCCACCGTGCGTACGCGGGCCGGTCGCGGCCTCGCCGGTGCGGGGGTCACCGCCCCCGCTTGCGCTCCTCACCGGAACGCTTCGCGCTACCGGCCTTGGCCAGACCACGGCTGCCCAGGTAGCCGAGGGTCAGCAGGGTGATGAAGAACCACGCCTGGCCCGGGTTGTTCAGGTTCAGCCCGTACGCGCTGGTGCCACGCCAGAAGGCGGCGATGACCACGGTGGTTACGGCAGCGGCGTAGATCCAGAACTCGGTGGTCAGGAACGCCTGCTTCGTCTCCGTACCCGGTGCCGGCATCGGCTCCCGGTGCCCGTCGTGCATCATCGGCATCTGACGGGTCGGTGCCTCCTGCATGGCTGCCCGGTTCTGCACGTCCTGCGCCGGGCGGTTCATCGGCCTGGTAGATGCAGCCTGCGTGCTCATCTGTCCTCCTCAGGATTGATGAGTCGTAACCTGCGACCCTCGCCCCGCTACCGCGTGTCGGCCACGGCACGGTTCGCGCACTTGGCGGGGGCACCCCACGTCTACCCCCGCCGACGGGGGCAGTAACGCCCGCCCGTTCCGCGATTACCGCCGTTCGCGCGGGCGACGCCGGGCTGCCGCGTCGCCCGCGCTCAGGCTCACCGCAGGCCGTTGCGGATGGCCACGCCGACCAGCAGATCCGGGTCGTCGGTGATGATGCCGTCGACCCCGAGGTCGATCACCCGCTGCATCACCGCGGCGTCGTTGACGGTGTACGGGATCACCTTGAGGCCGTACCGGGCCTGGAGGGTGCGTACGTCCGGTCCGTGGAAGTACGTCGGGTTCTGCCGCAGGTACCAGTCCGGGTGGCTGACGGAACCCTGTGCCGGGTCGTGCACCTGCCAGTTCGCCGACACCGTGGCAGCGCCGGCAGCCCGGGTGAGCTTGCCCAGGTCCCGGTACTTCCACCAGTCCAGCCCGGCGGTCCACGGGCTCTTGACCGACGGGTCGCCGTACACCGCCCGCAGCGAGCACTCATCTGCCAGCCCGGCACACTCCGCCGGCCCGTACTGCCAGACCAGGGCGACCGTCTCGATCCGCCGGTCCAGGCGACGGGCGTAGGTGATGGTGCGCCAGTCGAAGGACTGGACGGTGACCCGGCTGGTGAGGCCGGCGCGCTGCACGGCGGTGACCAGCTTGCGGGTGAAGCTACGGTACGGCTCGGTGTCGTCCACCAACGGGCTGATCTTCGTCTCGATGTTGAACCGGATGTCCGTCCGGCCGCTGGCCTTCAGCAGCGCGAAGACCTCCTCCAGGGTGGGGATCCGGGCACCCGGGACGGGCACCTGGTCGGGCAGTTCGGCGGTCGTCTTCGTACCACAGTCGAGGGTCTTGAGCTGCGCGAGACTCAGCCGGTGCACCAGCTTTCCCACGTACGGGAACTGCGGGTCGCGGGGCCGTACCGGTGCGGTGTCGAGACAGTGCGAGCCGTTGACGGTGCGGTCGTGCAGCACGACCAGCCGGCCGTCGGAGGTCACGCCGGTGTCCAGTTCCAGGGTGGAGATCGCCGGGTTGGCCAGCGCGTTGGCGAAGGCGGGCAGGGTGTTCTCGGGCCGGGTCGCCCGACCGCCGCGGTGCGCCTGGATGTCGAACGGCGACGCGTACGCCCGGGGCAGCCGGTAGCCGCGCTGCGCGAGCAGCGTACGCAGCCGGTCCGGGTAGTCGGTGATGATGCCGTCCACCCCGTCGTCGATCAGCTTGGCCATGGTCGGCACGTCGTTCACCGTCCACGGGATCACCCGGATGCCGTTACGGTGCGCGTGGGTCACCAGTTCCCGGGTCACGTACGGCCGGTAGCCGGGGTCGGTGACGGTGCCGTTCTGCGGGAAGCCGTGCACCGGTGAGAACGCGGTGACGCCCAGGCTGCGGATCGCCCGGATCGGGTCGCCGCCGAAGTCGTCGATGTCCAGCCCACCCAGCCACGGCGAGGCGCCCGGCTGCCCGACCTGGAGGAAGTCGTAGTTGGTGAGCGCCACCAGCGGCAGGCGCGGTTCGACCTGACGCATCCGCTTGAGCGCGCCCCAGTCGAAGCTCTGGATGGTCACCTGCCGCAGCAGCCCTGCGGCCCGGATCTCCTTCGCGGTGACCTGGACGAACTGTTCCCGTGGCGCGGTCTCGTTCGGCGCTCCCGCCTCCACCTTGGTCTCGATGTTGAGCGTCACGTCGTCCGCCCGGTACCGCTTTACCAGGTCGAAGACCTCACTCAGCAGCGGCATCCGAGCGTCGGGCACGGCGAGTTGGCCGGGCCGGTCCGGCAGCGTACGTGAGCCGCAGTCGAGGGTGCGCACCTGTGCCAGGGTCAACGTGTTGACGTACTTCCCGACGTACGGGAACTCTGGGTCACCGGGTACGACCGGGGCGGTGTCGGTGCACTTCGCGGCGCTGACCCGCCGGTCGTGGGTGACCACGGCCCGTCCGTCCTCGGTGATCTGCACGTCCAGTTCGAGGGTGCTCACCCCGAGCTGAAGGGCGTTGCCGAACGACGCGAGGCTGCTCTCCACCCGCAGCCCGAGTCCGCCCCGGTGGGCCTGTAGGTCGAAGTCCCGTTCTGGTCGCGGATGTGCCGCGGCAGGCGCCGCCAGCATGGTCGTCACGATCGTCGCGGCCAGGGCCACGACGGCGGTACGGCGTACGATGCGCACGCTGTCCTCTCCCTCCTGCGGGGATCTCCCGCCGAATCCGATGCACAGCATCGGCAGTCGGCGCGGCGGGCAGGCAAGCGCCGTGCGACGACCCGGTGAACCGGCGGTGCGGGTTTGCCGCGCCGGTCACCGGGCACGCACCGAGACCGACCCTTCTGCGAGGTGATGGATCGTGCGTGAGGACGAGATGCGACAGGACGCCGCCCGCCGGGCCGAGGAGCGGATCGCCGGCGGCGTGTACGGCGAGGGTGCCCTGGACGAGGTGACCGTGCCGCCGACCGATGTGGAGAGCCAGTTGCAGCGCGACGACCCGGACGACCCGGCGGACGTGCCGATCGACCCGAACGTGCTGCGCGACGGCGGCCCGACACGCGGCCAGGGCGCGATCACCACGACCGGCGGCACCGCCGGCCCGGCCAGCGCCCGTCGGGTGGCCCGCCAACCGGAGCGCCATCGCGGCAAGGTCGCCCCAACCACCACCGGCGACGCCACCACCGGCGGCCTGACCACCCCACCCGCCGGCCCAACAAGCGACAACTCCACCCCCACCACCCACCAGGGCAACTTCGAATAACCACCCACCCACTCACCCAACCCCAACCCCACCCCAACCCCACCCCAGCCCCGGTTGATCAAGAAGTTTTGGTCGGATCTTGAGATCAACATCGACCAAAACTTCTTGATCAACGCGGGTGGGCACGGGTGGGCGGGAGGGTGGGGGTGGGCGGGAGGGCGGGGGTGGGGGTAGGGGTGGGGGTGAGGGTGGTTAGGCGTTGGGTGGCTCGGGTGAGGGCTACGTAGAGGTCGCTGGGGCCTCGGGGGGACTCGGCGATGATGCGGTCGGGGTCGGCCACGATGACCGAGTCGAATTCCAGGCCCTTGGCCTCGGCGACGGTCAGCACCACCACCCGGCTCTCCAGCTCCGGTTGCTCACCGACGGCCGCCTCGGGCAGTGCCGCCGTTAGGGCGGTACCGAGGTCGTCGAGCCGGCCGGCCGGGACGATCACCCCGAGCCGCCCGTCGGTCAGCCCGGCTGCCTCGGCGGTGGCGACCGCCACCAGCTCCGCGCCGAGCGACTCCGCCGGCACCGCCCGCTGTTGCGGCGCGAAGCCGCTGGAGCGTACGGCGCGGGGCGGGCGCAGCGTCGGATCGATCTCGGCCAGTACCTCTGCAGCCACCTCCATGATCTCGGCCGGGGTGCGGTAGCTGACGGTCAGCTCGGTCAGCCGCCACCGGTCCGCCACGTACGGGGCCAGCGCCTCCGCCCACGACGGTGTGCCGGCCAGCGCACCGGTCTGCGCCACGTCACCCACGATGGTCATCGAACGGCTCGGGCAGCGGCGCATCAGCAGCCGCCACGCCATCGGGGACAACTCCTGTGCCTCGTCGACGATGACGTGGCCGAACGCCCAGCCTCGGTCGGCCGCCGCCCGCTGGGCGGTGGTGAGCCGGTCCGCCTCCTCCTGCCGTTCCAGCAGCCGGTCGGCGTCCAGCAGGTCGGTCACGCCGAGGATCTCGCCGCCCTCGGCCTCGTCCTCCACGTCGATCGAGCGGGAACCCCGGGCGATCTCCAGCACACCCTCGGCGTACTCGCGTTGCAGGGCCCGGATCCGGTCCCGGCGGGCGGCGGCGGCCCGGTCGTCCTCGCCGAGCAGCTCCGCCGCCTCGTCCAGCAGGGGTACGTCCGCCGGTGTCCAGCCGCCCGGCTCGCGGTGCAACGCGGCCCGCTCCGCAGCGGTGAGCATGGGCGCGGCGGTGTCGATGCGCTCGGGTGCCGCGTACAGGTCGGCGAGCAGGCGTTGCGGCGTGAGCACCGGCCACAGCTCGTCCAGGGCCGCCCGGACCTCCGGCTCCTCGCGCAGCTCCCGGCGGATCTCGGCGCGGTCGGCCTCTTCGAGCAGGTTCTCCCCACCCAGCGGGTCGGCGCCGATGCGTTCGGCCACCTGGTCGGCGAGTGCGTGGATGACCTCGATGTCGAAGACCGCGCGGGCCAGGTTGTGCGGCCGGCCGCTGCGCCGGGCCCGGTCACGCGCCGCGTGCACGGTGGCCGGGTCCAGGACCAGGACCTCCCGCTGCGGCAGTTCGATCTCCATCGGCTCGTCGGGCACCCGCTGCCGATCGCGTACGGCGTTGGCCAGCACCTCCACCATCGTCAGGCGGCCCTTCAGGGCGGCGGTGGTGGCCGGCTCGGCCCGGTGGGCGCTGACGCCCGGGAAAAGATCGCCCTGGGTACGCAGCAGCACGCCCGTCTCGGCCAGCGCGGGCAGCACCTGCGAGATGTACCGCAGGAACGTCACGTTCGGGCCGACCAGCAGCACGCCCCTGGTCGACAGTTCCCGCCGGTGGGTGTAGAGCAGGTACGCGGCCCGGTGCAGCGCCACCGCGGTCTTGCCGGTGCCCGGCCCGCCCTGCACCACCAGCACGCCCGGCAGGTCGGCCCGGATGATCCGGTCCTGCTCGGCCTGGATGGTCTGCACGATGTCCCGCATCCGGCCGGTCCGGCCGGCGTTCAGCGCCGCCAGCAGCGACGCCTCACCGGTCACCTCCTCGTGAGCGGTGGGGGAGGCGGTGGCCAGGTCGAGCACCTCGTCGTTGAGCCCGACCACCTTCCGTTGCCGGGTACGCAGGTGCCGACGTCGCCGGATGCCCTGCGGGTTGGCGGCGGTGGCGAGGTAGAAGGCGCGGGCGGCCGGGGCACGCCAGTCCATCAGCAGCGGCTCGTAGTCACCTTCGGTGTCGAAGATGCCGATTCGACCGATGTAGTGGCGCTGGTCGCTGTCGGTGTCCAGCCGGCCGAAACAGAGGCCATTCTCCACCGCCGAGAACTGCTCGACCTGGTCGGCGTACATGCGTACCGAGCTGTCGCGTTGTGAGCGGGCCTGCAACGTGCCGCCGGTGGACCGCAGTTGCTCGGTCAACCGCGTCGCCGCCTGGTCACGTAGGTCGTCGAGGCGCTGGTAGAGCATCGAGACGTACTCCTGCTCGCGGCCGATCTCGTCGTCGGACGGCGAACCGCCGGAGTGCCTTGACAATCCGTCTCCCGATTAGCTAGAATTCGCATTCAGAACGGCTTTCGCAGCCGTTCATTTTTTATGCCTGAACTGCCAAAGATAGCGCGCTCCGACGGTCAGCGGCGCTCGGTGCAGACCTCGTCGGAGCGGGCCACGGTGTCGGTGGACCAGGCGACCGCGACCGTGAAGCAGTAGTCGAGACTGCGGTTGAGTCCGTAGACCACGAAGCTGTCGCTGCCGGCGGGCAGATCCGCGAAGGGGTTCTGCGGCTGGCCGTTCCGGCCGCCCGAAACGATCACCGGCCCCTCCGCTCCGGCCGGGTAGGTCCACCGCAACGTCACACTGTCCCGGTTGTCACGCAGCGACAGCCCGGTCGGCGGGGCACCGGGGGAGGCGGGGGGAGCATCACCGGCCGTGGCGGTGGCCGCCGGGGTCGCCGCGCCGCTCGGGTCGCCGCTGGCCGCCGGTGGCGTCGGATCGCCGCCGCCGACCCGGGACACCCCGGCGATGACCGCCGCGGCACCGAGCAGCACCACCACGACCCCGGCCGCGACGATCAGCACCAGCCGGTTCGGCCGGGCGTCCGACGCCGGTACGGCGGTACGGCGTACCGGCACCGGCAGCAGGCGCGACGGAGGCCCGGGGCGTTCCGGCTCGACCCGGCGCAGCCGGTACACCCCGGGCGCCTGCGGCGTACCGGTCAGCCCGACCACGTTCGGCGGTACCGCACCGCCCGCCGGGGGTGGCGGCGGTTCGGGATACGGGTTCGGACCGGGCTGCTCGACCGCCGGCCCGACCCACCAGTCCTCGGGCGGCCCGGCCGGGCCGTCGACCGGCTGCCGGGGCGTGGGTACGGCGGAGGCGGCGCCGCTCGCCGAAGGATCAGTCGACGGGTACCCGTGGCTCGGGTGGTAACCCTCCGCCGGGTGCTCCTCCCGGGCGGTGTGGTGAGCCGCCGGCCACGGCTGCTCGTCCTCCTCCGTCGCCCAGGACGGCGCGGCAGCTGTCCCGGCCGGCTGGCCCGACGGCGGTTCCTCCGGGGCCGCCGCCCACGTCGGGGGCCAGGTGTCGGTCGGCGTGGGTGGGAGGTCATCGGCCGCCGGGGTACGGGCGGACGGCACGACCGGTTCCTCCACGCTTACCGGTGGGTTGTCGGCGCAGACGTGGTCCGGATTGGCCGCCGCTCGGGCCAGCGTGGCCACCTGGGCAGCCAGCGGATCGTCGGCGGGGAGATGCTGGCGGGCCAGTTCCCGGGCCAGGGCCAGATTGTCCTGCGCCTCGGCGAACTGACCACAGTCGCGCTGCATCGAGCCGAGCCGGGCCAGCATCTTGATCCCGCTCGGGTGCCCGTCGCCGTAGACCTCCCGGTGCAGCTCCCACGCGTCCTGGAGCCGGTCGCGGGCGACCTGGCACTGACCCCGGGCGTACTCCACGGTGGCCAGATCGGCGTGGGCGGCGAGCACCCGCAGCGATTCCGGTCCGTCCGACGCGGTCAGCTCGATAATCACTTCCTGGTACAGCCGCGCCGCCCGCGACCAGCTGCCCACCCGGTGCAGCACCGCCGCCAGGGTGGCCGCGGCGGCCACCGTACGCGGGTCGGAGCGGCCGTAGAGCCGGGAGCTGGCGGCGTACGCGTAGGCGGCCCAACCCCGTGCCGAGTGCGGCTCGCCGAGCGCGATCAGCACCCGCGCGTGCAGGCTGGCCGCCTCGGCCAACTCGGACGTGGCGTTGGCCGGGCGCGGGTCGGCGCCGGTCAGCGCGTCGGCGAGCAGCCGTTGGGCGCCGGCGAGATCGCCGGCGGAGACCAGGTCGTGCGCCTGATCAGTCAGTTCACCGAAGCCGGAGGGCACGCCCCATCGTGCTCATTCAGCGACGTTTAGTACAAGACCCGCGCCGGAGTGGTTCGGTCAGGATCCGGTCACGCTCACCTCAGACGTTCGGCCAGCACCTCGCTGATCCGGCGCAACTGCTCCACCTGTGCCGGGCTGAGAGGGTCGAACAGGTGCCGGCGTACCCCCTCGACGTGGCCGGGCGCGGCGGCGGCCAGCTTCGCGAAACCCTCGTCGGTGAGGTGGGCGATCTGGCCGCGCCGGTCGGTGGGGCAGTCCTCGCGACGCACCCAGCCGGCCGCCTCCAGGCGAGCCACCGCATGCGACAGACGACTGCGCGAGGAGCCGCTGGACTCGGCCAACTCGCTCATCCGCAGCCGTCGGTCGGGCGCCTCGGAGAGCCGTACCAGGATCTCGTAGTAGGCGTGCGGCATCCCGGCGTCGCGTTGCAACTCGCGGTCGAGCGTGTCCATGAGCGCCCGGGAGGCGGTCAGGAACGCCCGCCAGGTGCGCTGTTCGTCCGGGTCCAGCCAGCGGGTCATGACCAGCATCATAGCGTGATAGTTGAACACTCAACTAAAGCGGGCTAGCCTTGGCGCATGGGAATCCATCGCCTCAACCACGCCGTCCTCTACGTCAGCGACCTCGACCGCAGCGTCGCCTTCTACCGCGACGTGCTGGGCTTCCGCCGGGTACCGATGACCCCCGAGGGTTTCCGGGGCGCCGCCTTCCTCCAGGCGCCGGGCTCCACCAACGACCACGACCTCGGCCTGTTCGAGATCGGCGCGGGCACCGGTCGGTCGACCGCCGGCCGGGCCACCGTCGGCCTCTACCACCTGGCCTGGGAGGTGGACACCCTCGACGAGCTGGCCACCACCGCCCGGCGGCTGACCGAGGCGGGCGCGCTGGTCGGCACCTCCGACCACGGCACCACCAAGAGCCTCTACGGTCAGGACCCGGACGGGCTGGAGTTCGAGGTGGTCTGGCTGGTGCCCGCCGACCGGCTCGACGACGCCGCCCTCGCCGCCCGGACCAGGATCGGTCGCCTCAACCTGACCGCCGAGATCCAGCGTTACGGCGGAGACACCCGGGGTGGCGTCGGCATCTCGGTCCCCGTGTGACACGCCGTCCAGGCCGGCCGGCGTGACGGGTTGCGGTAGAACGGCAGGATGCCGACCGACGCCGTAGGGCACGCGCCGTTCCTCCGACACCTGGACAGGTGGCTGCCGGCCGCGCTGCGCCGCGCCCGGCGAGCCACCATCGCCCTCGGGTACGACGGCAGCGACCCGAACCTGGCCGAGCAGACCGTACGCCTGGCCGGCGAGCACGCCGCGCGGCTGCGCGGCTGCCGGCTGACCGTCCTCGTGCTCGCCGAGGGCACCGAGGAACTACCGGCCCGACTCGGTGCCGCCGAGGCCGGACTGCCGGCCGAAGTCGCCGTACACCTGATGCCCGGCCCGCCGGCCCGGCTGCCGGTGGCCCTGCGGGCGGCCGGTGCCGCGGGCGCGCCGGTGCTGTCCTACCTGGAGGCGGATGATCCGGTGGCGCTCACCGCCGCCGCGACCGGGCGGGGCACCGAGGCGTTCGTGATCGCGGCGGCGACGGCCGCCCTGCGAGAGGGGCTGATGGACGCCGGATTCGCGCTGGCCACCGAGGTCGAGCTGGTCGACGCCGACCGGCGGCTCGGCTTCGGCACCGGCTCGGATCGCAGCCTGGAGGAGCTGAAGGAAGCCCTGTGGGCGGGCGGGTTGCGGTTCCGTGACCCGGACGGCGAGCCGCTGTCACCGGCACTCCCGGTGGACCCGGCGCCACTGGGCCGTGCCCTGCTGGCCGAGCTGACCCGGCACGGCCCGCGCACGGTCACCGAGCTGCGCCGGTACGCGGTGACGGAGACCGCCTACCGGGCGGTGGACGCGGTCCGGGCCCTGGACGACCTGCTCGACACCGGCCAGGTGGCCCGGACCCCGCCGGACGGCCGGCTCGGCGGCGACGTGCTTGTCACACCCGTGCGGTCAGGCGCTTGACCACAAGCGAGAAGCCGGTGGCGATCACCCCGATGCTGAACACCATCTGCGCACAGACCAGCACCCTGGCGAACTGCCCGTTGGCGTGCACGTCGCCGTAGCCGATGGTGGTCAGGGTGGCCAGCGCGAAGTACAACGCGTCGACGCGGGTCTCCAGATTGACGAACTGGGCCGGCGCGAGCCTGGCGATCACGTAGTCGGCCAGGGCGAAGGCGAGCAGACCGGCAATCAGCGCGAGGACCAGGTGTGTCACCGGTGGTGCCGCGCGTGCGTGCGTGGCGGCGACGATCTGACGGCGTACCTGGCCGGTGACCAGCCGGGCCACCACGCCGAGAATCAGCAGCGTGAGCGCGATGCGCAGGCCGAGCCGGGTTGGGTCGGGATCGGACTCCACCGGTACGACGAAGTAGGTCACGAAGAGCAGCCCGCAGGCCAGCGAGGTTCGCCGACGCGTCAACCGGTGGTCCGCTTTCTGTTTCATGTCGAAATTGTCCGGCCAGGCGGGACGTCATCGGTGCGACCCGCCCGGGTCAGCGGAAACGGTTGGTGCGGCCAGAAACAATGTCGGGGCGCCGGGGGTGCCGGCGCCCCGCTGAACGTCGGCGCTTCAGGACTTGTCCTGCTTCCAGTGCAGCGGCCCCGGCAGGTCGACGCGGTGCGCCTTGGCCCGCGAGTTCCAGGACCAGCGACCGAGCTTGATGCTCCAGGACGAGAAGCCGTTCTGCGTGAAGTGCAGGATGAGCGGCCCGAACTTCTTGCGCTTACGCAACATCACACCCATTGTGGGGCTCCCTTCGAGACTTCCCGTACGGGCTCGAAGATGCCCATTGCGTCGATTCGCCAAACCAGGCCGAATCCGCAGTGGAGTTCAGTCGCTCGACTGATTGACGAACAACCCGGGTGGGTGGGCATCAGCGGGGTTCCCAGGCGTCCGGCAGCGTGGTCAGGCGGCGGACGTGGGGCGGTAGCCGACCGTCGAGCAGGTCGGCCAGGCTCACCTCGTCGACGACGCGGCGCAGTGCCGCCCGGACCGCGACCCAGAACTCGGGCAGGTGCGCTGCCACCCCGTCGTACCGTGTCTCCTCTGGACGCCGGCCGCGTACGCCGGCCAACGGGCCCTCCGCGGCGCGCAACACCGCGCCGACGGTGACCTCGCCGGGCGGCCGGGCCAGGGTGTAGCCGCCTTCCGCGCCGCGCTGGGCCCGGACGATGCCGGCCCGGCGCAGGTCGGCCAGGACCGCCTCCAGGAACTTGCGGGGCATGTCCTGCTCCTCGGCGATGACCTGGGTGGACAGCAACGCCGGGTACGCGGCGGCGAGACCCAGGGTCGCCCGTACCGCGTAGTCGCCACGCGCGGAGATCTGCACCCCGCCATCATGCCCAATGCGCGGCGGCCGGCGGCGCGTCGAACCGGTCGGATCGCCCAATGGCGCGTCATGTGCGCTGTCATGCCTGGTGGACGTCGATTCGGCCGTCGACGGGTGGGCGGGGGCGCACCATCGGCGCCGGCGTGGGCCGCTCGCGGGCGGCCCGGAACGCGCCCGGGCTCATACCGACCTCGCGGGTGAAGAACCGGCCGAAGTTCGTCGGTTCGGTGAAGCCGAGCTGTCGGCCGATCCGGGCGATCGGCTCGTCGGTGGCCGCCAGCAGCCGGCTGGCCTGGAGCGCGACCCGCTCGTCCACCACCTGTTTGGCGCTGCGCCCGGTAATCGCCAGGCAGGCCCGGGTGAGGGTACGCACCGAGCAGCCCAGCCGGTCGGCGTAGTCCTCGACCCGGCGACTGGCCTGGTAACCCCGCTCCACCTCGCGGCACAGCCGCCGGAAGGTCTCCTCCTCCGGGCGCGCCGTCCGCCCCGCTCCGGAGGGCAACATGCTCAACCGCAGCAACAGCACGCTCAGTTGATGACGCAACAGGCTGCGGGCGGTCCGGGTGTCCCGGTGCCGGCTGGCGTCCACGGTCAACTGGCTGACCTCGTTGATGATCGCGTCCTCGTCCTCACCGGCGAGCTGAAACCAGATCGGCACCTCGTCGGCATCGACGTCGAGCCCGTGCAGCGCCTCCGGATGCCAGCGGACCACCGTGGCGTCCAGCCGGGGCAGGGCGCAGCGCAGCACCTGGCCGGGACGGATCCGCAGCAACGTGCCGGGCCGGCACGGCAGGGCGCGGAAATCCACCTCGGCGAGCCCGTGACCACTGGTGGTCAGCACGATCAGCTCGCGGTCCAGCAGCACCGGTCGTCGCCACCCGGAGTCGGGAGCGAGATCACCGAGGGTGATCGTGTCGATCTCGGCCGGGCTGGCGGCAGCATCGGACAGCGCCGTGACTGGGTGACCGGAAGGGACCATCACCTGCGACGTTAGCCCGAGCCCGGCCCGTACGCATCCCTCGCCACCCCGGTATCGCGGGTCGCGGTGCCGCCGGGCGCACAGGGTTGTCCCGACAAGGCGGGACGGTTAGGTTACTGATCGGTAGTGACCTGGTCGTCGTGGCGCCCGCGCGGTCCGTGACGGCGGCCCCGACACCGGCTGTCCCAGGCCGGGAACGCAAGGGGATGGCATGAAGGATCTGTTCTCCGTCGAGGGCAAGACCGTCCTGGTCACCGGCGGCTCCCGCGGCATCGGCCTGATGATCGCCCGGGGCTTTGTCGCCGCGGGGGCGCACGTCATCATCTCCTCCCGCAAGGCCGACGTCTGCGAGGCGGTGGCCACGGAGCTGTCCACGCACGGTCGCTGCGAGGCGATCCCCGCCGACCTGGGCCGCGACGAGGGCGTGCAGCACCTGGCCGCCGCCGTTCAGGACCGGGTCGACAAGCTGGACGTGCTGGTCAACAACGCTGGTGCAACCTGGGGCGCGCCGTTGGAGGACTACCCGGAGAGCGCGTTCGACAAGCTGTGGGCGGTGAACGTCAAGTCCGTCTTCCGGCTGACCACCGCGCTGCTGCCGGCGCTGCGTGCGGCGGCGGGCCCCGAAGACCCGGCGCGGGTGATCAACATCGGCTCCATCGACGGCATCCGGGTGCCGCTCATGGAGGTGTACGCGTACTCGGCGACCAAGGCGGCGGTGCACATGCTGACCCGCAGCCTGGCCCACCAGCTGGCCGGCGAACAGATCACCGTCAACGCGATCGCCCCCGGACCGTTCGAGAGCAAGATGATGGCGTTCGCGCTCGACGACCCCGGCTCCCGGTCCGCCATCGAGGCCCAGGTCCCGCTCGGCCGCATCGGCCGCCCCGAGGACATGGCCGGCACGGCGATCTACCTCGCCTCCCGAGCCGGCGCCTACCTCACCGGCGCGGTGATCCCGGTAGACGGCGGCCTGACCACCCACGGCTGACCGCTCCCGCCTCCTCGCGCTCCCGCCCCTTCGTTCCGCGATCTTGCACTTTCGGTCGCTGTTATGCGGCTTGTGCGGCATATGCATCGACCAGAAGTGCAAGATCGCGGAGGAAGCGGTGTGGGGGTAACGGGTGGGTAGGCGGGGGCCGCGCGAACTCGGCAGATTCGCGCGGCCCCGGTTGTCGGTCTGTCAGCGACCGGCGAGCAGCCGGTTCACCGCGGTGTCGACGTCCAGGTGCTCGGCCTCCCGGCCACGCGGAACGACGACGTAGGTCCGCCGCAGGAAGCGCACCAGCACGCTGCGGGGTACCTCGAACAGGGCGTTGCCGTCCGGCGACGACAGCGCCAGCGCGACGAAGTCGCCGCGCGGGGTGGCCCAGGGCCAGACCCGTACGTCCCCGATGCCCGCCGGCTCGTCCAGGCCGGTGACCAGCAGTTCGCGGGCGAAGGACCAACTCACCGCCTCGCCGCCAGCCGATTCGGCATGAAACAGGACATGGACCGCATACGGGTCCGCAGGGTCGTAGCGCAGACTGGCGCGCACCGGCAAGGCGGTGGCGTCAGGTGCGACGAGCCTTAGCGACGTCTCGACCTCTACGGTCGTCGGTCGGATGACACTCATGAACGTTCTCCCCCCGGCACCGCTGCGGAACGCGCGTGTCCCGCTTTTCCCATACTCAGCCGCTACTCCTGGCTACGCTCCGCCATGCGCTGACTTCACCCAGTGGTGGGAAGGGGGTCGGAAGGGCCTCGTGAACGTGAAAGTTCATGTAGGATTTCCGATTCTGCCCAGTGGGTTCATCCTGCCCGGCATCGGGTTTGTTGAGTCGTCGACTTACTCCGGTAACGTCCAGTCGGCGGTTGCAGTGACGGGCCCGCGCCACACTGGGGCGTGAAATGGTCGCGGACGCCATCCTCAGTGGATGCGCCGAGCCGGCGAGACCCGTCGAACGTCGCGGTCCGCACAGCCGAACAGCGGGGGTACGGGGTGCCGAAGAAGCGGAGAAGCCGGCACGGTCGGTCAGTGATCGACCGCGGTCGGTTAGGTGAGCGCGGCCCGGCGGCCGTCCGAGTGCGCAACGGACGTGGCTACCCGGGGGGAAGTCGGGATAGATCGACCGGGAAGGGGCATCGTGGGGAGATGGCCGGTGGTGCGCAGCGCAAGGGGGGTGGTGTCGCCGTGTCCGAGCGACGCGACCCGCCAGCGTGGCGGCAACGGATAACCACCACCCTCGCCCTGATCCGAGCCAACCCCACCGGCCGAATCGCACTGAAGATCATTTTCGGGGTGCTCGGCGCCCTCGTGGTCACCATCGGCATCGCACTCATCCCGTTGCCCGGCCCCGGCTGGCTGCTGGTGATCGCCGGCCTCGGCATCTGGGCCGTAGAGTTCCACTGGGCCAAGCGCCTGCTCGCCTTCACCCGCCGCCACGTTCACGGCTGGACCGCCTGGGTGAAGAGCCAATCACTGCCCGTACGCCTGGTGATCGGCTCGGTCGGCCTCGTCTTCGTCGGCGCCGTCGCCCTGCTGTCGATCAAGTACAGCCTCGGCATCGACGTGATCGCCCAGGTGCTGCACTACCTCGCGACCCACTGACCCCGGGTTCGCGGTCCGCGCGCCGGATCGGGTAGAGTCATCCGCGCTGAGGGCGATTAGCTCAGCGGGAGAGCGCTTCGTTCACACCGAAGAGGTCACTGGTTCGATCCCAGTATCGCCCACCATTAATATGTGCAGGTCAGAAGCTCGTTGCCGGAACGGTCGGTAACGAGCTTCTCCGCTGTCGCCCTTTGAAATGGGAGCAGTTTGGGAGCAGGCTGGCGATGGCACCGGCGGGCCACCCCGCCCGCGGTTCCGGCGGCCGACGACCGCGCGATCGCTGTCGAGATCGTCAGAGCAGGATCGGGAATCCCGAAGCCCGGACGGGTTGGTTCTTGGGCCGGTGGGCGTCGCGGAGATTCTTCTGCCCGCCACTGACCTGCAGGCACTGTCGACCTTGTCCCACATTGGAGGTCGGGACGCCACCGCCGAGTGCTCGCAGCGTCGTGTCCAGACAGGACACGATCGTCGGCAGGGTCTTGTCGAAGGTCGGGATCACCAACCGGAACCTCGACCAGGCCAGCCACGCGCACCACAACGAGGTACGCCGCCCACCGATGCGCGGGCCCTCGCCCCAGTCGAACTGCAACCACAGGCCCGGCTCCGGGATCCACGGCCGGAACACCCGCCGCTGCCCGGCGGCGAAGCGGGCCTTGACCTCCGCGACCGCCCGCCGGGTGGTGCGCTCACCACCGCCGAAGCCCAACGCGGTGATCCGCCGGTGCACCACATCCGCGCGGACCCGGCCACCCGAACGGGCCACCAACTCCTCGATCTTCGCCACGTACTCATCGATCGGCCGGGCCCGGTGCGCCCGCGCCTCGGGACTTTGCCCGGACTCCCGCAACTTCACATACCGGGCAACCGTGTGATGGTCACACCCAGCCAACTCAGCCGCCGCACGGTAACTACCCGTGAGGTCGTATGCCTCCAAGATTTCCACGATCTCCCTGCCGCTCTTCACGCCGTCGACCCTCGCCGACCGGCACTCTGACCTGGTCAGCGGGGAGGTATCTGGCCATCCACGGGGAGATCCCTGGCCACCAGCGGGGCGACATATGGCCGCCTACGGGGAGTATTCACTGGCCGCCGACAGCCTTCCCGCGCCGTGGCTACCGGATTTCGCCGCCCTCTTCTGCCGCACGGTGAGCGCGGAGGGCAGCTCAGTCGAATTAGTTGAACAGCAGGTCTCCGAGTCGGCTTGGCAGGTGGTAGGCGACATCCCGGCGTTCTTCTCGGTCAGAAGATGTAGGTGCCGCTCGTGGAGCGGCTGATTCAGCTCTGCACTGGTGGCGCCCCGCAGCCCTGCACAGTGGTAGACGTCTCCGCCGGGGACGTCTACGAACACCGTTGATCATGGGGGTTCGGCTGTTCGGCTGCGGCGACCAGGAGGAGGGGGTCCTTCCGACCGCTATCGGTCGACGACGCAGGCTTGGGAACCGTCGACGCAACTACCGAGGTAAGTCGCGGCACCTCACGTTCATCGACGTTCCAGCGGCCAGAGTCGATGTGGCATCGGCTCCCTCGTACAACGGTTGACCTTGACCTAAGGTCAATCCATAGGCTCAACGCATGGCCAGTTCGCCCTGGACGGGCATGCTTCCCGTTGACGACACAGCCCTCGCGGTCACCGACACCGGCGGCTCGGGCACGCCCATCGTGTACCTGAACGGCGCCTACGCCGACCAGTCGCATTGGCGGCGGGTCATCGCCGAGCTCGGTGGTGAATACCGCCACATCACCTACGACGAGCGCGCCCGCGGCCGGTCGAAGCGTTCCGCCGACTATTCCTTCGAGGCTTGCCTGCGAGATCTGGACGCCGTCCTTGCATCCCGGGGAGTCGACCGGCCGCTGCTGGTGGGTTGGTCCTACGGCGGAATCCTGTCGTGGCACTGGGCCGACCGGAACCCGGATCGTGTTCTCGGCGTCGTTACCGTGGACGCCTTCCCGGTTGGCCTCACCGGCGTCGCCGGCCGGGAACGCATCCGCAAGGAGTTTCGCCGGGTGCGGTTGCTGTTGCCGATCACCAGTCGGTTCGGCATGGGCGCTCGGATGAGCGCGGACCAGCACGCCGAGGTCAACATCGAACTCAACGAGATCGCCGCCGCCAGCGTGCCGGTCCTGGAACGCATCGCCTGCCCGCTGCGGTTCGTCCTGGCGACCGGAGCCAGCCTTGGCAACGAGGGCGACGAGATGGAACAGGGACGCGCCGCACTCGATCCGATTCTCGCCCGCAACCCGAATCTCGCGATCAGCGCGAAGGTCGCGAGCAACCACAGCACGATCCTGCGCAAGGACTTTCCTGCCGTCGCCAGGGCGGTGCGTGAACTCGCGCCTACCGGCACCCGCACGACGGACTGAGCCCATGGGCGGAGGGCTCACGATCGGGAAGGCGGCCGCGTTCGCCGGTGTCACGGTCAAGACGGTGCGGCATTACCACCGTCTCGGCCTGCTCGACGAGCCCCGCCGCGACTCCTCAGGTTACCGCCGCTACACCTCCACCGACCTGCTCCGGTTGGTCCAGGTCCGTACTTTGGCCGAGGCGGGCGTGCCGCTCGCCGAGATCGGTGAACTGCTCGACGCTGATCCGAAGCGCTTCGCCGCCGCCGTGGTTGACGTCGAGCGACGGCTCACCGACCGGATCACGGAGCTTATCGCCCGCCGCGACACACTGCGTCGACTCGCTGACAGCGACCGGGCGCTGCTTCCCGACCGCGCCTGCACCCTTTTGGACCGGTTGACCGCGCTGGGTTTCGGTCCCGACGTCGTGGCCTCGCAACGGGAGGCCCTGGTCCTGGCCCGCGCGCTGGCCCCAGCGTTCTTCGACGGTTTCGTGACCCAGCTCGAGCGCCGGCTCGACGATCCCGAGTATGTGAGGCTGTGGAAGCGAACCTGGGACGCGTTGTCCTGGGAGCCCGACGACCCGCGCCTCGACGAGCTCGCAGCTGAGATGGCCGACAACCTGCTGACCGAACGGGCGGTGATGCAGACACACATGGACGGTTTCTTCTCCAGCCCCGACGCCGCCACCCGCTACGACGTGGTCAACGAACACCGGGCTGACGAGGCGCCGACCACAGCTCGGTTGACCGCACTCATCGAAGCGCGGCTGCGCGCTGCCGGCATCGCGATTCCTCGACGGTGAGGCGGTCACCCACGGCGGCTGTACCACGACCGACCCCGTCACCTGCCTGGATCTAGCGGAGACTTGCCCAGGCCCGCCGCCTTGCGCAGGGAAGTGACGTTGGCGGCAGTCCGTGCCGGCTGTCGCGACGGCGTCAGGTCCTGCAACGGTGCCCGATCACGGACGAGGCTGCGGGCCTCCGCTGAATTCATCGCCTGGTTGGGGCAGTGGTTCGCCCCTCACGCCGGGCAACGGTCGTAGGTCAATGAAACAAGTAGCCCGATGTCAGTGCCCTGGATCGTTCCGATGAGCAGGTGTAATCACTTGCTGCACTCGGCTTGCAGGAGGCCGTGGCGTGTGGATGCCGCTGGCGGATCAGCGCATGCCGTGCGGCAGGTCGTTAAGTTCGGTTGAGGGATGAACTCGGCGATGGCGAGCCGATGACGTCCGGGCGGTTTCTACCACTTTCTGGCAATGGTCATGAGTCCGCTGGTCGCCGGTCATGCGTGCCGGCCCTTGCCGGCGATCATGTCGACGAGGGTGTCGGTTAGGTCTTCGGCGGAGACGCCTCCCCACTTCGGGTCGGCGAGCTGGCCGCTGGCCTGCAGGCCGGCGATCCCGTTCGCGCTGCTGATGAGCAGGGCCGCGTACCGTCGGGCCTCCTGCTCGCCCACCAGGTCGGCGACGACGGCCAGGAACTCGGTCTGGCTTCGCTGGGCGGCCCGGGCGAGTGCGGTGGGATCGCCGGGCGGGTTGCTGAACATGAGCTTGTAGAGGTGTGGCTGAAAGCGGCCGACGTCGATGAGCGCAAGGAGGCCGCCGCGGATCTTTTCGGCGGCCGACAGGCCCGGTTCCGCGCGAAGGGCTTGCATGCGGTCTCCGAGCGTGTCCCATGCCCGGGTCCCGACGGCGATCAGCAGGCTCTCCTTGTCGAGGAAGTGCCGGTAGGGCGCTCCGCGGGTCACTCCGGCGCGCGCCCCCACCGCGCGCAACGTCACGGCGTCGAGGCCACCGGAATCGAGCAGCTCAGCGGCCGCGTCGAGGAGGGCGCGGCGGGTGGCAGCAGCTGATTCGGCCCGGCTGATCACGCGGAGGATTCTAGCCCACCTGTGATGACTAAGTCACTTGAACCAGTTGACACTGTCATCTCATTACTGCACACTCAAGAGATGACATCGTCAACTGAAACTCGGGAACTCGTGGTCGTGACCGGGGCGTCGACCGGCATCGGCGCGGCCACCGCGCAGGAACTGGCTCGGCACGGCTTCCATGTCCTCGCCGGCGTACGGCGCGACAGCGACCGGACACCCCTGCGGGCCGACCGCATCGAGCCGGTGACCCTCGACATCACCGACCCCGACCACGTCGCCGCGCTCGCCGCACGTGTCGAGCGGGGTCCGCAGCCGCTGCGGGCGCTGGTCAATAACGCCGGCGTCCCTGGCGCCGGCCCGGTCGAAGTGATGCCGCTCAGCCAATGGCGGCGCATCTTCGAGGTGAACCTCTTCGGCCACGTCGCCGTCACACAGGCCCTGCTTCCCGCGCTCCTACTTGGCAAGGGACGCGTCGTCAACATCAGTTCCCTCAACGGCAAGATCTCGATGGCCGGCTACGGGCCGTACGCCGCCAGCAAGTTCGCGATGGAGGCGATGAGCGACGCGCTGCGCAACGAACTGGCCCCCCACGGTGTGCAGGTGGTGGTGGTCGAACCGGGCGGCGTCAAAACCGAGATGTCCCGCGTCGGCCTGGCCGCCCTCAGCCGCCTCGACGACGGGATGACGCCCGAGCAGAACGCGCGCTACGGCACTCTGATGCAGGCAATACCCTCCCACGTGGCGGCGTTCACCAAGGCCGGCGTGACCTCCAACGTCGCCGCGAAGAGGATCGCCAAAGCGGTGACCGACGCCAGGCCCCGCACCCGTTACACCATCGGCGCGACGGCTGCCTTCCTCATCCGGGCCTCCCGCATCCTTCCCGACCGGATGCTCGACCGGATGACGACCTCCGACCTCCGCAAGCACTACCCGCCCGAGAACCGTGACCGAACGACCGCCACATGGTGAGCACCTCTGCCACCGACGGTGCGCGTGGTACCTCAGCGCGCCGGTCACGTTGAGTACCCGTCAGTCTCGGCGTTGTTCCTTGGGAGACGCGCCGAAGCGACGCGTAAAGACGGGCCGGCCGACGACGCGGTCGACCACCGGGGATCGGGGAGCAACGTGGGAGCAGTCGGGCGCGCTGAACGGCTCTGAACCGCGCCCAGCGGCGTCGAATGGCACTCAACTGCACCCACCACGACCTGCGGCTTCTTTTTCTGCAGGTCAGAGTGGGTGCAGCGTCCCGCTTCACACCGAAGAGGTCACTGGTTCGATCCCAGTATCGCCCACGCAGCTCAGGCCACTTTCCGGGATTCGGGAGGTGGCCTTTCTGCTGCCCGTACAGCAGCGAAGTACAGCAACGGCGGTCACTACCTCCGGGAATGGGGTGCACATGACAGAGATGCACATGCTCAGGGTCGAGGAACTCCGGCAGGTGTGCGTGCTGTTACTGGACGCCGCGCAGAAGCGGTTCGGTGCGGAGATTGATGTGTCACGCCTCGGTGTCGACCACTACTGGAACGTTGACCTGCGATCCGCCTTCGGGATGGTGGAGGACCCGGCATCGGGAATCGACGTCGGGCAGAGCAGTGACGACTTGGCGGAGCTGCGTGCGCTGATGCGCCGTCCGGCGGGTGATGGGCCGGTGCTCTGGCACGACCTGCAACACCTTGCCGGGGTACTGCGGTTGCTGGCCTATCTCGACCTGCCGGCCGCTGAGGCCGACGAGAGCTGAGCCCAGTGCAGGTTCGCGGCGGCCGGCGGTGGTAGATCACCGGTCGAGCGATTCGCCGAGGCGTTTGAGGGCGTCCCTGGTCGCCTTGGATGAGACCTGCGTGTAGATCTTGATCGTTACGGCGAAGCGGGCGTGCCGGAGGATCTGCATGGCGACTCGCGGGTGGACGTCGAGGTCGGCCAGGAGGGTGGCGCAGGTGCGGCGGGCGTCGTGGACGGTGATCGGT
>NZ_BOPD01000045.1:0-43604 GCF_016863575.1 Micromonospora sediminimaris
ACGAGCCGGGCGGACGATCCGGCGGGCCGGCTCAGGCGAGGGCGGAGACGATGTCGGCGATCGAGCGGCGGCGGCCGGTGTAGAAGGGGACCTCCTCGCGTACGTGCAACCGGGCGCGAGAGGCCCGCAGGTCACGCATCAGGTCGACGATTCGGTGCAGTTCGTCGGCCTCGAAGGCGAGCATCCACTCGTAGTCGCCGAGCGCGAAGGAGGCAACCGTGTTGGCCCGTACGTCGGGGTAGCCGCGGGCCATCTTGCCGTGCTCGGCCAGCAGTTCCCGCCGCTCGGCGTCGGGCAGCAGGTACCAGTCGTACGAGCGGACGAACGGGTAGACGCAGAGGTAGGCGCGGGCCTCCTCGCCGGCCAGGAACGCCGGGATGTGGCTCTTGTTGAACTCGGCCGGCCGGTGCAACGCCATCTGCGACCAGACCGGAGTCATCGCCCGGCCCAGGGCAGTTCGCCGCAACCGCAGGTACGCGTCCTGGAGCGCGTCGCTTGACGATGAGTGCCACCAGACCATCAGGTCGGCGTCGGCCCGCAGCCCGGACACGTCGTAGGTGCCGCGTACCACCACGTCCTTGCCGGCCAGCTCCTCGATCAGTGACTCGACCTCGCCGGTGACGTTGTCGCGCAGCGACGGCAGCGGCGCGCTGGCCCGGAACACCGACCACATGGTGTAGCGGATGGTGGCGTTGAGTTCCTTCAGGCGGGCCGCGTTGCTCTGCTCGGTCATCTCCCCGGTCCTTCCAGTGCCGTGATGATCTCCTCGGCCGCCGTCTCACCGGAGCGGACGCAGACCGGGATGCCGACCCCGTCGTAGCCGGCGCCGGCCAGCCGCAGCGTCGGATGCGTCGCCCGCAGGGTCGAGCGGGCGGCCACCACCCGGTCGAGGTGACCGGGGGTGTACTGCGGCAGCGCGCCACCCCAGCGCTGCACGTGCCCGGCGACCGGGGCGGGCAGCGGCGTTCCCAGCACCGCCGACACCTCCCGGTGCACGGTGGCCGCGAGGTCCTCGTCGGTGCGCTGGAGCTGCTCCTCGTCGCCGTACCGGCCGACCGAGGCGCGCACCAGGGCCAGCCCGTCCGGCCGGCGCAGGTGCCCCCACTTGGTGGTGAAGAAGGTGGACGCCTTGACCAGCAGTCCTTCGGTGGCGGGCACCAGGAAGCCGGAGAGTTCCGGCAGCACCGGTTCGGGCAGCGCGAGGGTGACGAGCGCGACGCTGGCGTAGTCCAGCCCGCCGATCTCCTTCGCCGCTTGCGGGGCGACGTCGGCGAGCAGACGCGCCGCCGGCCGGGCCGGCACCGCCAGCACCACCGCGTCCACGTCGACGTGCTCGGGGTCGCGGGTGGGGCCGACGGTCAGCCGCCAGCCGACGCCGGTCGGGGTGAGTTCACGCACCGCCGCGTGGCGGCGGATCGTCGCGCCGCTGGCCGTCACCGCCGCGTCGACCAGGCTGCTCAGCCCGCCGTCGAGGGTGCCGAAGACCGGCTCGCCGGGAGCACGGGGCGCGGCGGCCTGCGCCGCGCGTACGGCGGCGACAAGCGTGTGTTCCACCCGGGCGGCCCGGGCCAGCGCCGGCATGGTGGTGACCAGGGACAGGTCGTCGGCGCGGCCCGCGTACACCCCGCCGAGCATCGGGTCGACCAGCCGGTCGACCACCTCGTCACCGAACCTCGACCGGACCAGCGCGCCCACGGAGACGTCGGCCCCGGGGCCGAGCAGCGGCCCACCTCCGTCGCGGTCGGCCTCCGGGGTGGGCCGGGCCACCGCTGACACCTTGTCCAGATCACCGGGTACGCCGACAAGCGTGCCGCCGGGGATCGGGCGCAGTCCGCCGTCGACGGCCAGCGCCGCCTGCCCGACGGTGGGGTGGACGATCCGTCCCGCCAGGCCGAGCCGGCGGATCAGGGCGACGGCGGCGGACTCCCCGCCGGCCGGGTCACGCATCAGGAACGACTCGGCGCCGAACTCGACCGGGCCGCCGGCCAGCTCGCCGGTGCGCAGCTTGCCGCCGAGCGCGCCGGACTGCTCGTACACGGTGATGTCGACCTCGGCGGGGGCGCGGTCGCGTAACCGGACCGCGGCGGCCAGGCCGGCGATGCCGCCGCCGACCACCGCCACCCGCCGCCGCGTCGCCACGACGGTCAGCCCTGGTCGACCGGTCGGACGGACAGCTCGTGCACCAGGGCGACCACCCGGGTCAGCACCTCCGGGTCGGTCTCCGGCAGCACCCCGTGGCCGAGGTTGAACACGTGCCCCGGCGCGGCCCGGCCCTGCTCCAGGATCCGGCGCACCTCGGTCTCCACCACCGGCCACGGTGCCATCAGCAGGGTCGGATCGAGGTTGCCCTGCACGGCCCGCTCCGGTCCGATCCGGCGGGTCGCGACGTCCAGCGGGGTACGCCAGTCGACGCCGACCACGTCGGCACCGGCCTCGCCCATCGCGCCGAGCAGTTCGGCGGTGCCCACCCCGAAGTGGATCCGGGGCACTCCGGTGTCGGCGAGCCCGGACAGCACCTTCGTCGAGTGGGGCAGCACGAAGCGGCGGTAGTCGGCCTCGGAGAGCGCGCCGGCCCACGAGTCGAACAGCTGCACCGCCGACACGCCGGCCTCGATCTGCACCCGCAGGAACGCCAGGGTCACCTCGGCCAGCCGGCCGGCGAGGGCGTGCCACAGCTCGGGCTCGCCGTACATGAGCGCCTTGGTCTTGGCGTGGGTACGCGACGGGCCGCCCTCCACCAGGTAACTGGCAAGCGTGAACGGGGCACCGGCGAAGCCGATCAGCGGGGTGTCGCCCAACTCCTTGACCAGCAGCCGGACCGCCTCGTCGACGTAGTCGACGTCATCGCGGCCGATCGGCCGGATCCGTTCGACGTCGGCGGCGGTACGCACCGGCTCTGCCACGACCGGCCCGGTGCCGGGCACGATGTCCAGGTCGACCCCGGCGGCAGCCACCGGCACCACGATGTCGCTGAACAGGATCGCCGCGTCCACCCCGTGCCGGCGTACCGGCTGAAGGGTGATCTCGGTGACCAGGTCCGGGCGCCGGCACGATTCCAGCATCGCCACGTTGGCCCGGATCTCGCGGTACTCCGGCAACGAGCGGCCCGCCTGGCGCATGAACCAGACCGGGGTGTGCGGGACGGGCCGGCGGCGGCACGCCCGCACGAAGGGCGAATCGGCGGGCCCGCCGGGGCGGGGTTCATCGTCTCGGGCGGCGGTGCCCGTGGTGTCGGTGGTCATCGCGGCAATCGTGCCACGCGGCCGATCGCCGTCCCGCGCCCACCGCCACCTTTGTGACGTAGCGCGGTAACGGGCGGCGTGGTACGCGCCGGGTGATCGTCGGCGCGCCTCGCGGGCGGGAAACGGGCGGCGGAATAGGCTGCGGGCATGGGCCCCCCGATCGCGCTTCCCGACACGTTCGCTCGCGCGGTCGCGGGGCTCCGGTCGGCGACGCCCCGGCCGGAGATCCTGCTGGAAGAAGTGGGGGCGCCGCAACGGCTGGCCCCGTACTCCTTCGCGCTCTCGGCGTCGGTGCTGCGCGACGGTGACGAGGTGGCCAGCGGGCGGCTGATCCTGCTGCACGACCCGGCCGGGCACGAGGCGTGGCAGGGCACCCTGCGGCTGGTCACCTACGTGACCGCCGAGTTGGAGGTCGATCTGGCCGCCGATCCGCTGCTGCCCGGGGTGGGGTGGACCTGGCTCACCGACGCCCTCGACGCCCAGGACGCGGGGTACCGGGCCATCGGCGGGACGATCACGCAGACAATGTCGACCCGGTTCGGTGAGCTGGCCGGCCCACCCGCGGCCGGCGACGTGGAGATCCGCGCCTCCTGGACACCGACCGGCGGCGACCTCGCCGCGCACCTGGACGCCTGGTGCACCCTGCTCGCCTCCACCGCCGGCCTGCCGCCGCCCGGCGTCACCGCCCTGCCGGAGCGCCGCCCGGCCGCCACCGGCTGAGCCCGTCCGACTCCGGTGGCGCCGCCACCGCTCCGATCCCGGTGCTTCCCGCCGCACTGTGCCCGGCCGCCACGGGCCCCGTCTCCCGGCCGCACGGCATCGGCCGACACGCGGCGGGGCGGGTGGCGGCACTCGATCCACTCGCGCACTAGGGTTGTCAGGTGACCGACGAACCACCCCTGAGCCGTCGGGCCGCCGCAAGCCGTACGGGAAACGACACGCAGCACCCGCCATCGGCGAGGTCGGAGCCCTCGGACGCGGGGTCCGAGCCCACCGGCGGCCAGTCCGTGCCGCTGACCGCACCCCGCGAGGGCACCCCCGAGCCCGTCGCCGCCCCGGAGCAGCTCGCCGAGGTCGTGGCGCGGTTCGCCAGCGGTGCCGGGCCAGTGGCCCTGGACGCCGAACGTGCCTCCGGCTACCGGTACAGCCAACGCGCCTACCTCGTGCAGCTGCGTCGCGCCGGTGCCGGCACCGTACTGATCGACCCACTGCCGCTGCCCGACCTCAGCGCCCTGGACGCCGTTATCGCCGAAACGGAGTGGGTGCTGCACGCGGCGAACCAGGATCTGCCCTGCCTGGCGGAGCTGGGGCTGCGGCCACGCCGGTTGTTCGACACCGAGTTGGCGGCGCGGCTGGCCGGCTTCGAGCGGGTGGGGCTCGCCGCGCTCACCGAGCAGCTACTCGGATTCAGCCTGGAGAAGCACCACTCCGCAGCGGACTGGTCGAGCCGGCCACTGCCCGAGTCCTGGCTGACCTATGCCGCCCTGGACGTCGAGCTGCTGACCGACCTGCGCGACGCACTCGACGCGGAGTTGGCCCGGCAGGGCAAATCCGAGTGGGCGGCGGAGGAGTTCGCCGCGCTCGTGCTGAACGGCAGCCGACCGCCCCGGGTCCGCGCCGAACCGTGGCGACGCACCTCCGGGATCCACCGGGTCCGGGGCGCGCGGGCACAGGCCCGGGTCCGGTCCCTGTGGTACGCCCGGGACCAGATCGCCGCCCGGCGGGACACGGCGCCGGGCCGCGTACTGCCCGACTCGGCCATCGTCGCGGCGGCGGAGCTGGACCCGAGGGACGAGAAGACACTGCTCACGCTGCCCGGCTTCGGTGGTCGCTCGGTGCGGCGGTTGGCACGTACCTGGCTGGCGGCGCTCGACGACGCCCGGCAGTTGCCGGACGACGCCCTGCCGGTGACGCCGACGGTGGAAGGGCCACCTCCGCCGCATCGCTGGGCGGAACGGGATCCGGCTGCCGCCGCCCGGTTGAGCCGCTGCCGTGAGGTGGTGTTGCGGGTGGCCGGCGAGCACAACCTGCCCCCGGAGAACCTGATCTCGCCCGACACCATCCGTCGGGTCGCCTGGCAGCCGCCCGAGGAGATCACCGAAGCCACCGTCGCCGAGGCCCTGCGCGCCCACCACGCCCGCGAATGGCAGATCACCCTCCTCCTCCCCGACCTCGCCCAAGCCCTACCCCCCACCCCCACCCCCTGACCCCCACCCACCCCCGCGCCCACCCGCCCCGCCCCGCCCCCACCCCCACCCCCGCGCCCACCCGCCCCGCCCCGCCCCGGTGATCAAGAAGTTTGGGTCGGCGACACGCCGGGCGGCTGACGCAAACTTCTTGATCACCGCAGGGCGCGCGGGCGCAGGGCGCGCGGGCGTGGGCGTGGGCGTGGGCGTGGGCGGGGTGGGGTGGGGTGGGGTGGGGTGGGGTGGGGTGTGGGGTGGGTTACAGGGGGAGGTGGCGCGGGGCTTATTACTGGCGAGTAGCATCGGGGAAACGCCAGTGCTGGCGACCTTCGTCCGGTCCGTCACGTCGGTTACCGCGCGGACGACCGGATCGTGGTCGAATAGGAGGCTCATCGTGCCCCGTGAAGTCCGGGATGTCGTCTTCGTCGACGGCGTCCGCACCCCCTTCGGCAAGGCGGGTGGCATGTACGCCAACACCCGCGCCGACGACCTGGTGATCCGCTGCATCCGCGAACTGCTGCGCCGTAACCCCCAACTGCCGCCGGAGCGGGTCGAGGAAGTCGCGATCGCCGCCACCACCCAGATCGGCGACCAGGGCCTGACCATCGGTCGCACCGCCGCGCTGCTGGCGGGGCTGCCCAAGACCGTGCCGGGTTTCGCCATCGACCGGATGTGTGCCGGGGCGATGACCGCCGTGACCACCGTCGCCGGCGGCATCGCCATGGGCGCCTACGACATCGCGATCGCCGGCGGTGTCGAGCACATGGGCCGCCACCCGATGGGTGAGGGCGTCGACCCGAACCCGCGCATCATCGCCGAGAAGCTGGTCGACCCGTCCGCGCTGGTGATGGGCGCCACCGCGGAGAACCTGCACGACCGGGTCCCGCACATCACCAAGCAGCGCACCGACGCCTTCGCCCTCGCCTCCCAGCAGAAGACCGCGAAGGCGTACGCCAACGGCAAGCTCCAGGACGACCTGGTGCCGGTGGCGATCCGCGACGAGGAGAACGGCTGGGGCCTGGCCACTGTGGACGAGGCGCCCCGGGACACCTCGATGGAGAAGCTCGCCACCCTCAAGACCCCGTTCCGCCCGCACGGCAAGGTCACCGCGGGCAACGCCGCCGGTCTCAACGACGGCGCCACCGCCAGCCTGCTCGCCGACGAGGCCACCGCCCGCGAGCTGGGCCTGCCGGTCGCGATGCGGCTGGTGTCGTACGGCTTCGTCGGCGTCGAGCCGGAGGTGATGGGTGTCGGCCCGATCCCGTCGACCGAGAAGGCGCTGCGCATCGCCGGTCTGACCATCGACGACATCGGCCTGTTCGAGCTGAACGAGGCGTTCGCCGTGCAGGTGCTGGCCTTCCTCGACCACTTCGGCATCGCCGACGACGACCCGCGGGTCAACCCGTGGGGCGGCGCGATCGCCATCGGTCACCCGCTGGCGTCCTCCGGCGTACGGCTGATGACCCAGCTCGCCCGGCAGTTCGCCGAGCACCCGGAGGTCCGCTACGGCATCACCGCCATGTGCATCGGCATCGGCATGGGCGGCACGGTCATCTGGGAGAACCCGCACTGGGAGGGAGACAAGTGAGCGCGCTCGCCGCACCGAACGAGGTCGTCACCAGGGCGCTGCTGCGGCAGGTGAACGTACCGGGGCTGGACCGGCCGGCCGCCCTGATCACCCTCGACAACGGATTCGACCACACCAAGCCGAACACCTTCGGCCCCGGCGGCCTGACCAGCCTGGACGAGGCGATCAGCGCCGCGCTGGCGGCCGACCCGGCGTTCATCGCGGTCACCGGAAAGCCGTACATCTTCTGCGTCGGCGCGGACATCACGGGTTTGCCGCAGCTCGCGGACCGCGAGCAGGCGCTGGAGATCGGCCGGCTGGGTCACCGGGTCTTCGCCCGGCTGAAGGACAGCTCCGTACCGACCTTCGCCTTCGTCAACGGCGCGGCGATGGGCGGCGGCCTTGAGCTGGCCCTGCACTGCCACTACCGGACCCTGTCCGGCGGCGCGACGGCCCTGGCGCTGCCGGAGGTCTCGCTCGGACTGATCCCGGGCTGGGGCGGTACCCAACTGCTGCCGAACCTGATCGGCATCCCCGCCGCCACTCAGGTGATCATCCAGAATCCGCTGATGCAGAACAAGATGCTCAAGCCGAAGCAGGCCGCCGAGCTGGGCATCGCGGACGTGCTGCTGGAGCCGGCAGACTTCCTGGAGCGGTCCCTGGAGTGGGCCGCGGGGGTCGTCCGGGGCGAGGTCACCGTCACCCGGCCCGAGGTCGACAAGGACATGTGGGCCGGCGTGCTCTACTTCGCCCGGCAGACGCTGGACCAGCGGTTGCACGGCGCGGTCCCGGCCGCGTACAAGGCACTCGACCTGCTGGAGACGGCGAAGGACGCCGACTTCGCCGCCGGCACCGCCGCGGAGGACGAGGCCCTCGCCGACCTGGTCTTCTCCGAGGAACTGCGCAGCGGCCTGTACGCCTTCGACCTGGTGCAGCGACGGGCCAAGCGGCCGGCCGGCGCGCCGGACAAGGGCCTCGCCCGTCCGGTTACCAAGGTCGGCATCGTCGGCGCCGGCCTGATGGCCAGCCAGTTGGCGCTGCTGTTCGCCCGCCGCCTCCAGGTGCC
Source organism: Micromonospora sediminimaris (assembly GCF_016863575.1). Taxonomy (NCBI): domain Bacteria; kingdom Bacillati; phylum Actinomycetota; class Actinomycetes; order Micromonosporales; family Micromonosporaceae; genus Micromonospora; species Micromonospora sediminimaris. The sequence continues at coordinate 8,062 of NZ_BOPD01000045.1, forward strand.
GGTCGTCCTGACCGACCTGGACCAGGCCCGGGTCGACAAGGGTGTGGGCTACGTGCACACCCAGATCGAGAAGGCGGTAAGCAAGGGCCGGATGGACAAGGGCACGGCCGCGAAGCTGTACGGCCTGGTGTCCGGCTCGGTCGACAAGTCCGTCTTCGCCGACGCCGACTTCGTCATCGAGGCGGTCTTCGAGGACCTGAACGTCAAGAAGCAGGTCTGGGCCGAACTGGAGAAGATCGTCAAGCCGGAGGCGGTGCTCGCCACAAACACCTCGTCGTTGTCGATCACTGAAATGGCTGCGGAGCTGGAGCACCCGGAACGGGTGGTCGGCTTCCACTTCTTCAACCCGGTCGCGGTGCTGCCGCTGCTGGAGATCGTCCGGGGCGAGCGGACCGACGACGCCACCCTGGCCACCGCGTTCGCGGTCGGCAAGCAGCTGAAGAAGTCGAGTGTGCTGGTGAAGGATGCCCCGGCATTCGTGGTCAACCGGCTGCTCACCCGTTTCCTGGGCACCGTGTTCGCCGCCGTCGACGCCGGCACCCCGCTGGAGGTGGCGAACCGGGCACTGGATCCGCTGGGTCTGCCGATGCGCCCGCTCGCGCTGCTCCAGCTGGTCGGGCCGGCCGTCGCGTACCACGTGGGCGGCACCCTGCACGCGGCGTTCCCGGACCGGTTCGGGGTGAGTGAGAACCTCAAGCGGATCGCCGACTCCGGTCAGCCGATCGTCGTCGACGACGAGATCAACACCGAGGTGGCGAAGCTGCTGGTGGTCGGCGACCAGCCACTCACCGAGGAGCAGGTACGCCAGAACGCGCTGGACGCGCTGGCGCAGGAGATCCGGCTGATGCTGGACGAGGGCGTCGTCGCCGAGGCGCAGGACATCGACCTGTGCATGATCCTTGGTGCCGGTTGGCCGTTCCACCTGGGTGGCGTCACGCCGTACCTGGACCGGACCGGCACCAGCGAGCGGGTCACCGGTAAGCGATTCCTGCCACGCGGCGCGGCCAGCCTGGCCGGCTGAGCGGCGACGAACGACACCGGTCGCGGTGGTCACCCGACGAGGGTGGCCACCGCGAATCGCTTTCTCGTGGTGCTGCGGGTGCGGATGAACCACCTGGCTACGATGACCGGTCCACCCGAACCCAGGAGCTGACCGCATGTCCCACCCCTCGGATGAGCACCAGAACCCGCCGCCCGCCGGTCCGTACCCGCCCCAGGGCACGTACCCGAACCCGGTCCCGGGGCCGTACCCTCAGCCGGGCCAGGTGCCGTACCCGTCGGCCGGTGCCCAACCGCTGCCGCCGCAGCAACCCGGCCAACCGGCACCCGGCGCCTACCCGCCACCCGGCGCCTACCCACCACCCGGCCAGCCGTACCCAACCGGTTCAGGTTTCCCCGGCCCGGGGCCGGCCGGTCCAGGATTCGCTGCTCCGGGGCTCGCCGATGCAGGGCCGGTTGGTGCAGGGCCGGTCGGTCCGCCGAAGAAGAAGTTCCGGATCTGGATGATCGTGCTGATCGTCCTCGCGGTCCTGCTGGTGCTCTGCGGCGGTGGCGGCACTGCCGTCTGGTTCGCGGTCAAGGACGACGTCAGCGAGGCCGTGGACGCGACCCGGACCCGGATGGTGGCCCCGGCCACCCTGGCCGGGCGACCCAAGAACACGGACCCGGAGTTGCAGCAGGCGGCCGACGACATGGTTCGCGACATCCGCTCGACGGTGAGCAACGAGACCAGCGCGGTGGGCGCCTTCTACGGTGACCCGGCCGGCGAGGACCTCGTCATGATCGCAGGCGCGTCCGGCCTGATGTCCGACCCGAAGCAGGAACTCGACGCGGCGGTCCAGGGCCTCTCCGCCGACCTGGGCCTCAGCAACATGACCTCGGTCGATCCAGGTCCGCTCGGCGGCGAGGCCAGCTGCGGCGACGGCCTGACCGAGGACGTGCCGCTGGGCGTGTGCACCTGGGCCGACCGGGGCAGCGTGGGTCTGATCGTGATGTTCTTCTCGTCCCGTGCCGACGCCCAGGCCGAGTTCGTGACAATTCGCGGTCAGATCCAGCAGCGCGATTGATCATGGCTGGGCGGCGGACACGATCGCGTCATGAGGTGGCTGCGTCGTAGTCGTCGCGGTGCGCGAGAACCTCGCCCATGTGGGCCTGAGCCCAGTACCTGATCTCCCGTGCGGTGCGGTGGAGCGAGAGACCGAGGTCGGTCAGCTCGTAGGTGACGGTGACCGGGACGGTGGGCGTCACGGTACGGGTGAGCAGTCCGTCACGCTCCAGCGAACGCAGGGTCTGGGTCAGCATCTTCTGACTGACTCCGGCCAGCAGGCGGGCAAGCTCGGAGTAGCGCATCGCTCTCGGCGCACCCGGACCCTGCGGAGCCGCGTCACCGCCCAACGCGCACAGGATCAGCACGACCCACTTGTCCGAGATCCGGTCGAGCAACTGGCGGCTGGGGCAGGCTGCGAGGAACGCGTTGTATTCCGCTTTGGCCTGCGCCTGCCGCTGGGCTGCCCTCATCGTGGTCACTTACCGTCCCTCTCGCCGCTGGGGCGTTACGCACCTTGAAGTGCCTACTTCCCGATGGAAAGTGGCTCTCCAAGAATTATGCAGGCAAGCGAAACGCGCCCTCTCTCACCAGCGACGGAAGCGACACGATGAGCACTCCTCTTTCTCTTCCCGGCGGCACCTGGCCACTCGGCGATCGGACCGTCACCCGTTTCGGGTACGGAGCCATGCAACTCGCCGGCCCTTGGGTGATGGGGCCACCCGCCGACCGCGACGGCGCCCTGGCCGTGCTGCGCGAAGCCGTCGACTGGGGAATCACCCACATCGACACTAGCGACGCCTACGGGCCACACGTCACCAACGAGCTGATCCGCGAAGCACTGCACCCCTATCCCGAGTCGCTGCTCATCGCCACCAAGGTGGGGGCGAACCGCGACGCACAGGGCGGCTGGCCGACGGCCCGTCGACCCGAGGAGCTGCGCAGGCAGGTCCACGAGAACCTGCGCTCCCTCGGGGTCGACACCCTCGATCTGGTCAACATGCGGATGGGCGACGCGGAAGGTCCCCAGCCCGGCTCGATCACCGAGGCGTTCGAGACGCTCGCCGCGCTCCAGCAGGAGGGCCTGATCCGTCACCTCGGCGTCAGCAACGTCACCGCGGAGCAGGTCGCCGAGGCCCGGGTGGTCGCCCCAGTGGTGTGCGTGCAGAATCTGTACAACCTCGCCCACCGCCACGACGACGACCTCGTCGAGCAACTCGCCGCCGATGGCATCGCCTACGTGCCGTTCTTCCCGCTCGGTGGCTTCTCGCCGGTGCAGTCCGAGGCGCTCTCGGCCGTCGCCGCCCGGTTGGGCTCGACACCGATGTCCGTCGCGCTCGCCTGGCTGTTGCAGCGCTCACCGAACATCCTGCTGATTCCCGGTACCTCGAAGGTGGCGCACCTGCGCGAGAACGTCGTCGGGGCGGGGCTCTCGCTGTCCGCCGAGGACGTCGCCGCGTTGGACGGCATCGGCAGCTGATCGGTAGGCAGGACTGACATCGGAGCGGCGGCACCCCGCCGCTCCGATGTCGCGGCGTCGCTCCGCTCAGCCGTCCGTCACAGAGCCCTCCGCCGCCTGCCGGGCCGCCGCCTTCTCGGCGGCGCTACGAAGTACGCAGAACTCGTTGCCCTCCGGATCGGCGAGCACCACCCAACCGGCGCCGGTCGGCCCGATGTGATCGGCGACGTGCCGGGCCCCGATGCCCAGCAGCCGCTCGACCTCCTCGTCCCGGGTCCGGTCGGTCGGTTCCAGGTCGAGGTGCAGCCGGTTCTTCACCGTCTTGCCCTCCGGTACCGCCAGGAAGAGCACCTCCGGACCACCCGGCGGCAGCAGCATGGCCTCCGGATCGCCCGGGAAGTCGTCCGGCTGGCGGGGGCACTCGAAGACCTGGGCCCAGAAACCGGCCAGGGCGTACGTGTCGTGACAGTCGATTCCGATGTTGTGGATCCGTGCGCTCATGTCTCGTCCTCGTGGTCCAGCCACCGGCGTCGCAGCCCTGTCGGCTAGCGGCCGACGGACGTCGGGGCAGTCAGAACTGGCGTGTCTGGTCCGCTGAGTTGCGGGACGACGATCCCGCTACCGGTGCCCCGCGAGGATGAGCGGTCAGCCGGCAAGGCGGGGCGCGGACAGCATCATGGTGAACATCGACGCACCCCCCTCCTTGATCGGGCTGACCCAGTGATCTTCGCACCGCCACGCCTCATGGAGCAACCCGCACACCCCGGACATTACCTTCCGTGTCTCTCCCGCCCACCCCATGCGGTGCTGCTCCCACCCTTTGCTCTGCTTCAACCGACGCAACGATCACGATCTGTGTTCGGAGTCGGCTGATGGCTGAATCTCGGCACCGCATTACCGCTGTTCAGAGACGAGTGCGTGGGTTGAAGCAGAGCAAAGTGCGCGGAGGGGTGGTGCGGACCCTGGAGAGATGGTCACCCAGCGTAAGGAACACGGAGAGTCAGACCCGATGGGCTACGGTACGTCCATCTCCGACACCGGTTGAGGTGTCGAGGTCAGCGGGCGGCTTCCGCCGCCGGCAGGCTCACCGTCACCTCCAGGCCGCCGCCGGGCTGCGCGACGGCGGTCACCGTGCCGCAGTGCGCGTCGCAGACCGCGCGCACGATGGACAGGCCGAGGCCCGACCCGCGTGCCCCGGTCCGTTCCCGGCCGCCCCGCCGGAAGGGCTCGAACAGCCCCGGCACATCGGCCGGGTCCACCTCGAAGCCGGTGTTGCCGACCACCAGCCAGGATCGCTGCCCGTCCGAGCCGGTACGCACCCAGAGCCGGCCATGCAGGTGGTTGTAGCGGACCGCGTTCTCGATGAGGTTGCCGGCCAGCCGGTCCAGCAGCCCGGGGTCACCCACCACCGGTGCCGGCTCCAGCGACGTCTGGACCGCCAGCTTGATCCGCTCCACCTCCCGGCGTACGGCGGAGAGGGCGTTGACGGTGCCGGCGGCCAGGTCGCACTCGCTGCGCCGGCCGAGCCGTTGACCGGTCTGCGCCTCGCTGCGGGCCAGCACCAGCAGCGCGTCGACCAGCCCGTTGGCGCGTTCGGAGGCGTCGCGGACCACTGTCGCCATCCGGCGGTACTCGGCCGTGTCCGCCTCGTCGTCGCTGAGCGTCACGTCGATCTCGGTACGCATCACCGCCAGCGGCGTACGCAGTTCGTGCGAGGCGTTGGCCACGAACCGCTTCTGCGCCTCGAACGCGGCGGCGATCCGGTCCAGCATGGCGTCGAACGTGTCAGCCAGCTCGGCCACCTCGTCGTCCGCCCCGGAGTAGCCGATCCGCTGGTCAAGCGTGGTTTCGCCGAGCCGGCGGGCGGTGGCGGTGACCTGGTGTAGCGGGCGCAGCGCACGCCCGGCGACCGCGTACGCCCCGACCACGCCGACCACGCCGATCGCCAGCAGCGCGGCCAGCCCCTTGGCCAGCAGTTCCCCGGAGGCCGCGTCGACGAGCCGCTGTTGCCATGCGGCGGCCTCCAGCGTGCTCCCGTCGGCAAGCACCACGGTGGTGCCGGGCAGCAGCTCGTCGGTGGGGCGCAACGCGTCCTGCACCAGCAGCCAGGCCAACAGCACCAGGATCGCGCCGGCACCGACCAGCAGCACGCCGTTGAGCAGGGTCAGCCGCAGCCGCAGCGTGGGACGTAGCCGCAGGGCGGGCCGCCGCAGCGCGGGCAGCCGGCGGCGCGCCGTGCCCGTCACTGCACCACCTCGGCCGTCCGGTAGCCGGCCCCGACCACGGTCTCGATCAACGGTGGATCACCAAGCTTGCGACGCAGCGTCATCACGGTGACCCGGACGATTGTGGTGAAGGGGTCGGTGTTTGCGTCCCAGACGCGTTCCAGCAGTTCCTCGCTGGAGACCACGGCACCCCGGGCCTTGAGCAGTTCGCAGAGCACACCGAATTCCTTGTTGGTCAGCTCCACCGGCACACCGCCCCGGGTGGCGGTACGGCGGGCCGGGTCGACCACCAGGTCGGCGATTTCCAGCACCGGCGGGGCCGCCGGGGTCGCCCGTCGGCCCAGCGCCTGCACCCGGGCGACCAGTTCGTCGAAGGCGAACGGCTTCGGCAGGTAGTCGTCGGCACCGAGTTGCAACCCCTCGACCCGGTCGGCGACCGTGCCGCTGGCGGTCAACATCAGCACCCGGGTCAGTTCGCCGGACGCGGCCAACTCCGCGCAGATCTGGTCGCCGTGCCGGCCGGGCAGGTCACGGTCGAGCACCACCACGTCGTACCGGGTCACGAAGGCCATCTCGTGGCCGCTGTCGCCGTCGTACGCGACATCCACCGCCATGCCCCGTTTGCGCAGCCCTCGCGCGATCGCGTCGGCGAGGTTGCGCTCGTCCTCGACCACCAGTACCCGCATGCCCGCCCCTTTTCCGCCCGCCGACCACCGACAACGTAACGCCGCCGACCAAGCCGCCCGTGACGGGTGCCGCCCTGACCGGAGTCAGTCGGGCAGTTGCCAGATGCCGTAGCCACCATCGAGCAGACGGCAGCCGACGAGGTCGTACCGGCTCTGGCAGTCACCGCCGGCACCGGGCAGCACATCGAGCCGGCGGGCCGGCGCCCCCGTGGGATCGAGCCGGGCCAGCACCAGCCCCACCTCGGCCACCGCACGCACCACGAGCACCTGCGGGGCGTACTCGTAGCGAGAGACCATGCTCCACGACCCGTGCTCGGCCAGCCTCTTACCGGTGCCCAGGGCGATCGTGACAATCTCGTTGGTGGTGTGGGCCACCGCGAGGACGTTGCGATCATCGGCCAGCACGATGTCGAGGATTTCCTTGCTGTCCCAGCGCAGCGCCCCGGTTGCTGGATCGAGGACCTGAAACCCGCCGCCGGCCAGCCCGGCGCAGAGCAGTGGCCCGCAGCCGGTGACGTAGGTCGCCGTCGGCACGGTCGCCTGCCAGCGCTGTGCCAGATCATCGACATCGAGCGCGGTGATGGTGCGGGAATTGCGCACCACCGTCACGAGATCGCCGGTCACCCACGCCTGCTGGTAGCTGCTCGAATGGTCGGCAGGCGGGGGAAGGCGGTGCCGTACCGCACCGGTCATCGGGTCGATCACCTGGACCTCGCCGTCGACCGTCGCCACCACGATGCTGTCGAGCGTTCCGTCTTCCCGCTGCCAGTGGTCGACACTGGCCGCCGACAAGGTCATGGACCACAGTTCGTGGGCGGTCGCCAGCTCGATCATCCGTAGTACGTTCGGCTCGCTGTCGCTGAAGGTGCGCAACAGCGCCCGGTCGGCCATCTCCATGATGGCGATCCCGGGCACCCGCCAATTCTCCGCGCCGGTGTGCGCGTCCAATCGCACCGTCTGGCTGCTGCCGGTGTCCTGGCGAGCCATGGCGACCAGCAGCCCGGCGTCGGCGACCGGCTGCACCCGGTAGACCCGGTTGCCCAGCGGCACGGGTACCCGCCACAACGGCGTCAACCGCTGCGGTGCGGCGGTGGGACGGTCGGGCCGTGGATAGGCGAGCAGTTCCTGGCTACCGTCGGTGACCCCGGGCGTCGGGGAGACCGTGAAGACCTGATCGGCTGCGATGAACAGGTCGCTGCCGAGGGCGGCGGGAACGATCGCGTGGATCCGCCCGGCCGGCGGTGTGCCGCCCGCCAAGGTCAGCAGCGCGATCAGTGCCACCACCACGACCGCCACCCGGCGGCCACCCGGCCCGGGGCGGCGGCGCTGTGCCGGCGGCGGATCGGTCAGCTCGGTCAGCTCACCGAGGTCGATCAACGTCACGCTCGTCCTCCCCTGACACACACCCTACGCGCGGCGGGCGGGCGGGGTTCCGCCTGTACGATGGCCCGTCGTGGCTGTGCCGGTGGTGAATACCTCGCTGAAACCCGTCTCCGAGACCGTCGAGACGCGATCAACGACAACACGTACCCGGCGGCGGCCGACGCGCGTCGACGCGCTGGCCATCGGAGCCTACGTGCTGCTCGGCGTCGTCGTCTGCCTGAGCTACTGGGCCGACGTGAACAACCGGGTCTCCTCCCACCTGCCCACCGACCACAGCTGGTTCGAGTGGCTTTTCGCGCACGGCGCGTACTCGGTGCAGCACCTGGAGAATCCGCTCTTCACCGCCCGGCAGAACGCGCCGGACGGGGTGAACATGATGGCCAACACCTCGCTGCTCGGGGTGACCCTGCCGCTGGCGCCGCTGACCATGCTGCTCGGCCCCCAGGTGGTGTACGCGCTCTACCTGGGCGGGGCATTGGCCGCGACGGCGGGAACCTCGTACTGGATGCTGTCGCGGCACCTGGTGCGCTCCCGGGCGGCGGCCTTCGTCGGCGGCGCGTTCCTCGGTTTCGCCCCCGGCATCGTGCACCACGCCAACGGCCAGCCCAACTTCGTCTCCAACTTCCTGCTACCGCTGATCGTGGTGCGGGTGTTCCGGCTGGTCGAGCCGGGCCGCTGGCGGCGCAACGGGCTGGTCCTGGGGCTGCTGGTGGCGTACCAGATCTTCATCAACGAGGAGATGCTGCTGCTCACGGCGCTGGCCTGTTTGGTCGTCGTGATCGCGTACGCGGCGATGCGCCCCCGGGTGGCGTGGGCACGGGCCGGCACGTTCGCGGCCGGTCTGGGCCTCGGTGGTGCGGTGGCGCTGCTGCTGACCGCCTATCCGATCTGGTTCCAGTTCAACGGCCCGCAGTCCTACCGGGGACTTCAGGGCGGGGTGTTCCACAGCTGGGGCGAGGACATCGTCGCCTTCGTCACCTTTCCCCGCGACACCATCGCCGGTGACGAGGCGGTGGAGGCGACAATCGGCCTGACCGAACAGAACACCTGGTTCGGCTGGCCGCTGGTGCTGCTCTCGGTGGTGGCCCTGGCCCTGCTGGTCCGCCGCTCGCTGGTGGCCCGGATCCTGGCCGTACTGGTGGTGGTCTTCTCGGTTGCCGCGCTCGGCCCGGAGATCCGGTTCAACGGCGAGCTGACCGGCATCGCCGGCCCGTGGTCGTACATCCCGGCGGATCTGCCGCTCGTCGAGATGATGATGCCGACCCGGCTGACCCTGGTGACCACCGCCGCGCTCGGCGTACTGCTGGCACTGGCCTGGGACGCGGTGGCCGACAGCCACCGACCGACGGTGCCGGCGCCCCGCGCCCCGGAGGCCACGGCCACCGACCGGCGGCGACTGCGCTGGCAACACGTCGTCGGATACGCCGCGATCACCCTCGCCCTGCTGCCGCTGCTGCCCCGTCCGCTGCCGGCCGAGCCGGTCGATCCGCCGCCGACCTTCATCACCTCGGGCGCCTGGCGACCGTACGTGCCGGACGGCCGTACGCTGGTGCCGGTGCCCATCCCGAGCAACGTGCACGGGCTGTCCACGCTGCGCTGGAGCGCGCTGACCGGGCACGAGTTCCCGATCCCGGCCGGCTACTTCATCGGCCCGAACGAGAACGGCGAGGGCGTCTTCGGCGCCCCGAACCGGCCCACCAGCACCCTCATCTACCAGACCATGGACGCCGGTGAGCTACCCGAGATCAGCGACGAGAACCGCCGGCAGGCGGTGGAGGACCTGCGCTTCTGGCGGGCGTCGGTGGTGGTGCTGGGCAAGCATCCCCGCGAACCGGTGCTGCGGGAACTGCTGACCGCGCTGCTCGGGGATCCGCAGCGCGTCGACGACGTCTGGCTCTGGGACGTACGCGACCGGGTGTGACGTACCGTCATCCGACGTCGGGAGGCAACGGCTCGGAGACGTGGGCGGTGACGATCCGCCAGCCCTCCGGCAGGCGTACCCAGGTCTGGGTCTGTCGGCCGGTGGTGGCGGCGTCGCCGTACCCGAATCGGGTCGTGACGACCGCGAGGTCCGCGCCGAAGGCGGTGACCACCGTGTCGACGAGCCGACGACCGGGCGGCAGCGGTGGTTGCCCGGCCCGCCACTTGCGCTGCTCGTCGAGACCATACTGGTGGTCGGCGAGACCGAAACGCACAGTGGCCGCAGAGTCCCAGAAGTATCCGCAGATCCGGTCGACGTCGCCGGCCACGAGCGCCTGCTCGTAGCCGACGAAGGCCGCCGTCACCTCGCCGACCACGTCCGTCCGGTCGATCTCCATGCGGTGAGTCCTTTCTGGACGGACGCGGCGGGTTGCTTGGGTGTCGAGGAGTCGCCACCGTGCAGGCGGTCCAGTTCGGCCTCCTCCGGCTCGGGCACCCGGGGCGGGTACTTGCCGAGCGCGAAGATCGCGCAGATCACCGCCACGAAGAGGTAGCCGAGCGCCACCTGCCCGTTGGCGTTCCACTGGACCTCTTCGCCGTGGATCAAACCGATGAAGGCGAGCACCGCGCCCGAGGCGGCGAAGATCGCCGCCTGCACGAAGCGTTTGTCGATGATGAAGGCGACGATCGCGCCGAGCACCAGACCGGCGAGGATCGCGCCCTCGCCGAGGATGCGCAGGCCGTCGTAGACCACCCCGGCGCCGGCCAGCGCCTCGTCGCCGACCTCGGCGGCGGTGGTGCCGGCCGCCGCCAAAGCATTGTTCATCTGCCCGGTCGCCCACGCCGCGATGTTGGGGATCAGGGCCGCGACCACCGCCGCAGCATGTGCCCGGGGCGTCGCCTGGAACGCCTGGGCACCGATCAGCAACCCGATGTAGAGCAGGATCGGCACGATCGCCGCGGTCGGGAAGATCGCCCCGAGCAGGGAGAACATGCCGAGGAAGCAGAGCAGCGCGATGACGATCCCGGTCGCCATCGAGTAACCGGTACGCCCACCGGCGGCCTTCCAGCCCGGGTGGCCGACGTAGACCGCCGGTGGGAACGGCGAACCGAGGGCCGAGCCGATGACCGCGCCGGCACCGTCGGCGAGCAGCACACTGCGCAGGTTGTAGTTGTCCCCGGCGGTGGCCGCGCTCTCCACGTTCGTCATCGCCTCGGTGAAGTTGTAGACGCCCAGTGGAATCGCGGTCGCCAGCAGCGGCGCCATGTCGGAGAGCCCGCGCAGCAGCAGGTCGATCTGGAAAGTGGGGAAGGCGAACGCGATGTCCCGCGCCGCCGCCGTGACGTCCGGTACCGACATCGCCCCGCCGATCCAGCCGATCGCCGTACCGAGCAGCAGCGCGGCCAGCCCGATCGGGAAGTTGAACGGCAGCTTCACGTCGGTCAGCAGCCCGATCAACAGCAGCGCCAGCACCGGCAGCGCGATCCAGGCCAGCCGCCACATCTGGCCCGCCGGGTTCATCGAGATGAAGGTGATGGAGATGCCGGCGAGGGTGCCGAGCAGCGCCGCACGCGGCGTGTAGCGGCGGATGTACGGGCCAACGAACGCGCCGATCAACACGATCACGCCGATGATGAAGGCCCAGGCCAGCCCCGCCTCCCAGGCGCGCACCGGGTCACCGGTGCTGAGGTAGATGGGCAGCATGATGACGAAGATGACGATGAACATGTGCGGCACGCTCGGCCCGTACGGCAGGGCTGTCACATCTGGGCGGCTCTCCCGCCGGGCCAGCCGTCGGGCCAGGTGCGTGTAGTAGATGTTGCCCGCGACCAGGGCGATACCGAGCGCCGGCAGGATCGTGCCGAACACCTCCCGCTCGGGCAGGTTCACCACGAAGAGGCAGAGCCCGGTCAGGGTGAGCACGTTGACCAGGACGTTGACGCCGAAGCCGAAGAACGCGTTGGTGTCGCCGCGCACCCAGTACGGCAGCGGCACGACTGAGGGTCTGGTGGGGACCATGGCTGCTCCCGGTCAGGAGGAGGGTTGCAACACGGGGGTGGTGGGCAGCACGGCGAGCACGTCCGTCGAGTCGGCGACCCACCCGAAGATGCCGCCCTGGGCGGCGATCATGTCGAGCCCCACCCGGTGGAACTCCGGGAAGTACGACCCGACGCAGTCGGCGAGCACGAGGCACTCGTACCCGCGGTCGTTGGCCTCCCGGACCGTGGTGTGCACGCACACCTCGGTGGTCACCCCGGTTACCAGGAGACTGTGGATGTTCCGCTCGGCGAGCAGGGCGTCCAGGTCGGTGGCGTGGAAGGCGCCCTTGCCCGGCTTGTCGACGACCGGCTCGCCGGGCAACGGCGTCAACTCATCGACGATGTCGTGGCCGTACTCGCCCCGAACGAGGATCCGGCCCTTGGGACCGGGGTCGCCGATGCGCTTGCTCGGCAGGCCGCGGTTGAGCTTGGCCGGTGGGCAGTCGGAGAGGTCGGGCAGGTGCCCTTCCCGGGTGTGCACGACCGTCAGCCCGGCGGCGCGGGCACCGGCCAGCAGCGCCGTCAGGGGTGCGATGGTCCGCCGCAGTTGGCCGACGTCGTTGCCCAGGCTCTCACCGAAGCCGCCGGGCTCCAGGAAGTCGCGCTGCATGTCGATGACGAGCAGCGCGGTGGTCGCAGGGTCGAAGGTGTACGGGAAGGGCCGCGCCGCGGCAACTGTCACCATGGCTCACCTCACCTGGTCGTGGCGGCGATGACGGCGTCGGAGGTGGCGACGCAGCCGAAGACGCCGCCCTGCATGGTCACCATGTGCAGCGCGGCGTCGTGGTTGTCCTTGTCGGTGGCCCCGGTGCAGTCGGCGAGGATCAGGCACTCGTAGCCCCGGTCGTTCGCCTCGCGCATCGTGGTGTGCACGCAGACGTCGGTGGTGATGCCGGTGAGGATCAGGTGGGTGATGCCCCGGGTACGCAGCACCAGGTCGAGATTCGTGGCGTAGAAGGCGCCCTTGCCGGGCTTGTCGACGACCACCTCGCCGGGCGCCGGGGCGACCTCGGGCACGATCTCCCAGCCGGGTTCGCCCTTGACCAGGATCCGCCCGCACGGGCCCGCCGCGCCGATCTCGGCACCGATCTGCGCGGACCGCCAGCGCTTGTTCGCCGGCAGGTCGGACAGGTCGGGGTCGTGGCCCTCGCGGGTGTGCACCACGAGCATGCCGAGCGACCGGACGTGGTCCAGCAGTCGGGCGGTGGCCGGCAGGCCGGCCCGGGTGAGGCCGATGTCGTAGCCCATCGCGTCGACGTAGCCGCCCGGGCCGCAGAAGTCGGTCTGCCAGTCGATGCAGAGCAGCGCGGTACGCGCGGTGTCGGCCGTGCCGTCGTACGGCCACGGGTAGGGGTTCGCCGTTACCGGCCCGATCCTGCCCATCCTCTCCTCCTCCGTTGGTCAACTCCGGTGCGCTGCCGCCCGGCGGTAGGCCCGCCACCCACCTGCGGCGCTGATGTCCTCGGCCCGCGCATCGACGGCGTACGCCTCGCAGAGGAAGCCGAGCACGTCCCGCCCGTCGTGCAGCCGAACCCAGCCCAGCGACAGCGGCGCCGGCACCCCGGCCAGCAGGTCGCCTACGGCGGTCACCGGCAGTCGCCACAGCTCGACCTCGATCGGGTGTCCCTCCGGGTCGGTGTCGGCGACCCGGACCAGGCCGGGCAGCCCGTCACCGTCGGCCGTCTCCAGGCGGTAGAGCCGGTAGCGCGGCGCGGTGCGCGCGGCACCGGCGAGGGTGGCGCCCCGCTCGGTCAGCTCCGCGTTGCGGGACTCGCCGGCCAGGTGCCGGCCGACTACGGCGATCAGCACCTGCGTCGGCCCGGGCGTCGAGACGGTGGCGACAGCTTCGGGCGCGGCGCGGGTGGCGGCGGTGAAGGCGGCGGCAAGCTGTGCCAGGGTGGTGTCGCTGAACGCTGGGCCGAGCAGGGTCAGGCTCGCCGGCCGGCCCGCCGCGGTGAACCCGTTGGGCACGGTCCCCGCCGCCAGGTCGAGCAGGTTGGCGAACTGGGTGTAGCGACCGAGCATCGTGTTGCGGCCGATCGGGTCCTCGGCGATCTCGTCGAGGGTGAAGGTCGTGCCCACGGTGGGCACCACCAGCACGTCGACCTCGTTCCACAGCTGGTCGACCCGGGTCCGCAACTCGCGCAACCGGTGCTGGCCCCGGAAGACGTCGATCGCGTCGTAGCGCCGGCCGGTCTCCAGCACGCTGCGGGTGACCGCCAGCACGGCCTCGGGATGTTCCCGCAGGAAGCCGTCCAGCCCGGCGAGCCGTTCGGCCACCCACGGTCCCTGGTAGAGCAGCTCTCCCGCCTCGAAGAAGCTCTGCAACGGCACCGACCCGACCTGGCCCACCAGACCCCGTAGCGCCTGCACGCCCGCAGCGAACCGGACCGCCTGTCCCGCGTCCCCGAAGAACTCCAGGTCTTCTGCGCGGGGTACGCCGAGGCGTAGCGTGCCCGGCATGCGGGCCATGACCCGCTCCGCCGGTAGCGGACGCCCCCACGGGTCAGCCGCCGAGACGCCGCGCGCGGTGTGCAGCACGTCCACCGCGTCCGCGACGTCGGTGGTGAAGACCGAGACGCAGTCGAGCGAACGGCAGGCCGGCACCACCCCGGCGGTGCTGAGCAGGCCCCGGGTGGGCTTGAGGCCGACGATCCCGTTCAGCGCCGCCGGCACCCGGCCGGAGCCGGCGGTGTCCGTACCCAGGGCGAAGCTGACCTGGCCGGCGGCGACCGCGACGGCCGACCCGGAGCTGGAGCCGCCGGAGATCAGCCCACCGCCGAAGACGCTCTCGCAGCTGCCGTACGGGGACCGTGCCCCGGTCAGGCCGGTGGCGAACTGGTCGAGGTTGGTCTTCCCGACCAACAGGGCACCGGCGTCGAGCAGCCGACGCACCACGGGCGCGTCCTCGCCGGCGGAGTACCCGAAGTCGGGGCAGCCAGCCGTGGTGATCATGCCGGCGACGTCGATGTTGTCCTTGACCGCGAACGGAATCCCGTACAGCGGCAGGGTCGCGGGGTCGGCGGTGGCGGTCAGCCGCTCGGCGCGGGCGAGAAGCACCCGGGCCGGCACGGTGCTGATCCAGACCGGTCCACCGTCCGCTCCGGGCAGCCCGTCCAGGACCCGTTCCGCCAGTTCAGTGGGAGTCAGGTCGCCGTGGCGGTACGCCGACCGCAGCTCCGAGATCGATCCGATCCGCTCTGGCATACAGTCGATTGTCGACAGTTGTGTTTCGGCAAACCACGCGAAACGTAACGACGACATGACGGCCGCCCGGTGAAGCTACCCGAGATACGACCGCGCCCCGTGCTCGGACAGCACGGCGAGCACCAGCTCGGGGTCACCAGCCGCGACCGCCTCGAAGAGCCGCTCGTGCCGGTGGACGCCGTCGTGCGGCTGCGCCACCTCCGCCTCGCGGCGCAGGTTGATCGCCATGTAGAGCTGCAACTTCACCAGGATCGAGTCGTACACCGAGGAGAGCTGCCGGTTGCCGGCCAGCGCCACAAGCGCGACGTGGAACGCCCGGTGCGACTCGGCGACCGCCAGCCGGTCACCGTTCCGGGTCGCCTCGCTCATCTGGTCCAGCGCCGCCCGCAGCCCGGCCAGATCGCTCTCCCGCGACACCGGGATCGCCGACCGGACCGCGAATCGTTCCAGCACGTCGCGCAGTTCGTACAGCTCTCGCACGTCGCGATCCGACAGGGTGGCGACCCGGACTCCCCGGCGCGGGACGTGCTCGACCAGCCCCCGCTGCGCCAGCAGCCGCAGCGCCTCACGCAGCGGCGCCCGGCTGATTCCGAGCCGCCGGGTCAGTTGCTCCTCCACCAACCGTTCACCGGGATCACTGCGGCCGCTGAGGATCTCCCGGGTCAGCCGGGAGACGGCGAGCTCCACCAGACTGACACTCTCCAGCTCGCCCTCCGCCGGCGATGCGGCCACGTCACTCACCCCGACGAGTGTGCCACCTGCCGCCGCAGCCCCCGTCGGACGCGTCAACCCACCAGCGGCCGGACGTCCCAGACGAGTGCCCCGCCGATCTCCCGGGCCGGACCGAGCAGCGCCTCGACCGTCCGGCGCACCGGGTCGCCGTGGTGCAGTCCACCCTGCACCACCACGGCCGCCCGCCAGTGCCGCAGGTCGGCCACCGCCTGCCGGCGGTCGGTCTCGCTGATCGGCGGCACCTCGCCGGTGTCGGCCACCCGGCGCAACAGCAGGGAGGTGGGCCGGTCCGGAGCGCCCCAGCGGGCGGCCGGGTCGTCGGGGGAACGCGGACCGATGAAGAAGCCACCCGGGGCGGTGAAGGCCAACCCGGTCCGGGCGGACCAGAGCATCGCCGGGCTCTGACCCGCGTTGGTCACCGGCGGCACCGGCACCACCGTCCGCCCTGCCGGCACGTACGCCCGCCAGGTCCCCTCCGCCACGAACGCCGGGACCGGCCAGTTCGGCACGGCGCGGATCGGGGTCGGCGTCAACGGCAGCAGCGCGGCGGCCACCGCACCGGCCCAGAGCAGCCGCACCGGCACCGCGTCCGGTCCCGCACCAGCGGTGGCCGGCTGCCGCTGTACCCGGTCCACCGAGAGGGCCAGCAGGATGCCCAGCACCGGCACGCAGACCAACGCGAACCGGGCCGGCACCACATGGTCGAGCAGGGGCAGCTCGGCGATCAGCAGGTACGGGCCGGGCAACTCCGTCGACGATCCGTCGAGGCGTACCCGGGGGCCGAGGGAGAGCAGGGCGAACACCACCCCGCAGGCGGCGAGGGCCCGGACCAGCGGTCGACGCCACAACCACACCGTCACGACCAGGGCCAGCACCAGCAGACCCGGCCCGAAAAAGGAGTTCTCCTCGGTCGCGTTGGGGGCCAGCAGAGCGGGTAGACGGTGGTCGCCGAAGACGGTCTGCCGGGCCGTGGCGGTGAACGAGGCGGCGTCCAGTTGGAAGCCGTACGCGTGGAACGGCATCCCCCGGTAGTGGCCGGGGCCGAAGAACTGGAACCACAGCGGATAGGCGAGCAGGGCGGCCGCGACCACCGCACCGACCGCGATCCGGCCGGCCGTGACCGGGGCGAGCCGGCGTGCGGCGGCCCGGTCGGTCAGCGCGTAACCGATGACCAGGACACCGGCGGCGAGCGCCACCAGGAGCAGCACCTCCTCGCCGAGGAACGCCTGGTAGGTCACGACCAGACCGAGCAGCACACCGGGCCGCCACACCCGCGGCCCGGCGCCCGCCGGTGCCGCTG
Source organism: Micromonospora sediminimaris (assembly GCF_016863575.1). NCBI lineage: Bacteria > Bacillati > Actinomycetota > Actinomycetes > Micromonosporales > Micromonosporaceae > Micromonospora > Micromonospora sediminimaris. The sequence goes on from NZ_BOPD01000045.1 coordinate 25,058, forward strand.
TCGCGTCGGCCGGCTCGGGCGCGAACACCAGTGCCAGGATCACCGGCACCAGGAACTGGGCGGCCATGTGCAGGTGCGATCCGGCCTGCGCGACCATGCCGGGGGCGAATCCGCAGACCAGCCCGCCGAGCGCGGCGGCCAGCCGGGACTCGACCAGACGGCGACGCAGCAGCACGTACCAGGCGGTGGCCGTACCGGCCAGGCATCCGACCACCGCCACCGCGAACGCCACCTGCGAGCCGAACAGCAGGGTGACCGGCGCCAACGGGACACCCAGGCCGAGCACCGAGGTGTTGGCCATCAGATTCATCCCGCCGGGCGCGTTCAACGCGTCGCTCCACAGCGGATTGTCCAGGCCAGCCACCGCACGAGCGGCGTGGGCCAGCATCCACTCGAAGAGGATCTGGTCGCCGGCCTGATGGAACAGCCGGTCCGGTCGGCCCCACTGCCGGCTGGTCAGCCAGGTGGCCAGCGCCAGGTAGCCCGCCACCACCGCCAGGTCAGGCGTACGCGGGCGGAGCCGCCAACGGCGACCGGTGGCGCGGGCCTGCACGTCCCGCTCGACGGTACCGAGCGACATCAGACCCGGGGGTCGGTGAGTGACCGTACGTCCCACACCCAGACGTCCAGTTCGAGCCGGGCCGGTCCGACCAGTTGCTCGACGGTCTGCCGCAGCGGCTCCGAATGCGGCTGCCGGACCGGCAGCACGAGGATCGCCGCCCGCCAGTACCGCAACTCGTCCAGGGACCGACGCCGCTGACGGTCGTCCAGTTGCGGCGTCCGGCCGGTGGTGGCGACCTCCTCCAGCAACTTTCCGATGCCGCTTGGCCGGCCTCCGAAGCGCCCCGGGTCGCCGGTGTTGCCGTTGCGTGGGGCGAGGAAGTAGCCCCCGGGGATCTTGAAGTCGAGGTTGGTGGCGGCGGCCCAGCGCATGCCGTGGGTGTTACCCATGCTCGGCACCGGGATCGGCACCAGGGTCTGCTCCGGCCCGACGTAGGCGCGCCACCGGTCGGAGGTGATGAAGTCCGGCACCGGCGGGCGGGAGGTCATCGGCAACGGCATGGGGGTGATCGGCAGCAACGCGAGCACCAGACCGGCGGCGGTGAGCGTACGCACGGTCCTTCGGTCCAGGGACAGGGTGCTGGTCCGCTCGATGGCCAGGGCCAGCAGGATCGCCACCACCACGCTGGTGATCATGCCGAACCGGGTCGGCACCACCGCGTCGAGCAGCGGCAACCGGACCAGCCAGTTCCACGGCCCGACGACCAGTTCCCGGTCCCACCAGCTGATCCGCTCACCGAGGGAGAGGATGGTGTAGAAGGCGGCGGTCGCGGCGAGCGCCCGGACCAGCACCTCCCGCCGGAGCCAGAGCACGATGCCGACCGCGATCAGCGCCAGGCTCCACCCGAAGAAGGCGTTCTCCTCCGAGTAGTTCGGGGCGAGGTTGACGTTCGCCCGCTGGTTGCCGCCGATGGTGGGTGACCCGGGGGCGAAGTACGCGGCGATGTCGTTGCCGTAGTCACGGACGGCGTCGCTGAGCCCGTGATAGGCCATCGGGCCGGCGAACTGGATGTACAGCGGGTACGCCAACAGCGAGCCGGCGATCAACGTGCAGGTGGCCAGCGCCTTGACCAACGGCCGCCAGGCCGCCGACCAGATCCCGGGCCGTTGGACGACCACCGCGATCAGGAAGATCCCACAGCCCATCGCGGTGAAGAGCAGGATCTCCTCGTTGATGAACGCCTGCGCGGTGACCAGCAGGGCCAGCAGCGCGCCGTCCCGGTACGGCCGGGTCGAGCGAGTGATCACCATGACCCGCCACACGATGAACGGCAGCAGGAACTGGCTGATGATGTTCGGGTGCCAGCTGGCGTGCGACAACATCGCCGGTGAGAAGCCACAGAACCAGCCGCCCACCACCGCGGCGAGCGGGTTGCGCACCACGTGCCGGGACAGCACGAAGTACCAGGCCGAGGCGGTCCCGGCGAGACCGAGCGTCACCAGCAGTACGAACGTCACCGCCGGCCCGAACAGCAGGGTCACCGGCACCATCGGGATACCCAGGGCGAGGATGGCCGTGTTGGCCATCAGGTTGACCCCGTCGGGGTAGTTGAACTGCTCGGTGAAGAAGGGGAACTCCCCGTGCAGCACCACCCGCACCGAGTGGGCGAGGAAGAACTGCACCTGCGCCGGGTCGCTGCTGTAGAGCGATGCCACCCGACCGGCCGGGTCCATCCAGATCTGGCTGGTCACCCAGAGCGCGGTCAGCAGGAACCCGCCGAGGACCGCGAGGTCCCGTCGCCGGGGCGTCCACCGGAACCGGCGTCGGCGTTCCGGGGCGGCGTCGGCGGCATCGACGCCCCGCGTACCGTCGGCCGGTGCGGTCTCCGTCAACTGCCGGTCCGTCCCACCCCCGGTCTCGGGTGCCTCCGTAACCGGTGCCTCGGTGACCGGTGCCTCCGTCGCGGGTGCGGGGGCCTCGGTCGCGGGTGCCGCCCCGTCGATCGCTGCGGTCTCCGCCACGGCCGGCTCGGCGGCGGACGTGGTGCCCCCCGGCGCGGACCGCGCGCGGTCGTTCGCCTGATCACCGACGGTGACGACTTCGGAGGGAGAGTCGGCGACGTCGGCGGATCTCGGCAGCGCGGCAGCGCGGGTCTCGGCAGGCGTCACAGTCGGCGGAGTCTACCCGAGTGGGGAAAATGCCCCAAGTCAACGCGGTGTCCCCTGTGGCCGGTGTGGTGGCCGCGCGACGCAGCGTATGGCGACCCGAAGCGGCGGCGGGACGTCTCGTACTATTGCCCTCCGACACGACGACGCGATCCGATCGGGGGCGTGACAGGTGGCTCCAGCCCGTTGGCGCGGCTTGACCGCCACCGGCCTGTCCACCCTGCTGATCGCCGTCACCGCCTGCGGGCCGGTCGCCGAGCGTCAGGCACGGGACCTGCGGGTCGGTTACGACAGCATGGACGGTTCTCTGACGGTGTGGCCGCCGCGCGGCTCGCTCGCCGAGGACACCGCGGCGACCGCCGCCGTCACCGAGGCGGTACGCGACTGGCGTTCGCCCGTGGACGACCGGGTGCACGTACCCTCGTCCGGGATCCTCTTCTCCGGTGAGGTCGGCGGCCGACCACTGGCCCTGGTCGCCGCGTCGGTACCCGGTGAGGCCGCGTCCTGGCTGCTCCAGCTCACCGGGGACGGCGACCGGTACACGGTCGGTCACGCCACTGAGTACACCGACCCCGGCTACCTGGTCTACTCCGACGTGTTGCCGGTCCAGGCCGCCGACGGCCGGCGCTACCTGACCTCCGAACGGGTTCGGCGTCTGGTCGGACCGAACGGTCGTATCCTGTCCGACCGTGACGGCCTGACCGACCCGGTAGAGGTGCCCCGGTGCCGGGCGGTGACGGTCACCGCCACCCTGCGCTCCACCGAGTCGCTGCCCCGGGGCCGTGCCACCGACCGGTTGCTCGACCTCGGCACCGGCATCACCGCCCCCCGCTACCCGCTGGTGCGCGACGAGAGCGGCTCCGGCCGGCGCGCCCTGACCGGCCTCGACACCTGCCTGCTGGCTGGCGAGGACGGCCCGTTCGGCAGCATTTTCCGGCGCGTCGGCGACCGGGACGTGCCGCAGTCGGTGCCGGCGTCCTGGCCGATGGCGAAACTCGCCGTACGTACGCTCGGCGAGCTGTCCCTCGACGGTGGCGAGCCGGCCGAGCTGGAGCAGCTCACCTGGGAGAGCGCCGAGGGCACGATGAGCGCGGTGGTCTACCGACCCGCCGACGATGGCCCGGTGGTGCTCTCCCCCGCCGACCGGACGAACCCGTTGCAGGTCTACGAACTGCCGATTCCGGATCAGCCGCTGGTCGTGCTGAGCTGGCGCGCTACCAAGGACACCACGCTGTCGGTGCCGCCGGACACGACCCGCCTGGTCGACCGCCCCGGGCTGGTGGTGGCCCCCCTGCCCGAGCGCCGCGAAACCTTCAGCCTCGCCGCCGACGAGAAGACCCACTACCGCTCCGCCGGCTCCCCCCGCCGCTGAACCCACCCCCTCTACACGCGTCGATCATGACGTTGTTGTCGCGCCACGCCGGACGCAGTGACAACAACTTCATGATCAACGCCGCGAGGCACCCGCGCGGGGTAGGGAGGCTTGGGGGGTGGGTGGGTTAGTTGGGGGAAGGGTTGGCGGTTAGGCGGGGTGGGTCGACCGGCTCGGTGTCGAGGCGGGAGATCCAGCCGGTGACGTCGCGGGCCACGCCCTGGGCGGTCAGGCCGAGGTCGGTCAGGAGCTGGTTGCGGGAACCGTGCGGGTACCACCCGGGCGGTACGCCCAGGTCCCGCAGCGGCACTCGGACATCGGCGTCACGCATGGCCTGGGCGAGCGCGTCGCCAACCCCGCCGGACCGTACGCCGTCCTCGATCGTGACCACCAGCCGGTGCTCGGTGGCCAGCTCGACCAGCTCCGCCGGGATCGGACGCACCCAGCGCGGGTCCACCACGGTGACTCCGTAGCCCTGCTCAGCGACCCGGGCGGCGACCTCCATGCCGAGCTGACCGAAGGCGCCCACCGCGACCAGCAGCACGTCGGTACGCGCCGACTCCGCCAGCACATCGACCGGCCCGACCCGCCGCACGGCGGGCAGATCGGCGGCGACCGCGCCGGTCGGGAAGCGGACCACGGTGGGGCCGTCGTCGACTGCGACCGCCTCGCGCAGCTCCTCGCGCAGCGTGGCGGCATCCCGGGGTGCCGCGATCCGCAGGCCCGGCACCACTCCGAAGACCGACATGTCCCAGATGCCGTAGTGGCTCGGCCCATCGGGGCCGGTGATCCCGGCCCGGTCCAGCACGAAGGTGACCGGCAGCCGGTGCATGGCCACGTCCAGCAGGACCTGGTCGAAGGCCCGGTTGAGGAAGGTCGCGTAGACCGCCACCACCGGGTGCAGCCCGCCGAGCGCCAGGCCCGCCGCCGAGGTGGCGGCGTGCTGCTCGGCGATGCCCACGTCGTAGGTGCGCTCCGGGTACTTGCGGGCCAGCTTCGCGATGCCGGTCGGCTCGGCCATCGCCGCGGTGATGCCCACCACGTCGGGCCGCTCGTCCGCGATCGCGACCAGCTCGTCGGCGAAGACGTGGGTCCACTTCACCGACGGTGCGGCGGTGGCCTTGCCGTCGGTGATGTCGAAGGCGCCGGGGCTGTGGAAGCAGTCCGCCTCGTCCTCCTCGGCGGGGCGGTAGCCGTAGCCCTTGCGGGTGACCGCGTGCACGATCACCGGGCCGCCGAAGTTCTTCGCCGCCCGCAGGGCCGTCTCGACGGCGGCCAGGTCATGCCCGTCGACCGGGCCGACGTACTTGATGCCGAGGTCCTCGAACATCGCCTGCGGCGCGACCGCGTCCTTGATGCCCTTCTTGACCGCGTGCAGCACCTCGTACATCGGCTTGCCGACCAGCGGGGTCGAGCCGAGGGCGTCCTTGACGGCGTCCAGGACCTTCTCGTAGCCGGGGTTGAGCCGCAGCGTCGAGAGGTGGTGGGCGAGACCGCCGATCGTCGGCGCGTACGAGCGGCCGTTGTCGTTGACCACGATGACCAGCGGGTTGTCCGTGGCGGCGATGTTGTTCAGCGCCTCCCAGCACATGCCGCCGGTCAGTGCCCCGTCGCCCACCACGGCGACGACGCTGCGCGATTCGCCCCGCAGCGCGTACGCCTTGGCCAGCCCGTCGGCGTACGACAGGGCGGTCGAGGCGTGCGAGTTCTCGATGAGGTCGTGCTCGCTCTCGGCCTGGTTCGGGTAACCGGAGAGCCCGCCACGCTGGCGCAGCTGGTCGAACCCGCCCTGCCGGCCGGTGACGATCTTGTGAACGTACGCCTGGTGGCCGGTGTCGAACAGCAGCCGGTCCCGGGGAGAGTCGAAGACCCGGTGCAGGGCCAGGGTGAGTTCCACCACGCCCAGGTTGGGCCCGATGTGCCCACCGGTACGCGACACCTTGGCGATCAGGAAGTCGCGGATCTCGGCGGCGAGGATGTCCAGTTCGGTGGCGGACATCCGCTTGACGTCCTGGGGACCGTGCACCGTGGCCAGCAGCCGGCCGTGGTTGGCCGTGTCCTCTTCAACACTCATGACCGCAGAGTCTATCGGCCCTCGCGCACCTTGCAGCGTGGGCGCAGCGACCACCGGTACTGAGCACCTGGTCAGGCCGGCACCAGCAGCCCGACCAGCTCCACGTGCCGGGTCATCGGAAACAGGTCGTACCCGCGCAACGCCGCCAACCGCCAACCAAGCTCGGCGAAGACCCGCAGGTCCCGGGCGAACGCCGCCGGGTCACAGGCCACGTACGTCACCGCGCGCGGTCCGGCGGCCACCACGTCGCATACCACCCGAGCGCCGGCCCCCGTCCGGGGCGGATCGAGCACCACCACGTCGACCGGACCGGTGATGCGGCGACGGGCCAGAGCGGTCTCCACCCGGGCCGCCACGACCTCGACGGCGGGCAGGTCGCGCAGATTCTCCCGGGCCGCCGCGACGCCGTCACCAGCCGCCTCGACCAGGGTGACCCGCCCGGCCTGGCCCACCCGACCGGCCAGCGCGGCAGCGAACAGGCCGGCGCCACCGTAGAGATCCCAGGCCCGCTCCCCCGGCCGGGGGTCGGTCAGCTCCAGCACCGCGTCGACCAGGGTGTCCGCAGCGGCGGGATGCACCTGCCAGAACGACGAGGCAGGCAGCACCCACTCCCGGCCGGCGGCCCGCTCCCGGATCCGTTCCGGTCCACTGACCCGGCGACTGGCCCCGGCCGCGACGGCGGTCACCGCCACGTCCCCGCCGGTGCTGGCGACGGTCTCCACCGCCTCGGCGTCCGGCCAGCTCACCCCGGCGGTGAGCACCGGCAGCTCCTGGATCGCCGGATGGGCGATAAGGCAGCGGTCGACCGGCACCACCTCGTGGGAGCGATGCTTGAGCAGCCCGGCACGACCCGCCGCGTCGACCGCGTAGCGGACCCGGGACCGCCAGCCGAGCGGACCACCCGGCAACGCCATCACCCGTAGGTCCAGCTCGTCACACCGGGCCTCGTCCAGTCCGCCGAGACGGATGAGCTGTTCACGGACCGCCGCCGCCTTCCAGCGAAGTTGGGCGTCGGGGGCGACGTGTTGCAGGTCGCAGCCGCCGCAGCGGCCCGGTCGTGCGTACGGGCAGGGTGGGTCGACCCGGTCCGGTGCCGCCTCCAGCACGGTGACCGCGTCGGCCCGGACGAACCCCCGGTGCACCTCGGTCACCTCGGCCAGCACCCGCTCTCCCGGCAGTGCGTGCCGGACGAAGACCACCTGGCCGTCCACCCGGGCCACGCAGTGCCCTCCGGGGGCGACCGCCGCCACGGTCAGTTCGACCCGCTCGGCCTCCTCAAGCCCGCTCACCGGGCGTCCCCGTCCGACGATTCGCGCTCGACCGACGGGGGCAGGGTGGCACCGCGCGCCACGCGGGGACCACGGACCGGCCCACGGCCGAGCGTGGCGTCCATCCGGTCCAGGTCCTTGCCGGCGGTCGAGGCGAGTTGCCACGGCACGCTTGTCACCATCACCCCGGGCTCGAACAGCAGCCGGCCCTTGAGCCGCAGCGCGCTCTGGTTGTGCAACAGGTTCTCCCACCAGCGACCCACGACGTACTCGGGGATGAAGACCGTGACCACGTCGCGCGGCGACTCCCGGCGTACCCCGGCCACGTAATTCAGAATCGGGCGGGTGATCTCCCGGTACGGCGAGTCGATCACGGTCAGCGGGATCGGCACTCCCCGCCGGTCCCAGTCGGCCTGCAACTGGCGGGTGTCTTGGTCGTCGACGTTGACGGTCACCGCGGTCAGGGTGTCCGGCCGGGTGGCCTGCGCGTACGCCACCGCCCGCAGGGTGGGCTGGTGCAACTTGCTGACCAGCACGATCGCGTGATTGCGGGCCGGCAGCACCGGCCGTCCGTCGTCGTCCGGGGCCAGCTCGACTGCCACCCGGTTGTAGTGCCGGCGGATGGCCAGCATCAGCACGTAGATCAGGCCCATCGCGACGATGGCGATCCAGGCCCCGAGCAGGAACTTGGTGATCAATACGATCACCAGCACCGCGGCGGTCATCGTCATGCCGAAGGTGTTGATCGCCCGGGACCGGAGCATCCGGCTGCGCACCTGCGGGTCCCGCTCGTTGCGCAGCAGCCGGTTCCAGTGCCGGATCATTCCGGCCTGGGAGAGGGTGAACGAGACGAAGACGCCCACGATGTAGAGCTGGATGAGCTTGGTCACCTCGGCCTGGAAACCGATGATCAACAGGATCGCGAAGCCGGCCAGAAAGAGGATCCCGTTGGAGAAGGCGAGCCGGTCGCCCCGGGTGTGCAGTTGCCGGGGCAGGTAGCGGTCCTGGGCGAGGATCGAGCCGAGTACCGGAAACCCGGTGAAGGCCGTGTTGGCGGCCACGAACAGGATCGTGGCGGTCACCCCGACGACCAGAAACAGCAGCACCGAACCCGGCCCGAAGATCGTCTCACCGAGTTGCGCGGTGACCGTCTTCTGCACGTACCCCTCGGGGCCGGAGACGATCTGCAGGGCGGGGTTCTCGACGAACTGCAGCCCGGTGAGCCGGGCCAGCCAGACGATGCCGACAAGCATGGTCACCGCGACCAGACCCAGCATCAGCAGCGTGGTGGCGGCGTTGCGGCTCTTCGGCGCCTTGAACGCCGGCACGCCGTTGGAGATCGCTTCCACGCCGGTAAGCGCGGCGCAGCCGGAGGAGAAGCTGCGCAGCAGCAGGAACGCCATCGCCCAGCCGGTGGTGTCGTGCCACTCGGCGGCGATGACCAGGTCGGCGCTGGGGGCGCGCAGGTCCTCACCGAGTACCACGATCCGGACCAGTCCGGTGAGGATCATGCCGACAATAACGATCATGAAACCGTACGTGGGGATGGCGAACGCGCTGCCCGCCTCCTTGATTCCGCGCAGGTTGACCGCGGTCAACAGCACCACGGCGGTGACCGCGATGAGCACCTTGTGGGTCGCGACGAAGGGGATCACCGAGCCGAGGTTGGCCACCCCGGAGGAGACCGACACCGCCACGGTGAGCACGTAGTCGACAAGCAGCGCGCTGGCCACCCCCACACCGGCACGCGGGCCGAGGTTCACGGTGGCCACCTCGTAGTCGCCGCCGCCCGACGGATAGGCGTGCACGTTCTGCCGGTAGCTGGCCACCACGGTCAGCATGACCACGACCACGCCGAGGGCGACCCACGGTGAGAACACGAACGCCGAGGCGCCCGCGACGGAGAGCATCAGCAGGATCTCGTCCGGCGCGTACGCCACGCTCGACAGCGCGTCCGAGGCGAAGACGGGCAGGGCGATGCGCTTCGGCAGGAGGGTGTGCTTGAGCCGGTCGGACCGGAACGGCCGGCCGACGAGCAGCCGCTTCAGCAGGGAGGTGGATCGGACCACAACGGCCAAGCGTACGACCACCGACAACGGGCACGTGGGGTGGCCGGGTACCGGCGTATCCGGGGCGGGAGTACCGTCGGTCCCCGTCCGCGGCCCCGACGTGGCAGGCTCGCAGGCGACGAGGCGCAGCGGTACGCATCGTGGGAGGCAGCGTGCATGTCGTGATCATGGGTTGTGGCCGGGTCGGCTCGACCCTGGCTCACAACCTGGAGGCCCGGGGGCACTCGGTCGCGGTCATCGACCAGGACGCGGACGCCTTCCGCCGGCTGCGGCCCGACTTCGCCGGCGTCACGGTCACCGGGGCCGGCTTCGACGGCGACGTGCTGCGCCAGGCCGGCATCGAGCGGGCCGACGCCTTCGCCGCCGTCTCCAGCGGCGACAACTCCAACATCATCTCGGCCCGGCTGGCCCGCGAGACCTTCGGCGTGGTGCGGGTCGCTGCCCGCATCTACGATCAGCGCCGCGCACAGGTCTACGAACGGCTGGGCATCCCCACCGTGGCCACCGTCCGGTGGACGGCCGACCGGATGCTGCGACACCTGCTGCCCGAGGGCAACGTGGAGATCTTCCGCGATCCCACAAGCACCGTCTCGATCGTCGAGGTGCCGGTGCACAAGGACTGGATCGGCCGCCCGGTGCGGGCCCTGGAGCAGGCGACCGGCGCCCGCGTGGCGTACCTGATCCGGTTCGGCATCGGCACGCTGCCCACCGTGTCCAGCGTCGTGCAGGAGGGTGACCAGGTCTTCATGCTGGTCACCGACGACATGGTGGCGGCGGTCACATCCGTGGCGGCGGCGCCGGAAGGGGGTCAGTGATCATGCGGGTCGCCATCGCCGGTGCCGGCAACGTGGGCCGCTCCATCGCACAGGAGTTGATCGAGAACGGCCACCAGGTGATGCTCATCGAGCGGCAGCCTCGAATGCTGCGGCCGGCCCGGGTGCCGGACGCGGAGTGGGTGCTGGCCGACGCCTGCGAGCTGACCAGCCTGGAGGAGGCCGAGCTGGCCGGCTGCGACGTGGTGGTCGCGGCCACCGGCGACGACAAGGTCAACCTCGTGGTCTCGCTGCTGGCCAAGACCGAGTTCGCGGTGCCCCGGGTGGTCGCCCGGGTCAACCGGGCCGAGAACGAGTGGCTGTTCACCGAGCAGTGGGGTGTCGACGTGGCGGTCAGCAAGCCGCGGGTGATGGCCGCGCTGGTCGAGGAGGCGGTCACCGTGGGCGACCTGGTCCGCCTGATGACGTTCCGGCAGGGCGAGGCCAATCTGGTCGAGATCACCTTGCCGCCGACCGCGCCCTACGTCGGGCACCCGCTGCGCGAGGTGCCACTGCCCCGGGACTCCGCGCTGGTGGCGATCCTGCGCGGCAAGCGCGTCCTGGTGCCCAGCCCCGACGACCCGCTCGAGGCCGGCGACGAGCTGGTCTTCGTCTGCACCGCCGAGGTGGAGGACGCCGTACGGGCGGTGGTGCTCGGCCCGGACAGCGTCGAACGCACCCGCGAATCACGCTGACCACCGCGCCGGGCCGGGCCTCGGCACCCCCGACCGCTGGGGCAGGCTCAGCTCGGCAGCGGCTCCGTCCGGTGTTCGCGGGTTACCCGCCGCACCGTCCAGACCGTGATCAGCAACAGCAGCACGTACGGCGGGTAGCCCAGGGCCAACCGCGCCACCCCGAGGGCGGTCTCCATGTCGGCGGCGGCGGCCTCGTCGCCGAGCTGGTCGAACCGGCGGGCCGCCAGGTAGATGCCGGCCTGCACGCCGACCTTGGCCAGCCAGACCACTCCCCACAGCACGGTCAGCCGGGTGAAGGTGCGGACCAGCAGGGGATCGTCACGCCACTGCGAGCTGCCCTTGGCCACCAGCACCGACCAGATCCAGCCGACCAGCGGCTGGCGGATCACCGCCGACAGCAGCAGGGCCAGGCCGTAGCCGATGCCGTAGAGGATCCCCGGCAGGTAGAAGTCGCGCGCGTCGCCGGTACGCCAGGCGATGGCGGCACCGATCCCGATGCCGAACAGTCCGTTCACCGCGTGCCGCACCGGTCGGCGCTGGGCCAGCCGCAGCCCGCCGATCAGCACCGCCACCGCCACCGAGGCGATCACAGCCGGCCGCAGGTCGGTGACGATGTTGGCGATCACGAAGACCACCACCGGGATGCTGGACTCGGCCAGCCCGCGCCAACCGCCCAGCTGGTCGGCCATCTGCTCCGCGACGGTGGGCAGCCGCTCCTCGTCCGCCGGCCCGGTCTCCGGCTGGGTCGCCGGGTGCTGTCCGGTCGTCATCGCCCGCTGTCCATCCGCAACGCCCGCAGGTTCACTTTGACGGCTCCAGCTCGTAGTACGGGTTGTAGATCACCTTGCGGTCGTCGCGGACCGCGACCCGCCCTCGGGCCGTCAGGTGCCGCCCCGGCTCGATGCCGACGATGTGCCGCCGCCCGAGCCAGACCAGGGTCACGACGTCACTGCCGTCGTAGAGATCCGCCTCCAGCGCCGGCAGGTTGGTGCGAGGGGTGTAGACGACGGTACGCAGTCGGCCGCTCACCGAAACCACCTGCCCCCGCCCGCACTGCAACACCGGCACCGCGCCGCACCGGGCACTCTCCCGCTGCAACTGCTGCGCCTCGATCTCGGCCTCGCTCGCGGTCAGCCGTCGCAACATCCGCCGCAGCGAACCCCGACCCTCGTCGGTGGTCATGAGTTCCGCGTCACCCTCTCCACGCCGACCGGCTGGCACCGGAAGCCACCGCCGCCGGACAGCTGCCGGAACGGCACCCGCCAGCGTACGCCCGACCGGACCCTTCCGGCGCACCGGAAGCGCTCGCCCGCCGTGCCGGGCACGCTCGACGGGGCCCGGGTCCGCTGACGGTCGATCAGCGGTTGCCGGGCGCGGACGCGGCGTCGGTCTGTCGGGCTTCCGGATCGGCCGCCGTGGCCTGCTCGCCCGCCTCGCGTGGCAACCGCAGCGGCAGCGGCTCGCGTACCGGCTTGGCCTCCACCCCCCGGTCGACGACCAGCCCGTCCAGACAGACGGCCAGCGGACCGGCCGCGGCCGGATCGGTGGCCGCGGCGCCCTGGTAGACCGCGCGTACCATCCAGCGAGGTCCGTCGATGCCGACGAACCGCAGATCGGTCGGGCCGTCCTCGGTGCGTACCCGGGCGTGCAACTCCGTGCCGTACTCGCCGGTGGCCTCCTGCGCGGCGGCACCGTCGCCGAGCAGCGACTGGCGGATCTCCTCGCGTACCTCGTCCCAGATCCCCTCGGAACGGGGGGCGGCGAAGACACCGAGTTGCAGGGCGCTCTGGCCGTGCACCAGCACGACCTGCTGGACCACCCCCTGCTGGTCGGCCTGCACCCGCACCTCGACCTCGGGCACCGCCGGGATCTGCAGGCTGCCCAGGTCGAGCCGCTGCACCCCGTCCGGGGCCTCGGTGACGTCGTACGGCCCGCGCGCCGGCTCCACCGAGGTCGGCGGAACGTCCTCGGCGGTCTCGGGCACGTTGAGGGCCCGCTCGTCAAGGGCGTGCCGTCCTGCGGCCCGCTTTCGGGAGAAGATCACTGCGTCCAACCTCCGCTGTTCGCACTCACGGTGCCATCGTTTCCGTTCGCGCCGTCCATGGCCGGCGGCGGTACCAGCCCGGCGTGCCCGCCGGTGGAGCCGTGCCCACCGGTCCCGCGTCCGGACGCGGGCAGCTCGGCCACCGGCTGGAAGATCGCCCGTTCCACCCGCTGCACAACCAGCTGCGCGATCCGGTCGCCCCGGGAGATCTTCACCGACGCGGCCCGATCATGGTTGATCAGGTTGACCAGGATCTCGCCCCGGTAGCCGGCGTCGACCGTACCGGGCGCGTTGAGCACCGTCACGCCGAGTCGGGCGGCGAGCCCCGATCGGGGATGGACCAGGCCCACGTACCCCTCGGGCAGAGCGATCGCCACGCCGGTCGGCACCAACGCCCGACCGCCGGGGGGCAGCTCCACGTCGGCGGCCGCCACCAGGTCGGCACCGGCATCACCGGGATGGGCGTACGCCGGCATCGGCAGCTCGGGATCGAGCCGCCGGACCGGCACGGGCACCACGTCGGTCACGATGTCCCTCTTTCGTCCGTTCCGCTGGGGGTGACCCTGTCATCCTGCCCGGTACCCGTGGCCCGCCGCGCCGTACCCTGGCACGAGTGAGCCAGTCACCGTCGCCTTCGTCAGTCTCGGCGCCCCCGGCGTACGCCGAGCGTCTGCGGTTGCCCTGGTGGTTGTGGTTCGCCGGGATCGCAGCCGCCGGCCTGCTCGCGGTGGAGGTGTGGATGGGCGCGGGCGGTGCGCGCGCCTGGCTGCCCTTCGCGGTGCTGCTGCCGGCCGCCGTCGCCGGGCTGGCGTGGCTGGGCCGGATCCGGGTCGCGGTGGCCGACGGAGAGCTGCGGGTCGACGACGCCCGGCTGCCCGTGCGATTCGTCGCCGACGCCATCGCGCTGGATGCCGAGGGACGGCGTGAGGTGCTCGGTGTCGGTGCCGATCCGCTGGCGTTCGTCGTCCAGCGCCCGTGGATCCCCGGTGCCGTCCAGGTGGTCCTGAACGATCCGGCCGACCCCACACCGTTCTGGGTGGTCAGTTCGCGGCACCCGGTCGAGCTGGCCGAAGCCCTGCTGGCCGCGCGGGACGCGGCACGCTGATCCGACCCGCCACCGGTCGAGCGCCGGTGCGGCTCTGACCGACGGCGCTCCCGCCGACCGATCCCCGGGTCGACGGTCAGGACGAGCCGGGCAGGGCTGGCGGCGCGGGCGGCCCGCCGGGCAGGCCACGGTGCTGCCGGCGCAGGTCGGCGCGGAGCTGGTCGGCCAACGTCCGGGTGGCCCGCCGGTTCAGGTAGCTCGCCACCGCGGCTCCGGTCAGGAAGGGCCCCAGCGTGGTGAGATTGCGGCCGAACCGCTTGAGCATAGTGTCCCGTAGTTCGTTCCGGGCAGCCGTGCCGAGCACGGCGCCCACGCCGACGCCGGGCATCATCGGGTTGACGCCGCGCTGGCTGGCCCAGGCCTGCACCAACGCGATGGTCCGTTCGGTGCCGCCGGCCGGCAGCGGTACGCCGTAGACCTCGTGCAGCTCGCCGGTCAACTTCAGTTCCACCGCCACCACCGCGACCGTCTCGGCGGCGAGCAGTACCGGGGCGGACAGCAGGGTCGGGGTCACCGTCCACTGCACCGCCGAGGCCCCGCCGCCGGCAGCGCCGACCCCTGCGGTCGCCCGGGACGCGTTGCGGACCAGCCGGTCGGCCAGTTCCTCATCCGTCAGCCCGGGAAAGTGCCGACGCAGGGTGGCCAGATCCCGGATCGGCACGTGCGGGGCGATCTCCGCGACCGTGTCCACCATCCAGCGCAGCGCGGCCCTCGGCTTGAACAGGTCGCCGATCCCCCGGGCCCGAGCCTGCCCGACCAGGCGGGTGAGCAGTTGACGCCGTTTCGCCGGCTCGATCTCGTCGGCGGTCAGTGCCGCCACGGTCTTCCCCAGCTCGTCCGGATCCTCGGCACGCTCGGTGTGCTCGCTCATGATCGCACCACGGCGCCGAGCCGGCCGATTCGCTCGCTCATGGCTATCGAGTCAACCAGGTTGTGCGGCGTGGCGCTCGCCGAGCCGGGCGGCGGCGACTCCACTCGGGAGTCGCCGCCATGGTCGTGGTCGTCGCCCTGTGGTCAGACGCACTCTCGGCAGATCAGCTCGCCGTTGCGTTCCACCGCCAGTTGGCTGCGGTGGTGCACCAGGAAGCAACGGGCGCAGCGGAACTCGTCCTGCTGCATCGGTAGCACCTTGACCGTCAGTTCCTCGTCGGCAAGGTCGGCGCCGGGCAACTCGAAGCTCTCAGCCACTTCGGCCTCGTCGACGTCCACGGCGCCCGACTGTGAGTCGACGCGCCGGGCCTTGAGCTCTTCCAGGCTGTCCTCGCCGAGATCGACCTCGTCGCGGCGCGGGGCGTCGTAGTCGGTGGCCATCGGTTTCACTCTCCCATTTCGATGTTGTCGCTTCCGGTTGTAACGCCGGACGACGCTGTTTCGGTTCCGCTGGCCGGCCACCGCTTGTGTCGGCCACCTGACCCGACGACCGCTCGGACCAGACCGCCAGAGGATCTCCCCGGCGAGCGCGGAACCCTACCCCCCCTTTGGGCGAGGCATGTATACCGCCCTCGTGGCTGAGATGTACGCCCCTGCACGGGAAGTTGTTCCCAATGTGACTCAGGCGACACGAAGATAGGGGTAGTACTACCCCGTTCTCCGGTGGCGCGCCGGCATGTCGGACTGTTTCCACGCGACGGTCGGACACCCGTTAACCTCAGCGGCGTACCCGACGGCCGACGGAACGGCCCGATCGCCGGCCGTTGCCACCCACCGATGCCCGGGAGTGCCCTGATGAGCTTTGCGCGAGTGCGAGCACTCGTTGTCGTCGGCATGCTGGCGGTGCTCGCCCTGCTCTTCGTGGTCGTGGCGCTGGTCAAGGACACCCAGAGTAACGCCGGCGCCGGCGAGGGTTGTCCGGACGACTGGCCACGCGCCGACGTCACCCTGCGCGATCACAAGGATGTCAAGATCAACGTGCTCAACGGCACGGATCGCCCCGGGCTGGCCGCCGACGTCGGGAACGACTTCCGCAACCGCGACTTCCAGGTGCAGAAGGAAGCGACCCAGAAGAAGAAGATCGACGACGTGGCGGTCCTGCGTTACGGCCCGAAGGGGGTCGGCTCGGCGCACCTGCTGCGGGCGTACTTCCTCGGCGACGCCGAGCTGGAATACAACGCCAAGCGCGAGGACGACATCGTCGACGTGGTGCTGGGCGGCAACTTCCAGCAGCTGGCCACCACCACCGAGGTCAATCAGTCGCTGGGCGACCTGGGCGCCCCGGTCGCACCGCCCGGTTCCTGCCCGATCGTGGTCGACAACTGACCGTCGGCCCGCTGTCGGCCGACGGCTCACCGGTGCGGTCCCGAACCAGCTGCTGACGGGCGGCGGACGGCGTCCAGCCTCGCGCGTCCAGCTCCCGGTCGCTGAGCGGGTGCCAGGCCCCCTCAGGGGCCGCCGGAGGCGTCCAACGCGGCCAGGTGCTCGTGCAACGCGTCGAACAGGGTCGGCGGCGCGGCAATGACCATCTCCGGCCCGGGAGCCAGCCCCTTGAGCCCGCCGACCCGCAGGCCGGCCTCGGTGGCCACCAGCGCGCCGGCGGCTTGGTCCCAGGCCGCCAGGCCCTTCTCGTAGAAGGCGTCGGCCCGCCCCTCGGCGACCAGGCAGAGATCGACGGCAGCGGCGCCGAGGCGGCGGATGTCGCGTACGTGCGGGATCAGTTCGGCCAGCACCCGGGCCTGGTGGACCCGGCGCGCGGCGTCGTAGCCGAAGCCGGTGACGACCAGCGCCTGACCGAGATCGGTCTCGGTGGAGCAGTGCAACCGCCGGCCCTCGCGCCAGGCGCCCCCGCCGACGGTCGCCGTCCACTCCTCGCCGGTGTGGACGTTCCGCACCACTCCCGCCACCACCTCGCCGTCCAGCTCAGCGGCGATCGACACGCCGCAGTGCGTCAAGCCGTACAGGTAGTTGACGGTCCCGTCGATCGGGTCGACGATCCACCGCACCCGGGGGCGGGGGCCGTCGCCATTCACCGCGGCGCCGTACTCCTCGCCCAGCACCGCGTCGTCCGGCCGCAGCCGGCGCAGCTCGTCGGTGATCTGGCGTTCCACGGCCCGGTCGGCAGCGGTCACCACGTCGGTGACGGTGCTCTTGGTCGCCGCCACCGAGACGCCCTCGGTGCGCATCCGGTACGCGGTGGCCGCCGCGCCCCGGGCCACCTCGATCGCGATCTCCAGCAGCTGCGGTGGCGGTGGCGCCGAGCGCTCCATGTCCGTCCCCTTCCCGCACGGCCAGGTATTCGGCTTCCGCGCAGGTATCATCCTTACAAAGTCCAAAAGCGCACCGAATCGGCGGTCCCGGCCGCCGATCAGCCGTGCGGCGCAGGATGATCGCCGCAGACGGCGTTACAATTCACCCCTGCCCACGCGCCACGGGCCGCCCGACAACCGGCCGGCCCGGGACACGGGGGTTCCTCAACCACATCGCCCGGCGCGGTGCCCCACGCTGCGTCGGACGATCCCGGCCGTGCTCGCTCTTCGCCTCCGGAAGGTCATTCGTGACAGAACCCCGCCAGACCGGCGCCGACGTTCGCTCGCTCACCGACACCTTGATCGCCCACGCGCAGAGCGCTGGCGGCCAGCTCACGTCGGCCCAGCTCGCGCGCACCGTCGAGTCCGCCGAGGTGACTCCGGCCCAGGCCAAGAAGATCCTGCGGGCGCTCTCCGAGGCCGGGGTGACCGTCGTGGTCGACGGCTCGGCCAGCACCCGCCGACGGGTCGCCGCCGCCCGGTCCGCCACCCCCGCGTCCCGGGCCACCACCGCCAAGACCACCAAGAAGGCGGCCGCGCCCGCCCCGAAGCAGGCGCCCGCGACCGAGGAGGCACCGGCACCGGCGCCACGGAAGGCGACCTCGCGCAAGGCCGCCGGCACCACCGCGGGAGTGGCCGCCAAGGCCGCCGCGCCGGCCAAGAAGTCCACCCGGGCCACCAAGGCCACCGTGGCCGCTGCGGCGGGCGCGGCGAAGCCGGCCAAGGGTGCCGAGGGCGAGGCCGCCGAGGGCGAGGTCAATCCCGAGGAACTCGCCGCCGAGATCGAGGACGTCGTGGTCGAGGAGCCGGCGGAGCTGGCCCAGGCCGCCGCGACCGACGCGGCGAACTCCGCCACCGACAACGACTTCGAGTGGGACGACGAGGAGTCCGAGGCGCTCAAGCAGGCGCGTCGGGACGCCGAGCTGACCGCTTCGGCGGACTCGGTCCGGGCGTACCTCAAGCAGATCGGTAAGGTTCCGCTGCTCAACGCCGAGCAGGAGGTGGAGCTGGCCAAGCGGATCGAGGCCGGGCTCTACGCCGCGGAACGTCTGCGGGCCGCCGACGAGGGCGAGGAGAAGCTCGTCCGGGACATGCAGCGCGACCTGCTGTGGATCTCCCGGGACGGCGAGCGGGCCAAGAACCACCTCCTGGAGGCGAACCTCCGCCTGGTCGTCTCGCTGGCCAAGCGGTACACGGGCCGT
>NZ_BOPD01000046.1:0-41560 GCF_016863575.1 Micromonospora sediminimaris
AATCTGGAGGAGCCGTCCCTCGATCACGTCCCCGGCCGAAGGCGGATTCTCGTGGCCGTAGAGGGCCTTCACCCACTCGTCCTTCGTCAGGCGCAGCGCATCCTGCTCGATCTCGATGTGCCGAGCGGCCGTGGTCTTTCCAGTGCAGGGGAGCCCCACGGTCAGGAACAGTGTCGGTTGCCCCACCATCACCCTCCGAACGGACGCACACGGCACACCTGTGCGAACGCGGTGCGCAGAGCGGAAATCATGAGATTGCGACCACCATGGTGCCCACCAGGTTGACCGCGATGCCCACGAGCGCGATCGGCGAGAGTCGCAGGAGTTTGCTTCGAAGGTATGTGTGCGGTGCCATGCCCAGCACCGCGCTGTCGACGAGCAGCACCACCATGACGACGGTGAGCACGATGGCCGCCACGGCCGGAGGCGAGAGTGAGTCCGGCAGGGCTAACACGACACCGACGGCGGTCAGCGTGATCGCGGGGATGGTCTGCACGACGTCCGCGGCGTACTCCAGGTAGGCGTCGATCTGCTCCGGTGCCAGGTAATCCGGGATCTGGTCCGGCGGGACGTCGGCATACGGGCGGGCCTCGGCGATCCAGGCCGTCACCTGCCGTTTGGCGCGCTTGACCAGCACCGGGCTGGCGAGGAACATGACGACCGCGGCCAGGAACGGGAGAACTTCGGCCATTACGGCGCGGATGGTCGCGTGTCGAGTTGGATGGTCAGGGGTGCGTCGAGCTCACCGGCACCCTTGTATCCGACACTTGCCCATGACACCGACACCTCCACGGACTCGTTGTCGCGCTTGTGTACCGCGACGAGTTGGCCGTCGGCCTGCTGTGTGCGGGCGACACGGCGTTTGCGCCGGCCGTCGAGATGCAGGGCGCCCGGAGCCCATTCCCCGCTGTCCACGTAGGCGACACCGTCGGTCACGCACCGCCCGCGGACCGTGACCCGGTACTGCAACGGCGAGTCGCTGACGACGACCACGCGATGGATCTCCCCGGACCCGTTGACCACGCAGGGCTCTGCCTCACACACGGCATACGTGTGGACCGTCAGCCAGCCGGGTCGGTTCACCGCCTCCGCACGGCACTTCTCGTCGGGCCCGGGCGCCTTACCCATCTTCGTCACTCTCCCGATCGTAGAAGCCATGCAGCGGCGACACGTCCAGCACCGCCGTGGCGACGTCCGGCGACGCGGTCCGGGCGGCGACGTCGGCCAGCTCCGGCCCGAACGGCCCGGCACTGACCACGCTAACGATGGCGTTCGGCTCGTCCGGCATCCGGTGGTACGCGAGGTCGACCAGCTGTAGGTCCACCCGCGCAAAGTCACACGCGGTGAGGTCGAACCGGGTCACGTAGGCGACGGTCTCGCGCGCAGGCCCGGTGTAGCGGTGTCCGTCGACCGTGATCGTGGCGTGCGCGTCGGACTCGCTGTCGGCCAAGCTTCGACAGAGGTCCAGGAACGCGGTGACGTCGACCCGGCTGGTCCAGCTGACCACGTTTCCGTCCGGCGAGGCGTCGTAGAGCACAACGTCATCCCGCACCTCGTACCGCAGTAGCCGACCGGCCGGCGAGGCTACGACCTCCCCCGACCGCGAGCTCCAGCGCAGGTCAGCGGACCGGTCATTGATCTCGGCGGCGAGGTGCCCCAGCCGCTCGCGGATGTCGGTCAGCTCGGCGTGCCGCTCCACGTCCACCGTGAGCTGGTCGAACAGGGCATCCGCGTCGTCGCGGAAACGGTCGAACGCCTTGCTAAGCACGTCGCGCAGCCGCGCCACCTGATGCTCCCACGACCTCGACAGCTCCTCCTTGATCGCGGCGCGACGGAAGAGGGCACCGACGACGAAGCCGGTGAGCGTCCCACTGCCAAACGAGGCGAGCGGAGGCCGCACCACTGGCGCGCTGACCAGCATCCGCTCGGACACATCGACGGGCGCGCGCGTCCTGAGCCGGGTCCACAGCTTTATCGACGCGGTGTCCGCGGCCGACGCCACGTCATCGAGGGCGGACCGGAACGCACCAACGAACGCTGCCTCCGCTGCGCCGGTGTGGAACAGCAGACGCGGCCCGGCGAGGTGTTCGCGTTGGAACGCGCGCCACGCCTCGTCGAACCTGCGATCGACCAGAGCCAACAACCGGGTCTGGGCAGTGTCGAAGTCATCGGCCGTCGACCGCCGGAGCCGGTCGACGTCTGAACGGCCCGTGATTCCGGCGGCAAGCCGGCGGCTCGCCGACTCATGAAGCATCACGATCGTCGAGGTCATCGACGACATCGCGCGGACGAGGGCGGCCAGTCGCCGCCGCCGAAGGGCAACAGTCATCGCCCGCTCGAACGTCCGGAACCCGGGCCGGCCCGGCTCCGCCGCCGCAACCGGGAACACCCATGACGCAGCGCCAGGTCCGTCCAGCGTCGTGACCTGCCTCCTCACCACCGTCGACACCTGCGCTACCCCGTCGGCGGCTGCCGAACCCACCGGAGACAGCACCACAAACGGCGGCTCCGACAGCATCACGGCCGCGCGCTGCAGGAACTGCACCTCGTCGTCCTTCAGAGGCCCATTCGCGTTCGTCATCAACACCACGAGATCGGCATCGGGGACCGTCTGTGCGAGCGGGCACGCGGTAATGACCACATCGGCACGTACCGGTATTCGTCCGACAAGCGCCTGGAACCGCCGCTCCGCGTCGGGCATGTCGGATCCGACAACAACCCTCACCCGATCGAGCGGCCGCTCGCGATAGGCATCACCGTCAAGCGCCGCCAGCCGCACGACGAGCCCCTCCACCTCACCGGCCGGATCCCCAGACCACGCAACGGACTTCACGCCGCCAGTCTCCGCGCGCCCAATGAATCGGTGGAATCCCCCGGACGGGCCGAAACATTCACCTCAGTACCCGGCGCATCCGACGCCAACGCTCTTTCCATCGTGCGGCCGTTCAGGCAGGTGGCGTCGGTTTCCTGGCGGTCGCCGGACCCGTACCGGTCTACCGCTCCCGCTTACGGACCCAGTTCCGCCAGGGTCTCGTGACTCATTCCGAGCTCACGGGCGACCTGGTTGATCGGCTGCCCCGACGAGTGCACCAGGTCAACCGCGTCACGCTGGAACTTTCCGTGTACTTCGATGGACAACACAACAGGGACACCCCTTCCTCTGAACCAACGTCCAGTCTGAGGGTCCAATCTCAGGGGGACAGTTCGGCGCTCCCTGTTCGTCTGTCAGCCCTGACGATCGTCCAGCAGCACTCGTTCGAGTTCCGCCCACTCTGGTCTGGGTGCTACGACTGGTCGGACGACCGTGAGAAGCCGTCCGTCGAGACAGACGTCGAGCCCTTCTTCAGCCTGCGCAAGCCTTCGTTTCACATCGACCCGGCGTCTAGGCCCTCCTGCCAGCACCCCGAGCAGAATCTCGTACCGTGCGTCGCCTAGTTGATCAGCAAATGCCCATGTTCCCCGAACCGGAATGCCACCCAGTGCCCACTCGGCTCCAGCCTCGGGGGCTGAATCATAGAGCCTGTTCATCACCTCCACGGCCTGCTCCTGCGGAGTACGTACACGCTCGGCCTCTTGCGCCAGCGCGGGCCAACCTGAGCGCCTGAACACTTCGTCCTCCAACTCCATTGCGTCCGCCTCGTCTGGTGGTCGACGTTGGGGCGAAGGCGGTCGCCTCGACCTGGGCAACTCTTCCCGTAGCGGAAAGCGCCATTCCTGCGCATCGTCCTGATCTTCGATGTGTTCCTCGAATGCCGGCACCTTCGCCAGGTCGTTATGCCAGCGGTGGTGGTTGGGGAGAAAGATGTCCACCGCCACTCCCGACGGCCCAATATAGAACCAGCTCATGAAGTACGGGTGATCGCTGTGGCTAGCGGACCAATTTGCAAGTTCCCGTAGCCGGTTCTTTTGCGAACTGAGCGGGTGGGTCGGGAGGAGTTGCTTTGCGGGACGATAGCGACCACGGGCCTCGCCCGCAACTGGCCCTTCAGGCAGATGGAACAGCAGGTCCGGGCGTACACCCTTGGCAGGATAATCTCGAAGCAACTGCATGGGGAGCGCATCGAAGTTGTGCAGATCGTGGACTCCCTGCCGCCAGGCAAAGATCACCTCACTCGCAGCGGTGAGCATTCCAAGACCGGAGCACTCGCTGACAAAGCCGCGTATGTGGCGCGAACTCGCGCCAAAGGCGCGATCATCGAGCCGCAGAGGATTCCCGACCCCTGGCGCGTCAAGGTAGCTGACGAGTAGACGCGCCTCAAGTTGCTTTGTCCTGTAGTCGAGAACCTTGCGCAGGTCGCACGCCATTGCATTGATGTGAACGAGGCGCGCAAGACCGACGGACAAGTCGCCTTGCCCGACGATGGTAGCCACAACTTCGGCATTCTGCTCCAGCCTGAATTGCCAGATTCTCGCCCTTACGGTATTCAACCTACGCCCTCCAGTGGTTCGCTCGTTGCATGGAGATGGCCGCGCTGTGCCGGCTGCCTCTCTCATGGTCACGATCAGCCGACCCTGATCTGCGCCGCCCGTAGCGAGTAGACGTGGTCAGTCAGCGGGTGGCTCAAACGGGCGGCGACCAGTCTGGCTCTGAACTCCTCGGGAGACAGGCCGTCTTCGGGTAGCGCGTGTTGCGCCGCTGCCAGCACGAGCCTGTCTCCGGCATACTCGCGCATGTTTCCTGGACCGTGGAAGACGCGGTTGCGGCCGAACCTGTCGGCATTCTGAAGGACTTCGATGACCGGTCCGATGCGGCTGGTATCGGCATGCACGGCAACGATGTCGCCTACCTTGAAGAGCACCGCACGCCCCCGACTCGCCCAGCGCGGCTGGCTCCGACCGCCGCCTCGCCCTATTCCCGAGAGCATAGGCACGCTTCGGCCTCTCCGGCCCGCACGTTCAGCCGTATGGAGATTGATCTGCGCCGAAGGAAGGAGGCCAAGGGGCGCTTGCCCGAACGACACGGCGAGGACGCGCACGTACAGTCGATCCCACTCGCCGGCCGGCGGTCGGAGTACGGGGAGGACGGTCAAATGAAGCCCAGAAGAGTGAGCCTGCTGGACCTCGGGTTGGATTCATCGTTCGACGCGGCGATGACTTTCGTGCAGTCGACACTGCAGAACATCAACGCCGGGTGCGAGGAACCCATCGCCGACATCGACTTCGTCCGATCGCGAAACCCCGACACGGTGCTCTCCGCCTTCACCGCATCATGCGACGTCCTGCACGTCATGGCGCACGGCGATCACACTGTTACGCCGACGTTCAGCAGCACGGACGGCAAGGTCGAAATCTCGTTGGAGCACCTGGGAGAAGTCGCGGCAGACCAAAGCAAGGGCATCTCCACGAGCGCCATCATCGCGGACGGCTGCAAGACCGGCACCGGCGTATGGCAGAAGGCGGTGCGGGACTGCCTTCAGGGAGAAGTGACCTACATCGGCACCTCCGCCGTCATCGGCTGGCACGAGAGCGGCGTCTTCTGCTCCGCGTTCTACGGTGCCCTCTTCCGCAACCGCGGCAGGGGCATGACACCGGCGGAGCAAGCCCGGGATGCCGCCGATCGCGCCATCCAGGCGTACACCTTGCTGACCGACAAGAACTGCCCGTTCAAGGTCATGACTTTGAAGCCGAGCCAGCGAGCACGTACACTGCTCGGCTAGTTCCGGCACCGCTGAGCTCTACAACACCTCGACGAACGCCGCCGCAGCGTCGGACTCGAGCCCTTCGACGAGCACGCCGACCAACTACGCCAGCACGACTCCGAAGACAACGACGGCGCCGACCGACTCCGAGCCGTGCCGAGGCGACAGCCACCGGCAGATGAGCCGCAATCCGGCACATATCGAAGGTTAGCCGATGAAGGACCGGTCGACATGGTAGTGGTGCCACCAGTCCGGGCGGTGGGTGCGGATGACGCCGTCGGTGCGGGTCAGCAGGAGGTAGTTGCCGTCCTGCACCAACGCCGCGTCCTCGTCACGGCCAGCGAGAACCCTTCCGACCGCCGCCACCATGTTGGGGATCCCCTTTGCGGCGATGTCGTCGGCGCGCATGGAGAAGGTGACGGACACGTACTTTGCGGGTTCCCATTCCCAGCGGGCCTCGCCGTCGGTTTCGGCCTCCCAGTAGCCGTTCGTTCCGGCGCGGACGGTGATGGCGTAGCCGCGTTGGTCGTACAGGCGGGCGGAGAGCAGGGCAGGGTTCGAGGTGGGGCGTGGGACTTCGCGGGGGTCGGCAGCGGTCAGGGCAGCTACCTCGGCGACGGGCGGGTCACCGGCCAGGACCAGGCGGAACTCCACGGCCATCAGGGCGCCCTCTCAGTCTCGCCGGACGATCTGACGGATCGTACCGTCGCGGGTGACCACCGCCAGTTCCTTCAGCCCGTCGATCGGCCAGTGGTCGAACTGACGCCGTAACGCCACCACGTCACCTTCCCAGTCCTTGAGGTTGAGCACCACCCGCTGGGTCTGCTCGTCGTCGATCTTCTCCCGGACCTGGCTCCACACGTTGCGCACCGATGTTCGGGCCTGCGGTGAGTAGCAGTCGAAGACGTGCCCTTCGATCAGATAGTCCGGGTCCTTGTCCGGGTTACCACGGTCGCCGGTGCGGTCACGGGCGTCGCCGACCTGCTGTCCTGTGGGATTCTGATGCACCCGGTAACCCTTGCCGGCGACGGTGTCGGCGCACTCGTTCTCCAACTCAAGAGCTCGTCGGGTGCTGTCGTCGGTCCTGGCGCCGACTCGGGTACGCGGACCCGTCGGCGTGCCGTTCTCGACCCCTGTGGCTGTTCTCCCCCACGCCGGAAGGTCGTTCTGTTGCTGCTCGGACGCGACGCGAGGCGTGTCGCCGCGGGTCTTGGGCGCGGGGCTGGCCGGTGTGGGAGGACCAGCCCCGATCAGTTTCCCGACGAACCCAATCCCCGCGCCTGCCCGATCGCCGCTTCCGCAGCCTGCTGCACCGCGCCACAACGCTGCACCACCAGCACCAGGACCTGCTTGACGCCGTCAAGAGACTGCAGAAGTGGGCCCGGCTGCCCGCCCCGCAGCACCGTACCGACGAGTTGCCGGGCCTGATTGACATGACCGATCGTCGCCGTTGTGGCTTCACGGGCACCGGCGATCGCCTGCTGCACCTGCGCCAACCCGGAGATGGTCTCCTGCGGAGTGGCAGCCTCCCGAGGCACACTCGCGGCAGCGGTAGCCGCCTCACCCACCGTCCCAGCGGCCCCACCCAGCCCCGCCTGAACAGCGGAAATCGAGGCACGAACCCGCGCCATCCCCGCCGCGACCGCCGCGAACCCCGCACCCACAGCCCGGGCAGCGACCTGCTGAACCTGATGATCAGCCGCCGCGGTGAGACTCTGCGCCCGCTCCAGACCCGCAGTCACCGCCCGCAACTCGCCAGCGATCTCCTCCACACTCGACACGAATCAACCACCCCCAACCGAGAACCGACTCCGAACCCAGCAACCTACCCGGCAACACCACTCCCGGCGATAGACCGCCATCGAGTTACCCGCCGCAGCCATGCCGCCTCTTTCCGCTTCAGACTGGCCGAGCCAGTACGAACTTTCAGCACCGGGATGCCGACAGCGAAGGTCGGGCTTGGGGCTACATGTTGAACCAGCTCACCAGGGCCGGTCAGCTCGCGCCATCGGAGCACCACACACGGGTCCGTCTCCCCGCGGGCGCAGCCAAAGTGGACATCCGGATCGCACGCCGACGATCTACGCTGAGGGCTGATGACTCGGGCGTGCGGGAGGGTGAATGCCTACGGCGGCGGACCATCTCGCGATCACCCCGTCCGCAGCCCGTGCCCAATGGCGCTCGATCGTCGTACGCCCATGGGCGATCGAGGGCCGTCGGCAAGTCGCCTTCACCCCGGTGGAGACGCTGCGGTGCTTGGCCGCGAGCCTGCTGGTCGACCACCGCCGCTATGGCGGGTCGACGGCGCACCGTGCCGACGAGCCGGTCCCCGGCCTGGCCCAGCTGTTCAAACGTCCCAACAGCAGCATCCTGGCGAAGATGGCCAATCTCGATGGCAGCCGCCGCAACGGTGCCCGACACGAGGTGGAGGTCGCCGCCCGCCTGCTCGGCGGTCAGGACGAGCTGGCATCCGTGTATCGGATCATCGTGCGAGCGGCCCGCGACGTCGGCGTCACGGCCGAGAACCTGCCCGACTTTCTGTACCTGGAGCACGACGACGCGCCGCTGATCCTGCTCGGCCAGGACGAGCTGAGGACCAGCGACATCGTCGACGCCGTCCAGACGGAGCACCCTGGGGTCACCGACCACATGACCGAACTACTCCTGATCGCCGCAGCGCGTGTCGGGCAACATCGCTTCGCCTGCGACGTACTACGCAATCACGCACACCGCTGCGTGTTCTGCGGCCTGTCAGTGACCGTCGACGACCGACGGGCCCCGCGGATGCTCGTCGCCTCTCACATCAAGCCGTGGCGAAACAGCAGCCCGCGCGAACGCCTCGACGTCGCCAACGGCCTCACTGCCTGCCCGACACACGACGTCGCGTTCGACACCGGTCTGCTCACCGTCAACGGCGGACTGCGCATCCACATCCACACCGACCTGCACCGCAAGATCGACAACGACCCAGCCCTACACGCCGCGTTCGGCCGGCCACCCCTGGCCGAACGCCTCCTCCTGCCCGCTGACGCCCTGCCGCCCCAGCGCGGCGTCGGCCATGCCGAGACCCGCCCGCAGCACCGGCACGCACGAACGACTTGAGCGAGTTGTTCTGCAACCGCCGCGCAAGCATCGGCAGAGTCGGATTTCAGAGCGACGCTGGCACAGTCAACAAGGCTACTTGTCGCGGCGTCATCCACGACCTCCCCTGAACCGGCAGCAAACGGCCTATCGATCATAGGGACAGGGTCATCGAGCTGGGCTCCCGTATGCGGCTTTGTGGCCTTCCACTTTCGCCGCTACCGAACTCCGAGAATCCTCGGGTCGCAGCGGAGATTCGGGGCACTTGACGCCGGATGGCGCGTGGTAGAAGTAGTTGCCAACGCGACGCTTCGTATGCGCGATCGCCCATCCGCCCGAGGAGCACCGGCTGTGCCGCCCACTTTGTACCGTGACACCGGGTATTCGCTGAATCACCTGATCGAGGACATCAAGGTCGGACGGATCGGCCTCCCGGATATTCAGCGCCCCTTCGTCTGGTCGGCCGCCAAGACTCGGGACCTGTTCGACTCGATGTACCGCGGCTACCCCATCGGGACGCTGATGTTCTGGGAGACCGGCGCGGAGGTCGGTACCCGCCAGATCGGCATGGAGTCCGCCGGCCGGTCGCCGCAACTCCTCATCGTTGACGGCCAGCAGCGGCTGACGTCGCTGTTTGCCGTGCTCACCGGCCGGCCGGTGCTGACCAAATCGTTCGAGCAGCGTCGCATCCGCATCGCCTTCCGACCGGAAGATCAGACCTTCGAGGTGACAGACGCCGCCATCGAGCGCGATGCGCACTTCATCCCCGACATCACCACGCTCTGGTCCAGCGGCTACAAGACCACTGTGCGCCAGTTCTTCGACCGGCTGGACCAAGCGGCCGACGAGAGCCTGTCGGACGCCTACAAGGACGACCTCGAGGAACGCATTGACCGCGTGCGTGATCTACGCGAGTTCCGGTTCCAGGTGGTTGAGCTGGGCGCCTCGGCGAACGAGGAGCAGGTCGCCGAGATCTTTGTCAGGATCAACTCCGAGGGCGTACAGCTCAACCAGTCGGACTTCATCCTCACCCTCATGTCCGTGCACTGGGAGAAGGGACGTCGGCAGCTAGAAGACTTCAGCCGCGCTGCCGTCGACCCGACGGTCACCGGGCCCAGTCCGCGCAATCCGTTCCTCGATCCCAGTCCGGACCAGCTGTTGCGGGTTGCCGTCGCGGTTGCCTTCCGCCGCGCCCGTCTGCAGCACGTCTACAACATCCTGCGCGGCAAGGACCTTGAGACCGGCCGGGTCAGCGCGGAGCGGCGCCAGCAGCAGTTCGAGCGGCTTGCCGCAGCGCAGGAGAAGGCGCTCGACCTGACCAGTTGGCACGAGTTCCTCAAGTGCGTGGCCACTGCGGGCTTCCGCAGCCGTAAGATGATCACGTCGGACAACGCGTTGCTGTTCAGCTATTCGCTCTGGCTGATCGGCCGTCACGACTTCGGCCTGGACGCGTCGGCCCTGCGCCCGATCATCGCTCGTTGGTTCTTCATGGCACACACCACTGGCCGCTACACCAGTTCGCCGGAGTCGCAGCTCGAATCCGATCTCGGGCGGATTGCAGGCCTCGCGACCAGCGACGGACCCGCCTTCGTCGCGGAACTCGACCGCATCGTCACCGCCAACTTCACCGGGGATTACTGGGACATTTCATTGCCGAACCGGCTCGACACGTCGTCGTCTCGATCCCCCGTGCTCTTTGCATATCTCGCCGCGCTGAACATCCTCGACGCCGAGGTGCTCTTCAGTGACCTTCGCGTCAAAGATCTACTGGATCCCTCTGGTTCGGCCCCACGGTCCGTCGAACGTGACCGCCTGTTCCATCGCAAGCACCTCGAGTCACTCGGCATCTCCGGGACGCGGCAGATCAACGCGATCGCGAACATGGCGTACGTCGAATGGCCGCCAGCTGAGCGGAACAACGCTGACGCCCCGCGCGACTACCTGCCCCGCATCGCGGAGGCGATCGATCCGGAGACCCTGGCTCGACAGTCCCGCTGGCACGCGCTTCCGGTGGGTTGGGAGCAACTGGACTACCCGACCTTCCTCGAGCGTCGCCGCCAGCTCATCGCCCGAGTCGTCCGGGACGCCTTCAACACCCTCGCTGGCGAGCGCAAGCGGTACGTAGCGACGACCGCCGAGGATCTCATCGCCGCAGGCGAATCCCAGACGACGGAATTCAAGTCCAGCGCCCGATGGAACCCCCATACCAGCCAGTACGACCCGAAGCTCGGGCACATCCTCGTCAAGACGGTATGCGGATTCCTCAACGCCGAGGGCGGCGTCCTGCTCATCGGCGTCGAGGACGACGGCCAGGTCCTCGGCATCGAGGGCGACCTCACTACGCTCGGAACGAAGCCGAACACCGACGGCTACGAGCTGTTTCTCCGGCAGCTACTCGACGACAATCTTTCCGCCCCGACCGCCTCGACCGTACGCATCCGGTTTCCCCAGGTCGAGGAAAAGACGATCTGCCAGGTCAGCGTCGCAGCGTCAGGCCGACCCATCTTCGCCAAACCGGCCAAGGGCGGCCCCAGCGCGTCGGATCTCTGGGTACGCGTAGGCAACGCAACCAAACAACTCCACGGCGACGACCTCATCAAGTACCAGGAGGAACACTGGGGATGAGGCCCTTCTACAGCTCCATCAAACGTTGAGATAACCGACCCTGGCGAACCTGCTGGTCGAGTCGCCTACCGCCTTCGCTGCCTGATGGTGCAGCTTGCCTGTTTCTGCTCATTGACCACCGGTGGGCTCCCCCCTGAGATGTGGACACATCGCCCGGTTGCGGCGTGAGGTGGCTGAGTTGCGGCAGGAGAAGGAGATCCTGCGTAAGGCGGCCGCCTATTTCGCGAAGGAGATGGATCGGTGACCAGCCGCTTCCGGTTCATCTCCACCCACCGCGTCACCTTCGGCGTCAAGCGGCTGTGCCGGATCCTGGCGGTCTCCCGCTCCGGGTTCTACCGCTGGAGCGCCAGCGAGCCGGCCCGGCAGGCTCGCGCCGCCGACGAGGACACCCTCGCCGAGCAGATCACCGTGGTCCACGCCCACTCCGGTGGCGCCTACGGGTCGCCGCGGGTGACCGCCGAGCTGCGCTGTCAGAGCGTGCGGGTCAACCGCAAGCGGGTCGAGCGGATCATGCGACAGCGTGACGTGGTGGGCCGGCATCTGCGCCGCCGCAAACGCACCACGATCCCCGACCCAGGCGCCCCGCCGGTGCCGGACCCTGATCGGCCGCGACTTCACCGCCGCCGCACCGGACCAGCGATGGTGCGGCGACATCACCTACCTACGCGTCAGGACCGGCTGGTTGTTCCTGGCGACGGTCATCGACATCGCCACCCGCCGACTGGTCGGCTGGTCGATCAACACCCACATGCGCACCGGCCTGGTCATCGACGCTCTCGACGCCGCCGTCGCCGCTCGTGGCGGCCGGGTCGACGGGGTGATCTTCCACGCGGACAGGGGCACCCAATACAGCAGTGGCGCCTTCGCCGACGCCTGCCGCCGCCACGGCGTGCGCCGCTCGATGGGGCGGACCGGCTCGTCGTACGACAACGCCCTGGCAGAGACGTTCTTCGCCACACTCAAACGTGAACTCGACGTCGACCGACGTCGTTGGGCCACCGTGACCGACGCCCGCCGCGACGTGTTCCGGTGGATCGCCTTCTACAACCACCGCCGACGCCACTGCGCGCTGGACTATCTCAGTCCCGCCGACTACGAACAGACCCTCACACCGACTACGCTGCACCAGATCGCGGCATAACCCGGTGTCCACATCCCGGGGGGAACCTCACCGGTGCCGGCTCGGGGCAAGCCCGATCCGGACACTGACCTGCGCCACCTTGGCCAGAAATCCTGGCGGGAGTGCTGCAACGCCGTGACGCGGTGTGCTCCCGGTCCAAAATCGCGAACAGGGCGGGGTCAGTACGTCGGCGGCCTTGCTGTAGTCGGGCCGGGTCCAGCACCGGGTACCGCTGGCCTCACGATCAGCCTGCCCGGCAAACGATGACCGCGCTCGCAGAACCCACCGGACGCTTGGCAACCGCCCGGCAAGGACGCCAAGAAGAAAGTGGAAGATCCCGATGCCCCTGGCGACCAAATCGGGCTCGCTGGTAGTAGCATCCTCAACCGGTGTCGCCGCCGGCGCGTTTCCACTCGTGGGCGAAGCTGTGCCGCCACCGGTGGGCGTGCACGTCCGCCACGCCGGCCGCGGCGCCCAGCCGTTTGGGCAGGATTTTGATGCCGTTTGGCGTCAAGGCTGCGGTGCCTCGTTCGGCCAGCCACAGGTGTGGCAGGGCGGCGCCCTTGTGCTTGTCCCGGGCCCGCAGATACCGCGACAGCGCCCGGGCCGTCTTGGGCCCGAACCGCACCCGCCGGTCCTTGGCGCCCTTGCCGTGGAAACGCACCGACTCCGTGTGCAGGTCCACGTCGTCGACCAGAAGGTTGCCGACCTCCGACAGGCGGGCGCCGGTGTTGCAGTACACCCGGATCAACGCCTCGTCGCGCAGGTTCGCGAAGCCTTTGCCCTTGCAGGCGTCGAGAAGCTTGCTGGTGTCCTCGTCGCGCATGACCGGGATCAGCTTGCGGGGTGTCTTCGGCTGCCGCACCCGCTGCATCGGCGACCGGTCGATGGCCTCCTCGTCGAGGAGCAGCCACTTGAAGAACTGCTGCAACCCTTTCTGCTTGTTCACCGCCGTCGACGCGGACCTGGTCTCGATCATCCAACCCTGGAATGCCTCCACATGCGCCCGCGTCACCGCGCACGGATCCTCCGCCGCAGCGGCGGCGTCCGGATCCGGCGACTGCTCTGCCAGATACCGGCCCAGCTGCGCGGCGGCGAGGAGGTAGTTGTAGCGGGTGGTCTCCGGATAGTTCCCGGCCCGCAGGGACCGGTCCCAGTCGCGGAGGAACCCGGCCCAGGTCCGGGAGAGCCCGACGGTGAGTTTCTGAAGATCCAGTAGTGGCATGACAACCTGCCCGAGTCAAGGAGTCCAACAGCGGCGCGCTAGACCAGGCATCCATGCCAAGCAATGAAAAGAGGGCTCCCGCAAGTCGCTGACCTGCGGAAACCCTCTCGCTGTCGGGACGGCCGGATTCGAACCGACGACCCCTTGACCCCCAGTCAAGTGCGCTACCAAGCTGCGCCACGTCCCGATTGCCACCACAGGGATCTCCCCGCGACAGCCGGTACAGCTTAGCGCAGGCTCCGCTCCGCTCGCACCGACCCCTCCTGGCACCCCGGTAGCGCTGGAGCCGCGCCAAAGCTGGCTGCCGTGGCGCGATGACGTACCCCACCACCGCTAGGGCGTCCTAGGAAACTGGTTAACTCGGGCGGTTCGCGCGCAGCGGGGAGCCGAGGGTCAGCCGTGGGCCTTGCCGCGGCCGCCGGGTCCGAGCTTCTTGCGGGGGCGTACCGAGATCTCGATCGGGCTGCCCTCGAAGCCGAACTCCTCGCGCAGCTTGCGCTCGACGAAGCGCTGGTAGCCGGCGTCCAGCGGACCGGTGGTGAAGAGCACGAAGCGCGGCGGGGCCACCCCCGCCTGGGTGGCGAACAGGATCCGTGGTGCCCGACCGCCCCGCACCGGGTGCGGGGTGGCCTGGACCAGAGCGGTAAGCCACGCGTTGAGCTGTGCGGTGGGGATCCGGGTCTCCCAGCTGTCCAGCGCCCGGTGCAGGGCTGCGGCGAGCTTGTCGACCGCCCGGCCGGTCTTCGCCGAGAGGTTCAGCCGGATTGCCCACGGGATGCGACGCAGCTCCCGATCGATCTCCTTGTCCAGGTAGTACCGGCGGTCGGCATCGACCAGGTCCCACTTGTTGAAGGCGATCACCAGCGCCCGGCCGGACTCGGTGACCATGGACAGGATCCGCTGGTCCTGCTCGCTGATCGGCTCGCTGGAGTCGAGCAGCACCACCGCCACCTCGGCCGCCTCGATCGCGGAGGCGGTACGCAGGCTGGCGTAGTACTCGGTGCCGCTGGCCCGGCCGACCCGCTTGCGCAGCCCGGCCGTGTCCACCAGGTGCCAGGTGTCGCCGCCGATGGTGACCAGGCTGTCCACCGGGTCGACGGTGGTGCCGGCGACCGCGTCGACCACCGCCCGTTCCTCGCCGGAGAAGCGGTTCAGCAGGCTGGACTTGCCGACGTTCGGCCGTCCCACAAGCGCCACCCGACGCGGGCCCCGAGGGCGGTACTCCGCCACCTTCGGCGCCTCCGGCAGCGCCGCCAGGATGGCGTCGAGCAGGTCACCGGAACCACGTCCGTGCAGTGCCGAGACGGGGTGCGGTTCGCCGAGGCCGAGTGACCACAGCGAGGTGGCCTCCAGCTCGATGTTGGTGTTGTCGGCCTTGTTGGCCACCAGGATCACCGGTTTGGCGCTGCGGCGCAGCATCTTCACCGCCGCCTCGTCGACGTCGGTGGAGCCCACCGTCGCGTCGACCACGAAGACCACCACGTCGGCGGTCAGTACGGCGGTCTCGGCCTGGGCGGCGATCGCTGCGGCGCGATCCTTCGCGTCCGGTTCCCAACCGCCGGTGTCCACCACGGTGAACGCCCGCCCGGACCACTGCGCGTCGTAGGGGACCCGGTCGCGGGTGACCCCCGGGACGTCCTCGACCACCGCCTGGCGGCGGCCGATGATGCGGTTCACCAGCGTGGACTTGCCCACGTTGGGGCGGCCGACCACGGCCACCACCGGTTGTGGACCGGTCTGCTCCTCGGTGTCCAGGTCCGGCTCACGTAGCTCGACCCAGCCGTCGTCACTCACGCCACTGACCGTTCGGCAAGTAGGGCCCGCAGGCGCGCCACGACCTCGTCGATACCGAGCTCGGTGGTGTCGAGCACCACCGCGTCCGGCGCCTGGGCCAGCGGGTCGGCCTTGCGGGTCGAGTCCAGCTGGTCACGTCGGGCCAGGTCGGCGGCGGTGGCGGTGACGTCGGAGGCGTTCTCGGCGCTCCGCCGCGCGGCACGTGCCGCCGCCGATGCGGTCAGGTACACCTTCAGGTCGGCGTCGGGCGTCACCACGGAACCGATGTCCCGTCCCTCGACCACGATCCGACCGGCCTTGTTGATCATGTCCCGTTGGCGGGCCACCAGCAGCGCCCGGACCGCCGGCACGGCAGCCACCGCCGAGACTGCGGCGGTCACCTCGGGGCCACGGATGTCGGTCTCGACGTTCACCCCGTCGACAGTCACGCCGTACCCCGCGGGGTCGGTGCCGATGCGCAGATCGACCTCGCCGGCGACCTTCGCCACCGCCTGCGCGTCGGTCAGGTCGACGCCGGAGCGCAGCACCGCCCAGGTGATCGCCCGGTACATCGCGCCCGTGTCGAGGTAACGTCCGCCGAGGCTCGTGGCGAGCCGTCGGGAAACGGTGGACTTACCCGAACCGGACGGCCCGTCCACAGCGACCACGCAGCGCCCGGCCCGCACGTTTTCCTCCACCGTCGTCCTCCTCAGCCCGTACCTCACGATCCGTCGGAGACGACCGCGAGCGGTTGACCACACAAGTCCAATGATGCCCGGCGCCGTGCAGCGCCACCGGCCGGGCCGTCAGGCAGCCTACCCGCAGCCGTACCCGCGACTGCCGCCTCAGTCACCCACGGCCTTGAACAGGGCGGCGACCTCCGCGTTGGTAAGCCTCCGGGTCCGCCCGGCACGCAGGTCGCCGAGCCGGATCGGCCCGATGGAGGTACGCACCAGCCGGCTGACGGGGTGGCCGACCTCCGCGAGCAGTCGGCGTACGATGTGTTTGCGGCCTTCGTGCAGAGTCAGCTCGACCTGAGCGGTACGCCCCAGACTGTCCACCACCCGGAAGGCGTCGACGGTCACCGGTCCGTCCTCCAGCTCGACCCCGGCCGCCAACCGCTTGCCGAGGTTGCGGGGAATCGGGCCGGAAACCTCACACAGGTAGGTTTTCGGCACCCCGTAGGAGGGGTGCATCAGCCGGTGTGCCAGGTTGCCGTCGTTGGTGAGCAGCAGCAGGCCCTCGCTGTCCGCGTCGAGCCGCCCGACGTGGTAGACGCGCTGCTCGACCCGGTTGCCGAGAAAGTCGGCGAGCGCGGTACGCCCCTTCTCGTCCGCCATGGTGGAAACCACCCCACGCGGCTTGTTCATCGCCAGGTACACCAGCCGGGTGTCGGCCGCCAGCCGCTCGCCGTCGACGTGGATGACCGCCGTGGTCGGGTCGACCTTGTCGCCGAGCTGCGCCACTCGCCCGTCGACAGTCACCCGCCGACGGAAGATCAGATCCTCGCAGGCACGCCGGGAGCCGACACCGGCGGCGGCGAGCACCTTCTGGAGACGTTCCGGACCGGTGTAGACGGGGGCGTCGGGGCGGGGGGTGCGGTCATCGCGCGGCATCGGCAAGCTCTTCTACGTCGTCGGGGAGGAACGGGGCCAGGGGCGGCAGGTCGTCGAGGCTGTTCAGGCCGAGCTTCTCCAGGAACAGGGTGCTCGTCCGGTACAGGTAGGCCCCGCTGTCGGACTCGGTGCCGCACTCCTCGACCAGGCCGCGAGAGACCAGGGTACGGATCACCCCGTCGCAGTTGACACCACGGATGGCGGAGATGCGCGACCGGGTCACCGGCTGCTTGTACGCCACCACGGCCAGGGTCTCCAGCGCGGCCTGGGTCAGCCGGACCGACTGCCCGTCGAGAATGAACCGCTCGACGTAGGTGGCGTATTCCGGGCGGGTGTACAGCCGCCACCCGCCCGCCGCCCGACGCAGCTCGAATCCGTGGCCGGCGGCGGTGAAGCTGGCGGCGATCTCGTCCAGCATCGGGCCGATCCGCTCGGCCGGCTGCTCCAGCACCTGGGCGAGGACGAGTTCGCTCACCGGTTCGTCGACCACCAGCAGGATCGCCTCCAGCGCGCCGCGCAACTCCGTGTCGTCGAGTTCCGGTGCCGGCTCCGGTACCGGCCGGACCCGCGCCCCTGACCGCTTCCGCCCCAGATCCGGAACCCCCTCCCCCGTCCCCCCATCATCCGCAACCTCTCCCCCAACACGCCCCTCGACCAATTCGATCTTGGACGGGAACGGCCCCTGGATGGGCACCTGCGCACCAAGATCCGCGGCCTCCACCACCGCAACCGAGGCGGCGGTGGCTGGAGCAGCGGGATCGGCGGGCGAGGCCGGATCAGTGGACGGGCCGGGATCAGTGGACGGGCCGGGCTCGGTGGTTGGGCCGGGCTCGGTGGTTGGGCCGGGCTCGGTGGTTGGGGCGGAGTCCTCTGGTGGGGCGGGAGCCGGGCGCTGCCACGGTGGAATCCAGGCGGCGGCCTGCTCGGCCAGGGAGTCCGGCCGCTCTTCGTTGCTCATCCAGCACGCTCCTCGGTCGTTCCCATCGCCTCAGCCTCGTCGGCCCCAGCACCCCCGACACCGCCCTCGTCAGCACCGTCACCAACCGGGCTCTCGGCCGCCACCACGGTGCCACCCGCCTGCGGCCCGGCGGACAGCTCCGGGGACGACTCGTCGGACAGCTCCGTGGACGGCCCGTCGGACAATTCGCCGGTCGGGCTGGCGGACGGCTCCGGGGCCGGAGCGGGCTGCCCCGAGGACGGCTCGGGTGGTGTCCCGGCGTACTCGTCGATGGCCAGCGCCGGCCCGCCGTCGGCGGGACCTGTCCAGCGCACGGTCAACTCCTCCAGCGCCTGCTCCTGGACGAAGGCCACCACACCCTGTCGGTACAACTCCAGCAGGGCGAGGAACCGGGCGACCACCTCCAGGGTGGCCTCGCAGTCGGCGCAGAGCAGCGAAAAGCTGGCGGTGCCGGCCCGACGTAGCCGTTCGGCGATGATGCCGGCGTGTTCCCGGACGCTGACCCGGACCATGTGCACGTGGGCGACGGACACCTCGGGCACCGGTTTCGGGGTCATCGCCCGCACCGCCAGCTTGAGCAACCGTTGCGGGCCGACGCCGAGCACCAGGTCGGGCAGCGCCTCGGCGTAGCGGGCTTCGAGGGTGACGGCCCGCGGGTAGCGCCGACCGCCGACCTCCTCCAGTGCGGCGATGTGCGCCGCCGCCTCCTTGTATGCCTTGTACTGCAGCAGCCGGGCGAAGAGCAGGTCCCGCGCCTCCAGCAGGGCCAGATCCTCCGGGTCCTCGACCTCGGCGGCGGGCAGCAGCCGGGCGGCCTTCAGGTCGAGCAGGGTCGCGGCGACCAGTAGGAACTCGCTCGCCTCGTCCAGGTCCCAGTCGTCGCCCATGGCCCGGATGTAGGCGATGAACTCGTCGGTCACCTGGTGCAGAGCGACCTCGGTGACGTCGAGCTTGTGCTTGCCGATCAGTTGCAGCAGCAGGTCGAACGGGCCGGTGAAGTTGGCCAGCCGCACGGTGAACCCGGTGCCCTCCGCCGCCTCCGCGGCCACCGCCGGCCCGGTCGGCACCGCCGGCTCCGCGGCCACCGCAGGCCCTGTCGGCACCGCAGGCTCAGCTGGCACCGCCGGCTGAGCCACGATCATCGGCTCCCCGCCGGGGTCCGGGACGGGTGGGTCAGCCGCGACCGGCGGCGGGTCAGCCGCAGCGGTCGGGTCGAGGGGCGGGGCG
Source organism: Micromonospora sediminimaris (assembly GCF_016863575.1). Classification (NCBI taxonomy): domain Bacteria; kingdom Bacillati; phylum Actinomycetota; class Actinomycetes; order Micromonosporales; family Micromonosporaceae; genus Micromonospora; species Micromonospora sediminimaris. The sequence continues at coordinate 19,265 of NZ_BOPD01000046.1, forward strand.
CTCACGCCGACGACGGTAGTCCACGGTCGGGACACCTCGGTTCAGCGCCTCCTACCGCTCGGCCTGCGCGGCGATCACCTCGCGGGCCAGCTGACGGTAGTTGCGGGCACCCGAGGACGCCGGGTCGAGCGTGGTGATGGGTGAGCCGGCGACGGTGGACTCGGGGAACTTCACGGTCTTGGTGATCACCGTCTGGTAGACCTTGTCGCCGAACGCCTCGACAACCCGTTGGAGCACCTGACGACAGTGCGTGGTGCGGCTGTCGTACATGGTGGCGAGGATCCCCTCGAGTTCCAGGTCGAAGTTGAGCCGCTCACGCACCTTGTCGATGGTGTCCAGCAGCAGCGCCACGCCGCGCAGGCTGAAGAACTCGCACTCCAGCGGGATGAGCACGCCGTGCGCGACGGTCAACGCGTTGATCGCCAGCAGACCGAGTGACGGCTGGCAGTCGATCAGGATGTAGTCGTACTCCTTGCGGATGCTCTTGAGCACCCGGGCCAGAGCCATCTCGCGGGCGACCTCGTTGACCAGCTGGATCTCGGCGGCGGAGAGGTCGATGTTCGCCGGCAGCAGGTGCAGCCCGGCCACATCGGTCTTGATGAGCACGTCGTCGGCGGTGACGTCGTCCTGCATGAGCAGGTTATAGACCGACAGGTCCAGGTTGTGTGGGTTGACGCCCAGCCCCACGGAGAGGGCGCCCTGCGGGTCGAAGTCGACCAGGAGCACCTTGCGACCGTACTCGGCAAGTGCGGCGCCGAGGTTGATGGTCGTGGTGGTCTTGCCGACGCCGCCCTTCTGGTTGGCCATCGCGATGATGCGGGCCGGCCCGTGCCGATCGGTGGGCATCGGTTCCGGGATCGGCTTGCGCATGGTGTAGGCGGCCGGGTCCGCCGGGCCCAGATCCGAGCCGAGGGCGTTCTGCTGCTCGCGGAGCTCCGTCGTCCAGGTCTCGGCACGGTCACCGTTGCCAGCCATGTCCTCGATGCCCCCTCCCGACGACCGTGCGGCGTCGGAGCCGCCCGACGTCCTTCGCGGTGCCGCTGCGCACCCCGGTCCACTCGCCGCGAGGGCCGCGCCATGCCGACTGTACGCCACCGGCCAGCAGGGCGTTCGGCACCCGCTCGGCGTGTCGGCCGGTAGCACCGACCACCAGCAGGTCAGGCCGTCAGCACCCGGCCGGCTCCGGGCTGTGACCACACCGCCGGTCACCGGCCGAGCAGGTACGGCGGGCCACCGTCGACGGTCAGTTCAGCGCTCGGGGATGTGCGGTGGCGTAGACCTCGCGCAACCTGTCGACGGTGACCAGTGTGTAGACCTGGGTGGTGGTGACCGAGGCGTGGCCGAGCAGTTCCTGCACCACCCGCACGTCGGCCCCACCGTCGAGCAGGTGGGTGGCGTACGAATGGCGCAACGTGTGCGGTGACACGGCCTTGGGGCCCTCGACGGTCAGCCCGGCCCGCTGCGCGGCGCGGCGCAGGATGGTCCAGGCGCCCTGCCGGGTCAGCGGGCCGCCCCGGGCGTTGAGGAAGACCGCCGGGGTGCCCCGGCCGGCGGCGGCCAGCCCTGGTCGGGCGCGTACCAGGTACGCACCGAGCGCCCGCACCGCGTACCCGCCGATCGGCACCAGGCGGGTCCGGCCGCCCTTGCCACGCAGCACCGTCACTCCGTCGTCGAGGTCCACGTCGTCCACGGCGGTGCCGACGGCCTCCGAGATCCGCGCTCCGGTGCCGTACAGGAACTCCAGCAGCGCCCGGTCGCGCAGCGCCAACGGGGCGGCCTCCCCCGCCGCGTCGACCGGGCCGGCGGTCTCCAGCAGGGCGACCACGTCGTCGACCGGCAGCGCCCGGGGCAGCCGTCGGGGTGCGGCGGGGGGCCGCACGTCCCGGCTCGGGTCGGCGCCGGCCAGGCCCTCGCGTAACGCGAACCGGTGCAGTCCGCGTACCGCGCTGGCGGCGCGGGCCGCCGAGGAGACCGCGAGCGGCGGGTGACCGTCGGCGCCGGAGCGCAGCCGGGCCAGGTGGCGTTCGATCTCCCCGGTGGAGACGGCCGACAGGTCGGTCACCCCGGCGGTGGTCAGCGACCCGAGGTAACGGTCCAGGTCCCGACGGTACGAGGCGAGCGTGTTCGCGGCCAGTCCACGTTCGACGGTGAGGTGGTCCAGATAGCCGCGGACGGCACGACGCAGGGCCGGCGCGGGCTGCTCGCCCCCGCCGGCCTCGCCGTCGGTCAGCCGGTCGGTCAGGCCAGCACCTCGGTCAACGGCAGGGTGGGCAGGCCGTGCGCCTCGGCGACCGGACCGTAGACGACCTGCCCGTCGTGGGTGTTCAGGCCCAGCGCCAGCGCCGGGTCGTGACGCGCGGCCTCGCGCCAGCCGTGGTTGGCCAGTTCGAGGGCGTACGGGAGGGTGACGTTCGTCAGCGCGTAGGTGCTGGTGTTCGGCACCGCACCGGGCATGTTCGCCACGCAGTAGAAGATCGAGTCATGCACCCGGTAGACCGGGTCGGCGTGGGTGGTGGGCCGCGAGTCCTCGAAGCAGCCACCCTGGTCGATCGCGATGTCGACGAGCACGCTGCCCGGCTTCATCCGGGAGACCAACTCGTTGGAGATGAGCTTCGGCGCCTTCGCGCCGGGCACCAGCACCGCGCCGATGACCAGGTCCGCGTCAAGCACCGCACGCTCGATCTCGTACGCGTTGGAGGCGACGGTCTGCAGGTGGCCCCGGTAGATGGCGTCGGCCTGGCGCAACCGGCCGACGTTCTTGTCCAGCAGCAGCACCTCGGACTGCAGGCCCAGGGCGATCGCGGCCGCGTTCATGCCGGAGACACCGGCACCGATGACCACGGTCTTGGCCGCGTACACACCGGAGACGCCGCCGGGCAGCACCCCACGGCCACCGCCGGTACGCATCAGGTAGAAGGCGCCGACCTGCGGGGCGAGTCGTCCGGCCACCTCGGACATCGGGGCGAGCAGCGGCAGCGACCGGTCCGGCAGCTCGACGGTCTCGTAGGCGATGCCGGTCACCTTCCGGTCGAGCAGGGCCTGGGTGCAGTCCCGGGAGGCGGCCAGGTGCAGGTAGGTGAAGAGCACCTGTCCTTCGCGCATCCGGTGGTACTCCTCGGCGACCGGCTCCTTCACCTTCAGCACCAGGTCGGCGGCGTCCCAGACCTCGTCGGCGCTCTCCAGGATCTTGGCGCCGGCGGCGGCGAACTCCTCGTCGGTGATGCTCGACCCGAGCCCGGCGCCGGCCTCGACGAAGACCTGGTGACCGCCGCGGGTGAACTCGTTTACGCCCGCGGGCGTGATCGCCACCCGGTACTCGTGGTTCTTGACCTCGCGTGGGATGCCGACCTTCACGATGCTGACACCTCTCTTCGGGGCACGTTCACCCCGACTGCGCGGTGCCGCGGCGGCCCCATTGCCGCCCCGGTCAACCGGTCCCGCCGGCGGCAGTCTAGGCGTGACCGCATGTCAGCGGAGCCTGCACTGTGACACCTGCTCGCCATGGCCGTTGACGATGTGTCAGGTGTGAGTACCCGGGCCGGCGGTGGACGTCACATCAGCCGTCAGGACAGTCTTCGGCACCATCGTCCCATCTGGTGCACACCGGTGCGGACAACGCGTTAGTGGATCACTATTGTGTCGCCCCATGACCACTCCTCCAATGCAGCCCGGGTACCCCCAGGGCGTTTCTGACAAGAGCAAGGTCGTCGCGGGCGTCCTGCAGATCGTGCTGGGCGGCTTCGGCGTCGGCCGGTTCTACATGGGCGACACCAAGACGGGCGTCATTCAGCTGATCGTCACCCTCGTGACCTGCGGTATCGGCAGTATCTGGGGCCTCGTCGACGGCATCCTGATCCTGGTGAACGGCGGCGTCGACGGACAGGGCCGGCCGCTGCGCGACTGACCCACGAGACCACGCGGGGGCCGGGCGGTGCACCGCCCGGCCCCCGCGTCGTGTTCCACGAGACCGCGTCCCGGTCAGCGGGGCAGCGGGGCGTCCGCCCGGCGCAACCCCGACCAGCCGGCGTCGCGGGCGCGGGCGGCAGCGAGCAGCCCGGCCACACACGGTCCGTTGCTGATCTCCCCCGCCAGCACCATGCCGACCGCCTCGTCCAGGTCGATCCGGACGATCTGCAGGTCGGCCTCCTCGTCATGACGGTCGTGTCGCTGCTCCACCGGCACCTCGCCGAGATCCCGCGCCAGGAAGACCCGGACCAGCTCGTCGGTGAACCCGGGCGAGCTGTGCACGTCGACGAGCACGTCGAGCCGACCGGCGGTGAGATCGACCTCCTCGGCCAGCTCACGCGTTGCCGTCACCGACGGGTCCTCTCCGGAGACGTCGGTCAACCCGGCCGGCAACTCCCACAACCGCCGGCCCACCGGCTGACGGTACTGCCGGATCAACACGACCTGACCGGCGTCGTCAAGCGCCACCACCGCCACCGCGCCGACGTGCCGGACGAGGTCACGCGCGGCGGTGCCACCGCCGGGCATGGTGACCTCCTCGGTGACCACCTCGAAGATCCGGCCGCGGTAGCGCAACTCCCGCGAGCACACCTCGTAGCGGTGCTCAACGGCGCTCATCGGCCCACCATCGGGTCACCCGCGCCGGCCTCGGCCCGGGTCGCCCCTTCAATTCCTGCCCACCGTCCGCTCACGAGGCCGAGGCCGCCTTCGTGGCGGCGCCGTTGCGGACGGCCCGTTCGGCCGAGGCGGTGTCCAGGTCGACCGGAAGCTGATCGGCCTGCGAGTACGTCACCGCGGCGTGGACGAAGGCGGCGAACAGCGGGTGGGGCCGGGTGGGGCGGCTCTTGAGTTCCGGATGCGCCTGGGTGGCCACGAAGAACGGGTGCAGATCACGGTCCAGCTCGACGAACTCGACCAGCCGACCGTCCGGCGAGGTGCCCGAGATGTGCAGCCCGGCCTTGGCGAGCTGGTCGCGGTAGGCGTTGTTCACCTCGTACCGGTGCCGATGCCGCTCGCTGACCTGGGTGCTGCCGTACGCCTCAGCGACGATCGACCCCTCGGTGAGCGTCGCCGGGTACGCGCCCAGCCGCATGGTGCCGCCCAGGTCGCCCTTGCCGGCGACGATGTCCTGCTGATCGGCCATGGTGGCGATGACCGGGTGCACCGCCTCGGCGTCGAACTCCAGCGAGTTGGCGCCGTCCAGGCCGGCCAGGTGCCGGGCCACCTCGATGGTCATGCACTGCAGGCCCAGGCAGAGCCCGAGCAGCGGAATGCCGTTCTCCCGGGCGTACCGGGCGGTGCCGATCTTGCCCTCGATGCCCCGGACGCCGAAGCCGCCGGGGATGACGATGCCGTCGACCCCGGCCAGGGCGGCCGCCGCACCGGTCGGGGTGACGCAGTCGTCGCTCGGCACCCACCGCAGGTGGACCCGGGCTCGGTGGCCGAAGCCGGCCGCCCGGATCGCCTCGCTCACCGACAGGTACGCGTCGGGCAGGTCAACGTACTTGCCGACCAGCGCGACGGTGATGGTGTGCCGGGGCTGGTGCACCCGCTCCAGCAGGTCGTCCCAGCCCTCCCAGTCCACGTCCCGGAAGGAGAGGTTCAGCCGGCGCACCACGTACGCGTCGAGCCCTTCCCGGTGCAGCACCTTCGGGATGTCGTAGATGCTGGGCGCGTCCGGCGCGGCGATCACCGCTTCGGCGTCGACGTCGCAGTAGAGGGAGAGCTTGTGCTGGAGCTTCTCCGGGATGTCCCGATCGGAACGGCACACGATGGCGTCGGGCTGGATACCGATGCTGCGCAGCTGGGCGACCGAGTGCTGGGTCGGCTTCGTCTTCAGCTCCCCGGAGGGGGCCAGGTAGGGCACCAGCGAGACGTGCAGATAGAAACAGTTGTCGCGGCCCAGGTCGTGGCGTACCTGCCGGATCGCCTCCAGGAACGGCAGCGACTCGATGTCACCGACCGTGCCGCCGACCTCGGTGATGACCACGTCCGGGGTGCGGCCGTCGTCGTCCGGGTCGGCCATGGCCAGGATCCGGGACTTTATCTCGTTGGTGATGTGCGGGATCACCTGGACGGTGTCCCCCAGGTACTCACCGCGCCGCTCCTTGGCGATCACCTCGGAGTAGATCTGGCCGGTGGTGACGTTGGCCTTGCCGGACAGCGACCGGTCCAGGAAACGCTCGTAGTGGCCGACGTCGAGATCCGTCTCGGCGCCGTCCTCGGTCACGAAGACCTCACCGTGCTGGAACGGGTTCATCGTGCCCGGGTCGACGTTGAGGTACGGGTCGAGCTTCTGCATCACCACGCGAAGCCCCCGCGCGGTCAGCAGGTTGCCGAGACTGGAGGCGGTGAGCCCCTTACCCAGCGAGGAGGCGACGCCTCCGGTGACGAATATGTGCCTGGTCGTCCGTGCTGAAGGGGCCAAGGCCTGCTCCCGTGTCGTCCGTCGCGGTCGTGCAGACCGCCGAGCCGATCAGCGAAGTGATCACGCGATCCACGGGATTCCACGGTAACACCTCCCCAACGGCCGGCCGGTGCCGCACCCGGTACCGCCGCCGAGTCACCCGGTCGCGACCTCGGCCGACGACCGTGCGCCCGGCCCGTCACCGCCCGGCCTGCCACCGGTTGACCCGCCATCGTCCGGCCCGCCGCCGTCCGGCCCGCCATCGTCCGGTCGGCTACCGTCCGGCCCGCCGCCGGCCGGGCGGTCCGCCCCCGGCTGGGTCCGGTCCGCCGAGTGGTCGAGCACCCGCAACGCCGACAGCGCCGCCAACGGCACCACCACGGCTGCCGCAGCCCCGGCCACGTCCAACGCCGCGGCGCTGAGCAGCCCGCCGATCACCGCCGCCACCGCGGTGCCCGCCATCGCCGCCCGGATCGCCGGGTAGATGCCGAACAGCCGCATCAGCCCGCCCCAGGGTTGCAGCAGCGCGAACCAGACCAGCAACGCGCCGGCCAGCGCCAGCACCGTCAGCGGACTGTTGACCAGCGTGTCGAAGCTCGCCGCGCTGGACCGCTGCACGGTCAGCCCGCCGGTACCGTCGCCGAGCGCGGCCAGGAACCGGCCGAGGCTGCCCCGCTCCGCCGGGGTCCGACCCAGATCCACCACCGCGAACCCGACCGTCACGGCCAACCCGGCCATCGCCGCCCAGGCGAGCCGGGTCAACGTCAGCCAGCCACCCGCGCTGATCGCCGCCGCCACGCTCACTCCAGCGGTCAGGGCGATCGCGCCGATCGAGTCGGCACCCAGATACGCGCTGCCGACGATCACCACGGCGGCCCCGCCGACGACGACCATGACGGTCGGACGCCAGCCACGGCGCACCCGCTGGGCGAGCCAGCCGGCGCTGAGCAGGGCGGCGGCAGCGAAGACGCCGAGACCGACGGTACCGAGGCCGGCATAGCGGCCCCCCTCCAGCGCGGAGTAACCCACCACCCCGTTGAGCTGCAACCGGGCCCCGGTCACGACGTCCAGGCCAACGGCCAACATGGTCAGCCCGGCTACCGCGCCGAGCGGACCCAGGGTGGCGCGGTAGCCGGGTGTCAGCCGAACCAGCAGCGTCGCGGCAGCCAGCAACACGGCGGTCAGCCCGGCGAACGAGGCCGCCGGATACGCGAAGCGCCACCACGGCGCGGCCTCGGCGACCAGCGCCGCCGGTATCGCGAGCGCGGCGGCGACAAGCAGCACCTCCACCGTCGCCACCACCGGACGCGGCACCGGTTTCGGTCCGTACGGCCCGGCGTGCCGGCGGGCCCGGCGCAGCAGCGGCAGCACCGCCACCGCGAGCGCCACCTGAACGACGGCCAGCAGGGTGAAGAACCCGCCGGCCACCTTCCGCTGCGCGGCGGCCTCCCGGTCCGCGTCCGCCGGCTCGGCGATCGCGGCGGACAGATCGGCCGGCCGGCCGTCGACCGACTCGGCGGGCCGGCCGAGGAACGGCCGGTCGGGCATCGGACGGCCCAGGACGGTCAGCGCGGTCGGGGCCAGGTCGATCAGTTGCAGATAGCCACGGCGGTCCGTGCTGGGCGAGGTCAGCCAGCCCTCTTCCCAGCCCGGACCGTGGGCAACGGCCACGTGCAGCCGGGACGGCAACTGAGTGTCGGAGACCCCGGCGACGATCACCAGCGATCGCGGCGGCCGGCCGTCGAGCACCCGGGCCAGTTGCGCGTCGGCAGCCCGAGCCGCCGCCGCCCGTACCGCCGGGTCGTCGCCCTCCACCGTGCCGAGATCGACGATGCTGAGCACGCAGGAGCCGAGCAGCCCGGCGGGATCCGCCGGCAGCGTCGGCGCGTACCGGTCGACCCGACCGAACGGTCGGGCGGCGGCCACCGCCGCGCCCGGTCCGACCGCCACCGAACACCGCACCGACTCCGACAGCGCGCCGGGTACCGTGCCCCACGGCAACCGCTCCTGGTTGTGTACGGCAACGCTCTCCTGATCCGGCAGGTTCGCGCCGATGCCGTCCGGCTGCTCCACCGTCACGTCGACGGGCGGACACTGCCCGTCCCCGCCGCGGCTGCCGGGCCAGGCGGCGAAGCTGCCCGCGCCGAGAGTCAGCCAGCCGTCCACGGGACAGGTGGGTCGATGTGCGGACCGCACCGACAGCGAGCCGATCGAGCCCTCGCGGGCCAGCCGCCACAGCGTCGGCGTACGCTCCGCGTCCACATCGTCCCAGCGCAGCCCGGCCACGCCGACGAGAACCACATAGTCGGCGCTCTGCCGGGCCGGCGGGCTCTGCGGGCGGGCGGCCAGCGCGGTGACCCCGAGCGCCACCACCACCAGGGTGAGCAGGATCGGAGCGATACGGCGCAGCATCACCGGCGTCCCGTCGACGGTGTGTCTGCGTCCGGCGATGCCGGCCCGGCCGGGCCGGGTGTCAGCTCGGCGTAGAGCGCGAGCAGTTGGGTGCGGGTCTGCGCCTCCGTCGGCCAGGTCAGTGCCCGCGCCGCGCCGCGCCGCGCCAGTTCGGCGCGGCCGGCCTCATCGTCGAGCAGACCACGCACCGCCGCGTCGACCGCGTCCACATCACCTGGCGACACCAGCACCGCCGCGTCACCGACAAGTTCCGGCAGCCCGCCCACCGCGGTCGCCACCAGCGGTACGCCGGCCCGCAGCGCCTCCTGCGCGAACAGTTGACGGGCCTCCCAGTCGCTGGTCACCACCGCGAGGTCGGCGCCGGTGAGCAGATCGGCCACGTCCGTGCGGTGCCCCAGCAGGGTGACCGGTGCGCGGGCGGCGCTGATCCGGGCGGCCAGCGGCAGGTAGGCCGGTCCGCTGCCGGCGATCACGACGACCGGCGGCGGGGTGCGCTCCCGCCATCGGGCGGCGGCGTCGACCAGGACGTCGTACCGCTTCTGCGGATGCAGCCGGCCCACCGACAGGATCAACGGCTGGTCGGCCGCGACCGCGAACTCGGCCCGCACCGCGGCCCGGCGACGGCGCGGCGCGGGCAGTTCCGGCGCGGCGACGGGGGCGAGTCGGGCATCCCCCGCGCCCAACGCGACGGCCCGCGCCACCAGGTCACCTGAGGCGCCGAGGGTCACCCGGGCGTTCCGCGCCACGATCCGCTCCACCAACCGGGACAGGGCACCGCGTACCCCGCCGGCCAGCACCGCGTTGTGCCAGGTGACCACGAGCGGGGCGGCCGGCCGGGCCAGCACCGCCACCAGCCCGGCGCGCAGCCCGTGCGCGTGCACCACGCTCACCTGCTCGGCGGCGAGCAGTCGGCGCAGCACGCCGACGGCGCGGGCGTCGCCCGGCGTGGGGCTCGCCGGGATCTCCACCGGCCGGAACCGGGCACCGGCGGCCACGAAGTCGAACTGGTCCTGGGTCGCCGCCGGCCCGCAGACCAACACCGGCTGCCCGGCCTCGGCCAGCCCGCGCGCCACCGACCGGACATGCTGACCGACCCCGCCGGTGCTGGAAGCCAGCAGCAACATCACCGTCCCCGGCTGGCCCGGAACGGCCGCCGGCCCATTCGTCGCGCTCACCGGACCCACTCTCCGTTCGCGACCGGGGGGCTCGCAACCTCACTCCTCGCGCTCACCGGACCGACTCTCCGTTCGCGACTGCGGGGCTCGCAAGCTCACTCCTCGCGCTCACCGGACCGCCTCCTCCTTCCGGTCACCTGGCCGGGCCCGGCGCAGGCGTCGACCCAGGCCGGTCAGCAGTGGCCGCAGGTCCTGCCGGTCGACCAGCCATACCACGGCGAGGAACACGACAGCGACCAGGACTCCGGACAGCATGCCCTGCATCAGTGCCGTCCACCGCGCCGGGGGGTCGCCCTCGGCGCCCAGCAGCCGTAGCATCCCCACCGCCGCGACGGCGGCCGCACCGCCGGCCAGCAGACCGGCAGCGCCGGCCCGCCCGGCGCCGGCCAACGCCTCCCGGCCGGCCGACCGGGCGACGGCGACCAGCAGCAGCGCGCCGAGCAGCAGCATTCCCGCCGAGTTGGCCAACGCCACCGCCAGCACCCGGTCGGCCACCGGAAGCAGCGCCGACAGCGGAAGCAACGCCAGCGGCACCGCCAGCCAACCGGCGGTGATGGTGGCGGTCGCCGCCCGCGTCGCGCCCCGGGCGTACAACGCGCGGGACAGCACCGCGAACAGCCCGTACCCGAGCAGCCCGGGCGCGTAACCGGCGATCGCGGCGGCGGTCGCGTCGCTGTCGAGCGGGAAGAACCGGCCGATCGGGCCGGCCACACCGACAAGTGCCGCAGCGCCGAGGAAGCTGCACAACAGCACCCCACGCAGGGTCGCCGACAGCACCTTCCGGTAAGTCCGCTCGTCCGCGCCCGCCGCCGTGGCCAGGGTCGGGTACGCGGCGGTGGCCAGCGGCACCGCCAGCACCGCCCAGGGCAGCAGGTAGAACGTCTGGGCCAGGTTGAACACCTGGAACGCCTCGGTCCGGCCGCTGGAGAGCCGGTAGAGGATCACCGCCAGCGCGACCTGTTGGGCGGTGACCGTCACCACGCCGGCCACCGCCAGCCCGCGTACCCGGGCCCGGGCGTCGGCCGGGAACGCGTACCCGGGGCGCAGCGTCAGCCGCAGCCGACGCAGCGGGATCAGCAGCGACAGCGACAACACCACCACGCCGAGGGTGGTGCCGACCGACAGGATCAACTCACCGCCGCGGCCGGCCTGCGCCACGCTGGCGCCCGTACCGGCAGCCCCGGCGAAGACCAGGTAGACGACGACCACCGTGAGGCTGGACAGCAGCGGCGCGATCACCGGCCAGGCGAACCGCCGGTGCGCCTGGAGCACGCCGGTGAGCACGATGCCGATGCCGTACAGCGGCAGTTGCGGCGCGAAGACCCGCAGCATCCGGGCGCCGGCCGCCAGTTCCTCCGGTGACCGGCTGTCGCCGAGCGCGGTGATGATCGGCCCGGCGCCCAGGGCCACCAGCACCGCCAGCGGCACGAGCAGCGTCACCGTCCAGGTGAGCAGGGCGCCGGTGGTGGCCGCGACCGCCTGCCGGTCCCCCGCCGCGACCGCGCCGGCGAGCAGCGGTACGACCAGGCTGGCCAGCGCCCCGCCCGCGACGATCTCGAAGATGATGTTCGGGATGGTGTTCGCCAGGACGTACATCGCGCCCAGGTCGCTGTCCTGCACCACCCAGGTGAACACGGCGGTACGCCCGAACCCGGCCAGCCTGCTGACCACGGTGAGTACGGCGATGAGGGCTGCCGCTCCGGCCAACCGGCCGGCGCCGGCGAGGGGGGCCGGTCTGGTCACGTCAGTCGGCGCGTCGGCCCAGCGCGTCGAGTTCACGCAGCCCAGGCGTGCTCGCGATGACCTTCGTGAAGCTCACCTTCTCGCTGGCGGCGGTGAGCCCGGCGAGGACGGCGAGCAGCCCGGCCCGGCCGACCGGGCCGGTGCGGGCGGCCAGCGCCACCCCGAGCACCGCGCCGAGGGCGTTCGCGCCGCTGTCACCGAGCATCACCTCCTCGGCCAGGTCTTCGGGGAGCAGCCCGGCGGCGGCACCGGCCGCGCCCGAGGCGATCCCACCGTGCCGGCCACCGCTCAGTGGCGCACCGAGCAGCAGACCCGACTTCAGTGCCCGTCCGGGACGCAGGTCGAGCAGGTTGACCAGGTTAGCCGTGCCGGCCACCACCCCCGCGCCGAGCAGCACGTCGGCGCCTCGTCCCCAGGTGCCCTGCCGGCGCCGACGGCGATGCCCGGCCACGCCCGGGTCGGCGGCGAGCAGGGCGGCCGCCCCCAGACCGGCCGCGCCCACCCCGACGATCTTGACAAGGCCGGCGGTGACCCGGCCCTGCCGCAAGGCGGCCAGGTGCCCGGCGAAACCCTTTGCCGCCTTCTGCTCCGGACGGGCTCCGACAACGTCGTCGTAGAGGCCCACGGCCCCGGCGCCGAGCCCGGCCACCAGGGTCGCCGCGCCGGCCGGCACGCTCGCCGCCCCGCAGGCCGCGGCACTTGAGGCCCCCAACGCGAGGGCCGGGCCGGCGGCCAGGGTCACGGTGCGTCCCCGGAAGTTGGTCCGCTCCAGGGCCGCCGCGGGCGGTGAGGTACGGATCTCGCGCAGCGCGTACCGGGCGGCGACCGCCCCGATCCCGGCCACCAGGAGTCGACCGAAGACCGTCACGTCGCCGTCCCGCTCACTCACGCCATCCCCTCCCGCCGGCCGGCGGACATCGTCGGAACAGGGCACCGGGTGCCCCCGTCAGGCCACTGAACCCTTACCGGCCCGCACCGCTCGGCGGGTGCGCGCCTCCGCCGACCCTGCGACGCGTCGGACCGCGCGAAGTGGGTGGGAAGGGTTCACTGGGGCAGTCTAGGCACCAGCGAGGCGGCGCTGTCACCGACGCCGAAGTGACCGGCCTTACGCTCGGCGAGCTGCTGCACCAGCGCCAGGGTGGTGACCAGTTGCCCCTGGACCGTGTTGGCGTTGTCGATGGTCGAGATGGTCTGGGCGAGCACCGCGTCGCCCCGGACGAAGGCCACCAGATTGCCGCCGGCCGAGCCGTTGCCGGCCACCACGATGCCCCCGGTCCGGTCGAACTGCTCGGCGATCTTGACGACGGACTCGTCCTTCTTGGCGGAGTCCTTGTCTACGTACGGCTGCCCGCTGACCACCACGACGGCCTCGGCCGGCGCGGTGATCCGGTCCGACGTGGTCAGGTAGTTGGCGTTGCCGTACGCGGCCAGCACCGCCCGCCGGTCGGCCTCGGTGACCGGCTCGGCACCGGCGGGCTGGTCCAGCAGTACGGTCGCCAGCAGGGCGCTGGAGGTCTCGACGCCGTGGCCGTTGCCGGGCAGCCCCGCGGTCGGCGCGTCGGTCGGTCGGGCCGCGGTGACCGCCAGTTCGAGCAGGTCGTTGTTGTTCTCCGGGTTGATGAACTTGTCCTGCAGGTCGATCCGCCCGGTGACGTCGGCGCCGGCCAGCTGGAGCATGTTGAGCACCCCCTCGGTGTGCTCGCGACCGGTGGGCAGGCTGAGCACCAATACCCGCTTGCCGCTGAGCGTGCCCGGCAGCATCACCTGGGCCATCTCGGCGGCGAAGTCCTCCTCCAGTTCCAGTTCCCGCTGCATGTTCTGGACCGCCTGGCGCTGGTGCTGGTTGTCCTTGCGTAGCTCGTTGACGGTCTCCCGGAGCGAGTCCGCTACCGGACCGTTGAGTGCGGCGGTACCGACCACCAGGCCGATCGCCAGGGCGAGGAAGACCGCGGTCAGGGACACCACGTGGTACCGGAAGTTGATCACGCTTGAAGCCTCTTGATCGGTCGGGAGCTAGAAAAGCTGGCCGAGCTGGAACACGAAATTGTCCCACCACTCGGAGACCACGCCCAGGTACGCCTTACCGACGGTGGAGACGGCCACCGCCGAGGCCATGGCGGCGAGTGCGGAGAGGACCAGCAGCAACAGGGACGACCCGGAAATGCTCTGCCGGTACAGCCGGCTGACCCCCTTGGCATCGACCAGCTTGCCACCGACCTTGAGCCGGGTGAGGAACGTCGACGCCATGCCGCCGCGCCCCTTGTCGAGGAACTCCACGAGCGTGGCGTGGGTACCCACCGCGACGATCAGCGAGGCGCCCTTCTCGTCGGCCAGCAGCATGGCGAGGTCCTCGCTGGTGGCGGCGGCGGGGAAGGTCACCGCCGGTACCCCCAGGCCGTTGACGCGCGGCAACCCCGGCGCCCGCCCGTCCGGGTACGCGTGCACGATCACCTCGGCGCCGCAGCGCAGCACGTCGTCGGTGACCGAATCCATATCGCCGATGATCATATCTGGGGTGTAGCCCGCCTCGACCAGAGCGTCGGCACCTCCGTCGACGCCGATCAGCACCGGCTTGAACTCCCGGATGTACGGGCGCAGCACGTCCAGGTCGGCCTTGTAGTCGTAGCCCCGGACCACGATCAGACAGTGCCGACCCTGCACCTCGGTGGCGATCTCGGGCACGCCGACGCCGTCGAGCAGCAGGTCCCGTTCCTGCTTGAGGTAGTCCATGGTGTTGGCGGCGAACGCCTCCAACTGCACCGACAGGCCCTCCCGGGCGTCGGTCATCGCCTTGGCCACGCTTTCGGCGTCCTGGCGACTGCCGTGCGCCACCGGGTCGTCGTTCAGGTAGACGGTGTTGCCCTCGATGCGCACCGTGTCGCCCTCACGGATCCGCTCGAAGATGCCCTCGCCGAGGTCGTCGAGCAGCGGAATACCCGCCGAGATCAGCACCTCCGGCCCGAGGTTTGGGTAACGGCCGGAAACCGACGGCTTGGCGTTCAGCACCGCGCCGACACCGACCGCGACGAGCGAGTCGGCAGCGACCCGGTCCAGATCGACGTGGTCGATGACCGCGATGTCGCCGGGGCGGAGCCGGCCGACCAGCCGCTTCGTGCGACGGTCGAGGCGCGCGGTGCCGAGGATCTGTCCCGGTTCCGCGTTCCGGGCCCGGCGCAACGTGGGTAGACGCATCGTGACCATCCTGGCATGTGAGGCAGGCGAATCTGTCGCGACATGCCTGAGCAGGGCCGCCTACCCAGGGAAACACACATGGGCGAAGGCCGGTGTGCCTCCGCTCACAATCGCGGTCTCAGGACCGCCGTTCCCTGGCCGCCACGGCCAGGAGTTCCTCGGCGTGAGCGATACCCAGATCCGAGTCCGGCAAACCCGCAAGCATCCGGGCGAGTTCCCGGGCCCGCTCGGTGTCCTCCACCACCCGCACCCCGCTGGTGGTGACCGCGCCGCCGGTGTCCTTGGCCACCACCAGGTGCCGGTCGGCGAAGGCGGCGACCTGAGGCAGGTGGGTCACCACCAGGACCTGGTGGCTGCGGGCCAGTCGGGCCAGCCGCCTGCCGATCTCCACCGCCGCCTGACCGCCGACCCCGGCGTCGACCTCGTCGAAGACCAGCGTCGGCGGGCCGCCGGAGCCGGCGAAGACCACCTCGATGGCGAGCATCACCCGGGACAGCTCACCGCCGGAGGCACCCCGTTGCAGAGGCAGCGACGGCGCACCGGGGTGCGCCAGCAGCCGCAACTCGACCTCGTCACCGCCGTCGGGCCCGACACCTACGTCGACCCCGTTGACCGGCAACGTCGGCTCGGCCCGCCCAGCGGGTCGGGGCAGCACCGCCACCTCGATCCGGGCGTGTGGCATCGCCAGCCCGGCCAGCTCGACGGTGACCTGATCGGCGAACCGCGCCGCCGCCTCCTGCCGGGACAGCGACAGCCGGCCGGCAAGCTCGGCCACCTCGCCGGCCAGCCGGGACGCCTCCCGGTCCAGCTCGTCGAGCAGCTCGTCGGAGTTGTCCAACTCGGACAGTCTGGTCCGGGCCCGCTCCGCCCAGGCGATCACGCCGTCGACATCGTCGGCGTACTTACGGGTCAACGCGCGCAACGCGGCCCGTCGCTCGTAGAGCGCCTGCAACCGAGCCGGGTCGGCGTCCAGGCCGGCGAGGTATGTGGACAGCTCCACCGAGACGTCAGCGACCAACGTGGCCGCCTCCTCCAGGCGGACGGCCAGTTCACCGAGCGCCGGATCGGTGCCGGCCTGCGCCTCAAGCGTGCGCCGGGCGGTGCCCAGCAGCGTCGAGGCGTCCGGGGTGTCGTCGGTGGCCTCCAAGCCGCCGGCCACGCACTGATGGGCCAACTGGGCCGCGGTACGCAGACCCTCCGCGTGCTCCAGTCGCTGCGCCTCCGCCTTCAGCTCGTCGTCCTCGCCCGGCTGCGGATCCACCCGGGTGATCTCGTCGAGCCCCAACCGCAGCAGGTCGGTCTCCTGATGGCGTTCCCGCGCATTGCGCCGCCGGTCGGCCAGGTCGTCGACCACCCGACGCCACCGGGTGAACGCGTCCCGCGTCGCGTCGAGCAGCTTCTCGTGCTCGGGACCGGCGAACCGGTCCAGCGCGGCCCGCTGTTCGGCCGGGCGCAGCAGCCGCAGTTGGTCGGACTGACCGTGTACGGCGACCACCTGCTCACCGACCTCGCCGAGCATCGACACGGGCATGCCGCGGCCACCCAGATGGGCCCGGGACCGGCCCTCCACCGTGACCGTGCGGCTCAGCAGCACGCAGCCGTCCTCGTCGGGCTCACCTCCGGCGTCGGTGATCCGGGCGTGCACCGTCTCCGCCACCCGGCCACCGAGGCGCAGCCGGCCCTCGACCACGGCACGGCCGGGTTCGGCGCGTACCCGGCCGGCGTCGGCCCGGCCACCGAAGAGCAGGCCGAGCCCGGTCACCACCATGGTCTTGCCAGCACCGGTCTCGCCGGTGATGACGTTCATGCCGCCGGCCAGCGGCAGCGTCGTGTCCTCGATGACGCCCAGTCCGGTGATGCGTAGCTCCTCCAGCACAGCAACCGACAGTAGACGCGTGGCCCGACACTTGACCAGCCGGCGCGGCCGGCAGCCTCAGCGGCGGTTGCCCCGCCAGCCGTGCACCGGGAGGTCGAACTTTGCCACCAGGCGCGCGGTGAACGACCGGTCCCGCAGCCGCACGATCCGCACCGGCAGGGTGCCCCGCCGCACGGTGACCCGGGCGCCCGGCGGCAGGTCGTAGACCCGCCGCCCGTCGCAGCAGAGCACGGCCAAAGTGGTGAACGGGTCGACGGTGATCGTCATGGTGGAGGTGGGTGCCGTCACCAGCGGTCGGCTGAACAGCGCGTGCGCGCTGATCGGCACCAGCAGTAACGCCTCCACCTCCGGCCAGACCACCGGCCCGCCGCCCGAGAAGGCGTACGCCGTGGAACCGGTGGGCGTGGCACACACCACGCCGTCACAGCCGTAGCGGGACAGCGGCCGCCCGTCGACGTCGACGAGCAGTTCCAGCATCTGGGCCCGCTCGCCCTTCTCGACGCTGATCTCGTTGAGGGCCCACGACTCGATGGTCGGCCCACCGTCGAACTCCGCCGTCACGTCGAGGGTGAGCCGCTCATCGACGCTGTAGTTGCGGCTGACCACGTCACGGACCGCTTCGTCGAGATCGTCGATCTCCGCCTCGGCGAGGAAACCGACCTTACCGAGGTTGATGCCGAGCAGCGGCACCTTCGCTGGCCGGGCGAGCTCCGCGGCGCGCAGGAACGTCCCGTCCCCACCGAGCGCGAAGACGATCTCGGCGCCTTCGGCCGCCTCCGGCCCGGTCACCGGCACCACGCCCGGCAGGTCGAGATCCTCGGCCTCCTCGGCCACCACCCGCACCTCGAACCCGGCGGCGATCAGGTCCGCAGCGACCGCACGGGCATGCTCGGTGCTGCGCCGCCGGCCGGTGTGCGTCACCAACAGGGCCGTGCGGGTCACCGCGCCGCCGCCCCGCTCCGCTCACCGGCAGCCTGAGCCGCCACGCTGCTGTGCCAGACGGTTCGCTCGCTCCGCTCGCTCACGCCACCGCCTCGCTCCGCTCACCGGCGGCGCGAGCCGCCACGCTGCTGTGCCAAACGGTTCGCTCGCTCCGCTCGCTCACGTGGCCACCTCCTCCGTCACCTCGTCCGGTCCGTCGCCGGACGTCACCGGGCCACCTGGCCCGGCCGCCACCACGGCCCGCACCCGCTCCGGGTCGGCCGGTGGCGCGTCCCGGCGTAACCATACGAAGAACTCGACGTTGCCGCTCGGCCCCGGCAGGGGGCTGGCCGCGAGATCCGCCAGCCCCAGCCGCAGCGTCGCGGCTGCCGTGGCGACCTCAAGCACCGCCTGCGCCCGAAGCTCCGGATCGCGCACCACCCCACCGGCGCCGACCCGCTCCCGGCCCACCTCGAACTGCGGTTTGACCATCAGTGCCAGGTCACCGTCGGCCCGGGTGCAGGCCGCCAGGGCCGGCAGCACCAGCCGCAACGAAATGAACGACAGGTCGGCGACGGTCAGGTCGACCGGGCCGCCGATCGTCTCCGGGACCAGCGTCCTGACGTTCGTGCGTTCGAAGACCCGTACCCGGGGATCGTTGCGCAGCGACCAGGCCAGCTGGCCGTAGCCGACGTCCACCGCGACCACCTCGGCGGCCTCGGCGCGCAGCAGCACGTCGGTGAAGCCACCGGTGGACGCGCCGGCGTCCAGACAGCGTCGACCATGCACCGTCAGCCCGGCAGGGGCGAAGGCGGCGAGCGCACCGGCCAGCTTGTGCCCGCCCCGGGAAACGTACTCGGAGATCGGGTCGGCACCGCTGACCAGCAACGGATCGGCGGGATCAACCATCGCGGCGGCCTTGCGGGCGGGCACCCCACGCAGCTGCACGCGGCCAGCCTCCACCAACGCGACAGCCTGCTCGCGGGAGCGGGCCAGACCGCGACGGACGAGTTCGGCGTCCAACCGGTTACGCCGTGCCATGGATGGACGCGCCTCCTCAGGCCTGGTCGATGGTGGCCAGCGTCTCCCGCAGCGTCTGGTACGCGGCCTCGTACTGGGCGATCTGGTCAGCGGGTCCGAGCGTCGCGGCGTTCACGATTGCCTGCATCGCGGCCTCCACCGCCGGGTGACCGTCGTCCTGCCCGCCCTCGCCGGTCCAGCGCTGCGGCGGCGGACCCGGGCGCGGACCCGGCGGCGGGCCGGGCCGCGGCGCGGTCATGCGGCGCCGTCCGGACGCGGCGGTGCGGCCTTGGCCGGTCGCGACGTCGGTTCATTGTCAGCGGTACGCACGACCGTTCCGGATGCCTTCTTGGCCACGGTCTTCTTCGCGACCGCCTTCTTGGCCACCGCTTTCTTAGCGACCGCCTTCTTGGCCACCGCCTTCTTCGCCACCGCCTTCGTCGGCGGGGCGGCGGCGGCGGTCGATGGCGTGCCGACGGAGGGGGTCTCGACGGACTCGGGGGCCGCCACCGGGCCCGGCGCGACGCCGCTGGTGGGCGTACCGGAAGCGGCCCGGAGCTGGCGTTCCAACTCGCGCACCCGACGGTCCAGTTCGGCGACCTCCTCGGCGGTGGCCAGGCCCACCACGCCGAGCGCCCGCTCGACCTCAAACCGCACCAATTTGGTCAGGGCCTCACGGTTGGCCGCGCCGGTCGACCGCAACTCCTCGGCGAGGGTCTGCAGCTGGGCCGCCGTCGCACCGGTCGATCCCATCGCCCGGCGCACCGCGTCCTGTGCTTTCTTCCGGGGCGCCTCCGTCAGGCCCATGGCCAGTTCGAGGTAGGTACGCCACGCGTCCTGCATGCCTGAGTCCTTTCGCCCGACGGCTGTGCAGGTGTCACGCTACCGGGCCGTCGGAACCGTCCTGTGCGGTACGGTGCCGGGAGACGACGTGGTGTGGCGAGGAGGCGATTGGTGGCCACGGTGGACGAGTGTCGGCAGGCGTTGCAGGATCTGGCCGCCCGGCTCGAGCGCAACGCGGAGACCGTACGCGATCGCGTGGACCTGGATCGCACCCTGGCCTGCCGGATCACCGATCTGGAGACCGCCTTCCACGGCCGGCTCACCGGCGGGAGGCTGGTGGAACTCGCCGACGGTGACGACCCGAAAGCGAAGATCGCCATGAGCACCACAAGTGACGACCTGCTGGCCCTGGTTCGCGGCGATCTCGACGTCACCCGCGCCGTCGCCAACCGCCGCGTGTCGATCAAGGCGAACCCGTTCGACCTGATGAAGCTGCGCAAACTGCTCTGACCCGGTCAGGGTGCCAGGGCGAGTTGCTCCAGCACCTTCGCCGCCTCTGGGGAGGCCGGCCGGATCGGGCCGGTGGGATGACTGCGCCAGGCCACCGCGCAGAGCGCGGCAAGCGCGTCAAGCGCACGCCCCGAGCCGGACAGCTGCCAGTCGTCGGCCCCGGTGATGGTCACCTGCCAACCACCGTGGTCGGCGTCCGACGCCGGCACCCGTACCACACCGTCGGGGTCGAAGAGGCCGGTCAGGTCCCATGAGACGTACGTCGGCCGCCGCTCTGCGGGCGCACCGAGCAGCTCGGCGGCGTCGCTGACCCCGGTGAGGACCAGCAGGCTGTCCAGACCGGCCCGGTTGGCGCCCTCGATGTCGGTGTCCAGCCGATCGCCGACGACCACCGTACGACCGTTGTCCGCCCGCCGGGCGGCGGTGGCGAACAGCTCCGGTGCCGGCTTACCGACGATCTCGTCCGGGTTCCGGCCGAGCGCGGTGGCCAGCGCGGCCACCAACGCGCCGTTGCCCGGCAACGGCCCACGCCCGCTGGGCAGGGTACGGTCGGTGTTCGTGGCCACCCAGGTCGCGCCGGCCCGTACCGCAACCGCGGCCTCGGCCAGATCGGCCCAGCCCACCTGCGGGCCGTACCCCTGGATGACCGCGACCGGGGCCTCGTCGGCCGTGGAGACCGGCTTGAGCCCGACCTCGCCGATCTCGGCCCGGAGCGCCTCGGCGCCCACCACGAGCACCGGCGCTCCGGCCGGCAGCCGCTCACCCAGCAGCTGGGCGGCTGCGGCGGCGCTGGTGAGCACCTCATCCGGTCGCGCCGGCACACCCATCCCGGTGAGCAGGTCGGCCACGTCGGCGGCACGGCGCGAGGCGTTGTTCGTCGCGTACGCGACGGCTCGGCCCTCACCGTGCAGCCGGGCGACCGTCTCGACCGCGCCGGGGATCGGCTGGTCGATCAGGTAGATCACTCCGTCCAGGTCGAAGACGACCAGGGCGTAACCGTCAACCAGCCGGTCCCCGCTCATCGCTGCCGTGCCTCCGGCTCCGCGGTCCCGTCCGCCTCGCGGCGGTCCGCACCGGATCCGGCGACCTCCGGTGCGGCCTCGATGTCGGCTGCCACGTCCTCGGCGGGCTCCGCGCCGGTGGTCGCATCGTGCTCGGGTCCGTCGGACGCCAGGTCACTGCCGACCGGGTCATCCTGGTCGGACACCTCGGCGGTGGTCGACGGGCCGGCGTCCGGGCTGGTCGGTACGGCACCGGGGGCACCGGGACCAGCTACCAGTTCCTCGGTCACCTCGTCCTCGTCGTCGCCCTCGATGACCACACCGTCGAGTTCGAGCAGCCGCTCGGCCGCGTCGGTCTCCGCCTCGGTGTCCACCTCCGCCGCGCGGGAGAACCACTCCCGTGCCTCGGCTCGCCGCCCGACGGCCAGCAGCGCGTCGGCGTACGCGTACCGCAGCCGTGCCGTCCACGGCTGGACGGTGTCGCTGGTCAGGTCGGGGACCTGAAGCATCGCCACGGCCGCGTCCCGCTGGCCGAGGTCGCCGCGCGCACCAGCGGCCACGATCAGCAGTTCGGTCGCCACCGCCGGGTCCAGCTTCTCCTGGTCGGCACCCCGGAACAGGTCGATGGCCCGCTCGGGACGGCCCAGTGCCCGCTCGCTGTCCGCGATCACCGCAAGGTGGCTCTGCGCACCGCTCATCCGGTGGTACGTCCGCAGCTCCGCGATGGCCGACTGCCACTCCCCGGCGTGGTAGGCGGCCAGGCCGACTGCCTCCCGGACTGCGGAGATCCGCGATGCGAGCCGGCGAGCGGCCAGTGCGTGTGCGAGTGCCTCGGCCGGGTCGTCGTCGATCAGTTGGCCGGTCGCCACGAGGTGCCGGGCCACGGTGTCCGCGACCGGCTTCGCCAGCGACAGCAGTTCGGCGCGGACGTCCTTGTCCAGGTCGGTCGCGACGATCTCGTCGGAAAGCGCCGGCGCCTCCGTACGACCGTCCTCGGCCGTACCAGGTCCGTCCCGGTCCTCACGCTGCCCGAAGCGACGCTCGCCGTCCCGGAATCCACCGCTGCGGCGCTCGCCGCCACGATTATCCGCCCCTCGACGGAATCCGCTCTCCCGGCGCTCACCGAAGCCACCCGCTCCACGAGCGCGCTCACCACCACGGAACCCGCCCTCACGACGCTCACCGTCGCGGAAGCCACCTTCACGACGGTCACCGCCACGGAAACCACCCTCGCGACGCTCCCGGGAATCGCCGTCCCGGCGCTCGCCGCCACGGAACCCGCCCTCACGA
>NZ_BOPD01000047.1:0-41484 GCF_016863575.1 Micromonospora sediminimaris
TTTTTCGCGTACGCCGGTGGTGGCTGGTCGCTCGGTGGGTGCTCGGGAGCCGTTGGACCGGGGCGGCGTCGGTGGGACGCGGTGCCACGCCAGCGGTCAGGCTCGAAGATCACATTGTGTTGCCGCCAGTGCATCCCATCGGGTGGGGATAGGGGTTGGTCGTGCGTCGGATCGTGCGTAGGTCGGTGCGGGCGATTCTGCTGGATGAGGACGACCGTCTCGTGCTGATCAAGCGGATCAAGTCCGGCCAGGCGCCGTACTGGACGACGCCGGGCGGTGGCGTGGAGCCGACCGATGTCTCTCTGGAGGCTGCGCTTCGTCGGGAGTTGCAGGAAGAACTCGGTGCCGAGGCGGAACGGTTCGCCCAGGTGTTCCTGTTCACCGCACCCGCTGGTGAGGGGGTTTCCGTCCAGCACTTCTTCGTCTGTCGGCTACTTGAGCTGCGGGAGGATGCTCAAAGCGGGCCGGAGTTTGATGATCCATCGCGTGGCGGCTACCAGCTTGACCGAGTGACGATCGGGGAGCTGCCTGCGGTGGATCTCAAGCCGGAAGGGCTGACCGAGTTCATCGCATCCAACAAGGAGGCTCTGCTCTCGGTGTAGGGCAGCTTGGCTGGATGTTCCATAGGTCCCGACTGGGGCGTCAGGCGAGTGCTTCCGGAGCGCGCCGCCGCCACCAGGCGCTGAAGAGGGTTACGACGTTCTCTTTGATTTCGTCCGTGATGATTTCCTGCGCGTCGCCCATGAGCGGCCTGACGGCGTGCTTGTAGACCTCCGCGTGGTGTTCGACAGAGGGGCAGGTGAAGATGGCCAGCATCCGGAGGGCGCGCAGGGTGTCTGTTCCCAAGAGGGGAGAGTGAGCTTCCAGTAGCCTTACCAGGGCCGACCACACTTTGTCTACGACGATGCGGATGACGGCGTCGGTCACCAGCCGGGGCAGCCCCGAATCGAACCGCCGCGACAACGCGTCCTTGATGAACTGCTTGGCGGTATCAGTGAGCAGGTCGAGGGCCTTGTTGATCTTCTCGATCAACTGGATCAAGGCCACCAGTAGACTGCACCAGGTGTGATCGGCCAGGCGCTTCTTGACCTCCCTGGCGTCAGACTCGTTCCGGACGAGGCTGTCTACGTCGGCTGAGATCTCGTGCCACGTGTCCTTCATGACGGTTCGGCCGAGGGTGTCGATCCGGCCAAGATCGGATGACACCGACGCTGGTTCAGCATCGCGTGGCAGTCGGCCGTTGGTCTTCGGCCGACTGTCGGTGACCCACAGGTAATCGGCAATATCCAGGCGTGCGAGGTCGAAGTAGATTTGCCGGTTGTTGGCGTTGAATTTCTGGCGTCCGGTTCGTTGGTCTGCTTCTACTTGGTCCTTGAGTTCGTGCCGCCGGTGGTCGCGTCTCTCTGGCCGGTCGGCGGCGAGGTCCGTCCATCCTTGCCAGCCGTGTTGGGAGCCCCCGCAACCGGAGCATGTGCAGCCCGGCCTTTGGGCGTTGGCGCAGTTCGCCCTGTGGGTGTTGGTCATCATCCGCAAGTCGCCGCCCGGTCCGTTGCGCTTAACGTGACTGACCGATCACTCTACGTTGGGCGGTGATGGGGGCCAATGGTTGTACGACAGAACCTGGTGGTTCAACTTCCGGCAATCCGGGCCACGTGGGGGCGCAGTTCCTGGTGAGCACCCATCGGTCCACTTCGACGCTGACCCCTGTCGGATGGCTGATAGACGAATCTTCTCGCTTCTGCGGGTCACCTCGACCAGCGGGTTGCAGCAGGGTGTGTGCCAGAGCTTCCTTTGCGATTCAACCGCAGCTGCCGGTCTCGAGGCTGAGTCAAGTCTGTGCCAGCTTCGATCGCAGTAACGTCCTGTTTGGCGCATCACTTATGCCGCGCGGTTCTCCGGCATTTCGACTCGGAACGGGTGCGGGTACTCAATGCCGCAGTCGGAGCACCAAGCGCGGAACAGGGCGCTGGTGGGTGTGAGGGCGAGTGCTGGAACAACCTTGTAGCGGATGCCGGATATGACGGTGAACAACTTTTTCCAGGGACGTCTACATTGGCATGCTGCCGGGTTTGGGTTCATTTTACGGCCCGGTCGTCAGCTACGGCCGGGGCGCGCCACTCGCGGGGCTTGGCGCCGGTCGTCTCCGCTACGGCGTCGACGTCTTGGTGGTCGTACACCGTGCGAGTGCCGGAGATCGACATCCCGGCGGCGTTAGCGAGGTCGCCGAGTGTGTACGGGCGGGGTTGCACGAACTCGCGGCCGTAGGCGACGAGCTGGCGGATCTGTTCTTCAGCCTGCTCCTTGGCGCGGCGGGCGGTGTTCAGTGCCCCGATCAGTGGGTCCTGATCGCCGTGCTCCCACGACAGGCGCAGGTTTTCGGCGGTTTGCCGCTGAGCATCGAACGCCTCGGCCGCGGCCGCTTGGAAGCCATCGTCGTGCTCGTCGCCTGGGCGAGTAGGTCGCGGGAGGGGGTGCAGGATCGCGGCCACGTCTTCGAAGATGTCTCGTCGATTCATGCCTACCTTTGTCGCACAACTTTGCGATGATCGCAAGCATCTGCTGTGATCGCAAACTGGGTCGGTGGCGGTGGCCGGGACAGGCAGGCCGTGTCTCCAGAGCCTGGTGCCTGATCTCATGCGGGACATCGTGAGGGTCCATCGTGGGTGTTCCGGATACTGCTGCGTTCGCCGACTCTGGGGTGGGTGCCGTCGACTCGACCGCCTTTTGACTTGATGTGACGGCGTGGATGCGCTGTGCTGGCAAGCGGTCGTCGTTCGATCGGGGGTGATCGTGGCCGCGCAGGTGGATCCCGAGTGGTGGAGCTCGGGACTTTGGAACGGCCGCCCGATCAGTGAGTTTCTACGGCGGCGCGATATCACTGCGGTTTTCCGCTTCCTCCACGCGCGAGGCGTGTCGTACGGCAGGATCGCAGGTCTTGTCGGTGTCTCGGCCAACCGCGCTGCTGAAATAGCCAAGGGCGCCCGGCAGGTCACGGCCTACGAGGTGTTGGAACGGATCGCGGACGGTCTGAACATTCCGCGTCCAGCTATGGGGCTCGGCCGCGACGAGGATGCCGTTGCGTCTCGCGCCCCCGGTGCCGTGGCCGTTGAGGGTGGAGCGGACCGATCGCTCGTCGGCGTGGGTGCCAGCAATCTGGTGAGACTCCGCCTGGGATTGGACGAGGCTCTGGCGGCGTCGAGTGTCGCTCCTCGGCAACTTGAGTTGATCGAGGAGTCCGCCAGCGAGCGCATGAGGGTTTACCCCTCGGCTTCGCCCCAGGTCATGCTGGCGATGTTGGCTGCCGACTGCCGGGAGGTCCAGGTGCTGTCGCTGCGGCGGCAGCCGGCGGCGGTCCAGGCCCGGCTTTCCGGGATGGCGGCGTTGCTGGCGACGATGTGCGCTGACGCGTTGATGCGGCTCGGGGACGTGGCCGAGGCTCGGCGGTGGTACGGCACGGCGATCCACGCGGCGGACGACAGCGGGGAGCCTCGTTTCAGGGTGCTCGTGCGGGCCCAAGCGGCGATGCTGCCCTACTACTTCGGTGATCCCACCCAAACCGTCGCCTTAGCTGATGCGGCTCTGGCGGTCACATCGATCGCATCGTCGCCGGGTGCCCTGGCAGCCGCAGGCCGGGCGCGTGCCCTGGCCCGAATCGGCGCCGCCGATCAGGCACGGTCGGCCATCGACCAGGCGCGCCGTTTGTTCGATCAGGCCGGCGACGAGGACACCGACGTCGCCTTCAGGTTTCCGGCGAAGCGGCTGTTGTTCTACCTCTCCGGCGCGTACACCTGGCTCGGTGACACAGATGAGGCGTACCGGGTCCAGGACGAGGCGCTGCGGCTCTACGGCGCCGCTCCGACCGTACCGATCGATGCGGCGCTCATCACCCTGGACCGGTCGATGTGCCTCGCGCAGGACCGGCGGGCGACCGAAGCGGCGGTGACGGCGCGTGATGCCGTCGCGGACTTGCCCGAGACTCAACGGACGGAGATCATCCTGACCAGGGCCACCGACGTGGCAACGGCAATCCCTGACGAGAGCCGGCGTGGTGAGGTCGCCGTCTTGACGGACTACGTGCGGGCGTGCCGCGAGAGCGCCCGTAGGCTTGGGACCACAGCCGCACTCCGTCCCTAGGAGCCCCATGTTCGTCGAGGCGCGCACCCGGCCGGTGCTCGCCGAGGTATGTCGTCTCCTCGGCTACCCCGACTCGAACGCGATCCTGCTGCGGCACCACACCAACGCCGTCTACGCACTCGGTGACGTGGTCATCAAGATCGCCCCCGGCGACCATGACCTGGAACGGGTGCGCGGGATGGTGGCCGTGGTCGACTGGCTGGTGGACCACGGTTTCCCCACGGTGGGCCTTCACCCAGGACTGTCCCAACCCTTGCGGGTGGGCGGGCACGCCGTCACGGTCTGGCAGCGTCTGGACCCAGCACACGACAACCCCATCACCGTTTCCGAGCTCGGAACGCTTCTCCGAGGTCTGCACGCCCTGCCGGCTCCGCCGGTGCCGCTGCCGGTACTGCGACCGCTCCACAGCATCGAGCGCTCCATCACCCGATCGGAGATCCTGAACGACAAGGAGCAGGATCTGCTGATGGGCCGGCTCGAAACACTGGCGGCCAGCTGGAAAGCGATGCGGTTTCCCCGCGGTACCAGCCTGATCCAGTCTGATCCGCAGATCCGTAACGCACTCCGGCGCTTCGACGGCACACCCGTACTGGCTGACTGGGACGGTGCTGCCCTCGGACCCCGAGAGTGGGACATCGCCACGGTCGCTGTCCACTGCCGTCGATTCGACCTGCCCGGCCCGGGAGCCTTCGCCGATTTCACCGCCACCTACGGCTGGGATGCCACCTCCTGGTCCCAGTTCGAGGAGCTGTGCCAGCTACGCGAGCTGCAGATGATCGCAACCAACGCTCGTAAGTCCCGCCCTGGGACCGAGGCCGCCGACGAGGTGCACCACCGGATCGCGGGCCTCGTTGACGACGGGGTGGAACTCCGCCGCTGGCACATCCTCTGAACCGAGTTTCGTAGCGACTCGAGCCGCCTGTTCTCTTCGCATCAATCCAGGCCAGCCATGGTGAGACCCACCGTGCCCCACCACGCTGGGTCTATTTCCGGCCGGTGCGGCAAGCGATTGTGGACGTCAGGAACACGTCGGCGGAACGGTCCAGGACCATCCTGACCCCCATGACGCGCCGACGGGCCAGCGGCAATGTCACGCCAGGGAGATCCAGATGGACGTGCCTCACGACGGCAGGTCGGAATGCGACCCGACGCACCGGCCAGTGCCCGCGCCGGGCACTCCGTCGACCGCACGGATGATCCCTCGTACGCGTACCGCCATCACGGCTGCGTGGGCGGGTGGCCGGCGGCCTGCTCCCCGTCGCCGGCCGACGGCGGTGGGCTTGCCGGCATGCCGGCAAGCCCACCGCACACCGAGGCCAGCCTCGACCGGGGGCCGACCATGACGGTGTACGTGTCGCGGTACGCCGAGACTGGCGAGCTGACGTCAGACCGCGCAGCTCAAGTTCCGGCGTTGACCCGGTCGGACCCGGCCGATCCGCCGCTGCTGACGCACGTTTGGCGGATCGTCTTCGAGCGCCAGGCACGGGAGCGCGATCCCCGATGAACAGCGACGAAGACCGCCCCGCAGACACTGAACCGCCCGCGCCATTGGAGCAACCGCCGTTACGGCCGCTGGCACTGGTAGGAGGGCCGGTCGAGGCAGTCCGCGCCGAACCATCCCGACCGCATCTGCCAATACGGCCGCTGTGGCTGTGTCGCCGATGCGGCCATCCGTGGCCGTGCGGCGCGGCGAAGGTTGCCCTTCTGGAGGAGTACAGGGAGAGCCCGGTCAGCCTCTTTCTCTACTTGGCCAGCTGCCTGCATGACGCGATCGAGGACCTGCGCCAGCTTCACCCCAGCGACACCGGCAGCACCGCCGATGTCTTCGACCGCTTCCTCGGCTGGCCCGCCCGACACACCCTCGACTATCGGGTCGCCACCAGGACCTCTCCCGACGAGGAGGAACCTCATGAGAAGCGCTGACGTCGTCAATGCGCCGCCGCAGACGGTCCGGGTGAGAATTCCGGCAGGCGCGGCAAATGCGCTGTGCCAGGTGGGGCCGATCCGCAGCGGCATGGTTTCCGCCGAGGTTGAGGTGCGAGGTCGGCGGGTCGAGATTCAGACGTCGGACGAGGGACCCGTCCTCTTTCCGACCGACGTGGGGCTCACGCTGCTGAGCGCTCTGAACGCCGACCCTGGCCTTCTCGTGTCGGGCGCCCGCGCCTTGGATGTCGGGTGCGGCTCCGGCCTGTACACGGTGGCGCTGGCCATGGCGGGCGCGGCACACGTGACCGCGCTGGACGTCAACCCGGCATGCGCCGACGTGACCCGCGAGAATGCGACCCGCAACGGTATCCGGCCTGCACAAGTAGCGACGATCGTCGGGGACCTCGCCGAGTTGGCAGTCGTCGAACCGTGGGACCTGGTGGTGTGCAACCCACCGCATTTTCCGCACGATCCGATCTACGCCGCTGACGACGGTATCGAGGCCGCGTTGGTCGGTGGCAGTGACGGGCGGGCGTTGTACGACGTCCTGCTCGCCCGTCTCGACGAGCTGCTTGCTCCGGGCGGGACGCTGCTGTTGACGCATTCGTCCCTGACGGACATCTCTCGCACCCGCCGGACGTTGCAACGCAACGGATATGAGTGCCGCACGGTGCAGGTCTGCGAACTGGACATCCCCTTGCGTCGCTATGCGGCACACCGCGACGTGCTGCTGTCGCGGCTGTACCCGCTTCGGGCTGCCGAACGAGCAGCGTTCCGTGGCCTCCGGTTCGAGGTGCACACCCTAGCCGCCACCCGCATCGATTCCCAGGACGGATCAGGTGAGTGACATGAACCAGTTCGTAACTGACGTCGTGGTGGCCGGCTCCGGCCTGCTCGGGCTTGCTACTGCCTTCGAGTTGCTCAGCCGGGACCTGGACGTCACCGTGGTCGGGCCTCGGACCGGCGACCACGCGGGGCAGGCATCGCGGGCCGCCGGGGCGATGCTCACCGTGTTCAGCGAAGTCGAAGCGAACCATGATCCTCAGCGGGTCAGCCTCGAAGTCGGTGAACGGTTGGTCGCCCGAACCGGCTTGAGGCCTGGCTGGACCGCGTCGGCACGGCCAGCAAACAGGCGGTACGGCTTGTCCCGGGCGTATGGGTGATCGGCAACGGCTACGGGCCAGACGACGCTGCGAACCTTCGGGCCATCGCAGAGGCCGCCGAGACCCATGGATGCCGCGCCGAGTTCGCGTCGCCGGCCGCCGTGCCAGGACTGGCACCGCAGGTGCGGGCACACGAGGCGCTTTGGCTGCCGGATGAGGCCAGCGTCGACCCGACGATCCTGGTCGAGGCGCTGACCGCGGTGCTGCACGCCAATCCTCGCTGCCGGTGGCTCAACACCACCGTGAGCACAGTCAACGAGCGCGGCGAGCATCTGGCGGTCGGCGCGGCTGATGGCAGCAGTGTCCTGGCCGCTCACCTGGTGCTCGCTGCCGGGGCCGGGACGACGGGTCTGCTCGCCCCAGAGCTCGCCGAGCAGGTCGGCGCACCACCGCTGCGGTCCGGGCGAGGCGTGTCGCTGCTGGCCCGCGTTCCGTTCTCGCTGCCCACTGCCGTGCGAACCCCGAACCGGGGCTTCGCCTGTGGCAGCCACATGGTCCCGCGCGGCGACGGCACCATCTATCTGGGTGCGACGAACCGGCTCTCCACCGAACCCGACTACGGCCAACCTCCCACCCTGGACGAGGTCGCCACCTTGATCCACGACGCGAGCGCCGAGCTCAACACCGACCTGCGTTCCGCCGGACTGATCGAGGTCCGTGTCGGGCACCGACCGGTCACCCTCGATCACCTGCCGCTGTTTGGCCGCACCAGACACCCGATGATCCACCTTGCTACCGGCACCTACCGGTGCGGAGTACTACTCGCGCCGCGAGCCGCCGCCATCGTCGCCGACGGGATCACCGCTCCCAGTTCCACCTCCACCCACCCTTTCAGCCCGCAGCGGACGATGGACCTGCCGGCGCTCGACGACCTCATCGACGGCGCGAGTCGCGGCCTGGTGGACATGCTGTGCCAACCAGGCGGCAGCCTCCCGCCCGGAACGCAGGAGCTGCTGGAACGCTTCCTGGCGGCGGCGTTGCACGAGATTGCCGCCGGCAGTTCAACAAGGGCAGTCGCCATGCGCAGGCTCTGGCAGCGTGCGCCGATGGCCGAATGCCTGCCGCTGCTACTCGACGCCGCAGGACGGATCCGATGATCATCCAGGCCACGGACCAGCAGACCGTGGCCCGACAGATCCTCGGCGAGATCAGCGGCCGAGCCGCCGACTCCATCATCGCCTCCACGCGGCTGTCCGATCTCGGTCTGGACTCCCTCGGCCGGCTCACCCTCGCCGTGCTGCTGGAGGAACGCACCGGCCGCCCCATACCCGACCACGAACTGCTCAGCGTCCAGACCGTGGACGACTTGGAGCGGCTGCTGACATCTTCGGAGCGTTCGGCATGACCGAGAAGCCAACACCGACGACGAGTCGTACGTCGGACCCGCCGTTCATCGCCGAGTCGGCGGAGGTCGCCCCAGCGGCACGCATCGGAGCGCGGACCCGGATCTGGCATCACAGCCAGGTCGACGCAGACGTCCGGATCGGCGAGGACTGCGTGCTCGGCAAGGGCGTGCATGTGGCCTCAGCAGCGGTCATCGGCAACCTGGTCAAGATCCAGGACGGGTGCGGGGTGTTCGGAGCCACCCTGGAAGACGGCGTGATGCTCGCCCCTGGCGTCTACCTGCTGGAGGACCCGGCACCCCGAGCCGTCAACCCCTCCGGCCACCTGAAAGGCCGCAATGACTGGCGGCGGGAACCGGTGACCATCCGCTACGGCGCCACCATCGGCGCCAACTCGGTCATCGCCCCAGGCGTCACCATCGGCCGGTACGCCCTGGTCGGCATCGGCAGCGTCGTGGGGCACGACGTGCCAGACCACGGGCTCGTCATGGGCAACCCAGCCCGGCAACTCGGCTGGTCCTGCATGTGCGGACACCGCCTCAACGACAACCTCACCTGCCCCACCTGCGGCCGGCTCTACCACCAACGACCGTACGGCTTGTCCCTGGCCACGTGACCGCCGTACACCACCGGCGACTGCCCGCACGAGCACCATCTCGATCACTGTTGAAGGAGCGTCACATGACCGAAGTCCGCTACCGTGTCCGCCCGGCCGGGCCGCTCAACGGCACCGCCGTCGTCCAAGGCGCGAAGAACGCCGCCCTGCCCATGATTGGCGCCGCGCTGCTTGCCCGACGCGGTCAGACGGTGCTGCGTAACGTCCCCGCGATCACCGACGTCCAGCGCGCCGTCGACCTCGCCCGGCTCCTCGGCGCCCACGTCGAATACCACCCGAACGACCGACTGCTCGTCATCGACGCCACCGACATCACCAGCTCACGGCTACCGGCCAATCTCACCCGCCTGTTCCGGGGCAGCGTGTTGTTCCTCGCACCGGTGCTGCACCGCCGCGGCGAGGTCATCTTCGAGGGCGCCGGCGGTTGTGCCCTCGGCACCCGAGGACTCGACTTCCACTATCGAGGGCTGGCTCGCCTCGGCGCGCACATCGACGAACAGGGCACCACGATCAGCATCAAGGCCGGCAACCTTCGCGGCGCCGACCTGTACCTCGACACCCCCTCACACACCGGCACCGAGAACCTCATCATGGCTGCGGCTCTGACCCCGGGCCGGACCGTCATCGAAAACACCGCCCTGGAACCCGAGGTCCTCGACGTAGTCGCGATGCTCACGGCCATGGGCGCCCAGATCAGCGGCGCGGGGACCGGCCGCATCGTCGTCCACGGGGTCGACGAGCTCAACGCGACCGAGTACACGATCATGCCGGACCGCATGGACGCCGGGGTGCTGGCCATCGCGGCGGCC
Organism: Micromonospora sediminimaris; assembly: GCF_016863575.1. Lineage (NCBI taxonomy): Bacteria > Bacillati > Actinomycetota > Actinomycetes > Micromonosporales > Micromonosporaceae > Micromonospora > Micromonospora sediminimaris. Next base: position 9,992 of record NZ_BOPD01000047.1, read on the forward strand.
ATCACCGGCGGCACGATCAACCTCGTCGGCGGCACCGTGCTTGATCACTTCGGAGTCGCCGCCCACAAACTTCACCAGATGGGCGTTGAACTCGGCGCCGCCGGAGCGGTCACCAACGTCACCCGACCCGGTCAACTGCATCCGATCAACGTCATCACCGACACCCACCCCGGATTCGCCACCGACCTGCAGCCTCCGCTGATGGCCCTCGCCACCCAGGCGCCCGGAGCGAGCTACTTCCGCGAGCGCATCCACGACGCCCGCTACGCCCTCGCAGATGAGCTGACCAAGCTCGGCGCGGACCTCACCGTCGACGGCGAGAAGGCCGTCGTGCACGGTGGCAAGCCGCTGCGCGGCGCCGACGTCATCGCCCAGGACCTGCGGACCGGCATCGGGCTCGTGCTGGCCGGCCTTGTCGCCGACGGCGAAACGGTCATCGGCAACGGCACCATGATCGACCGAGGCCACGCAGACCTGGCCAGCCGGTTCACCGCCCTCGGCGCGGACATCACCCGCGATGAAATCTGACGACCGGCTCACCGCGGCGCAGACGGTGCCGAGCCGCTCGCAAGAACCGAGGAGGTGACCATGACGCGTCCGATCACACTCGCCCACCCGCACGTCGGTGACGCCGAGATCGACGCCGTCGTCCGCGTACTGCGCAGCCGCCAACTCGTCCAAGGCAGCGAGGTCGCCGCGTTCGAAGCCGAGTTCGCGGACCTCGTCGCCGGTCGACACTGTGTGGCGGTCAGCTCCGGCACCATCGCTCTGCACCTTGCGCTACGCGCCTACGGCATCGGCCCCGGAGACCAGGTGATCCTGCCGTCCTTCACTTTCGGCGCTACCGCGCACGCTGTCGCCCACACCGGCGCTACACCGATCTTCGCCGACATCGACCCGGAGACCTTCACCCTCGACCCCGACGCGACAGCAGCAGCCATCACATCCAGCACCGCCGCCATCATCCCAGTCCACCTGTTCGGCCACCCCGCCGCGATGGACCGCCTGACCGCCCTCGCGGCCCAGCACGGCCTCGCGGTCATCGAAGACGCCGCACAAGCCGTCGGCGCCGCACTGGGCGGGACCTCGGCAGGAGCGTTCGGTCACGCCGCCGCCTTCAGCTTCTATCCCACCAAGAACATGCACGCCATCGAAGGCGGCATGGTGGTCACGGCCGATGACCAAGTGGCCAGACGACTACGGTTGCTGCGCAACCAGGGCATGCCCTCCCGCTACGAGTACGAGCTGATCGGCTTCAACGGCCGGATGACCGACGTCTGCGCCGCAGTCGGCCGGGTTCAACTGCGGTCACTGCCGTCGTGGACCGTCCGCAGACAAGCGCACGCCGCCATACTCACCGAGCAGCTCCATGGCGTTGTCACCCCGCCGGTCCTGCCGGACGCCGTCCACGCCTACCACCAGTACGTCATTCGTAGTCACAACCGGAACGCACTACGGCAACAACTCGCCGAGTCCCAGATCGAGACCGGGATCCACTATCCGACGCCGCTGCATCGCAGTCCGGCCTACGGCCAACCCGCCGACCTCCAGCACACGGAACAGGCGGCAGCCGAGGTGCTTTCCCTGCCCGTCCATCCGCAGCTCACACAGTCCGACCTAGCCCGAATCGTGACAGCGGTGCGCCGATGAGCGCGCCGCTGCGAGCCGGACTCGTCGGCCTGGGCATGATGGGTCGCAACCATGCCCGCGTCCTCAGCCAGCTCCCCGGCGTCGAGCTCGTCGCCGCGACCGACCCTCGCGGAGACCAGCACCAGGCCACCCGAGGTGTCGCCCTTGCCGCCGATCTGGAGCAGCTCCTCACGCATCGGCTCGACTACTGCGTCGTCGCCGTGCCCACCGCCCACCACGCGGCCATCGGCTACAAACTCGCCGAGGCTGGCGTACCGGCGCTGATCGAGAAACCCCTTGCCCCGGACCTGACCACCGCACGAGCCCTCGCTGAAGCGTTCGACACCGCCGGACTGATCGGAGCCGTAGGCCACACCGAGCGGTACAACCCCGCACTGGAAGCCATGCGGCTCCGACTCGCCGACGGGGCCCTCGGCGACCTCTACCAGATCACCACCCGGCGCCAAGGGCCCTACCCGCCCCGGATCCGCGACGTCGGCGTCGTACTCGACCTCGCCACCCACGACCTGGACATCACCACCTGGGTCACCGGAATGCCGCTGGTCTCAGTCGCAGCCCGAACCATGGCCCGCAGTGGCCGGATCGCCGAAGACCTCGCCGTCATCCTCGGCGAACTCAGTGACGGCACCCTCACTAACCACATCGTCAACTGGCTATCCCCACTCAAGGAACGCATCACCATCGTCACCGGCGCTCACGGCTGCCTCGCAGCCGACACCGTCCACGGTGATCTCACCTTCTACGCCAACGGCTCAGCGCCAACCGAATGGGCCGCCGCCGAAGTGTTCAGAGGTGTCAGCGAAGGAGCCATCACCCGATACGCGATCCCGAAACGAGAACCCCTGCTCAGGGAACACGAAGCCTTCCGCAACGCCATCCTCGGCCGGGACGCACCGATCGTGACCCTGCGGCAGGCCGTCGCGACCATCGCCGCCGCCGAGGCCGTTCTGAATTCGGCAGCAACCGGTAGCTCCGCCACGCCTGACCTGCCGCGCGCACCGCGTCCACGATTCAGTGCGGCCGATCACCTGCTTGAGGTCGCGACTCCATCCTCAAGGTAGACACCGCCATGCCCGATGGCGGCGACCGCTGCGGCAACCCGCCGAGCCAACCGAGGAATCAACACCTGGTCGAGGCGTTCCGGCTCGATGAAGTCGTACCGGTCCAGCTCGTCGGGGCACAGGCGGATCGTCGCGATCTGGTCCGGCGCGAGGACCCCGCCGTCGAATACGAACATGAGTCCGCCGTCCCACGGTGGGCTGGCCGGCACCCAGTCGACGCACAGCAGCGCTCCTGCGGACACCGACAGGCCCAGTTCCTCCCTGACCTCGCGGGCGCATGCGTCCGCCGGGGACTCGTCCGGTTCCACTGTCCCGCCGGGGATCTCCCACACGTCCTTGTAGGTCGGGTGGACCACCAACACCCGACCGGCCTCGTCACGCAAGACGATGCCGGCGGCCGCGCGGACGCGCGTCACGTTGGCAATGTACGAAAGATCAGGTTCGGTCTGTGTCTCGGTCACGCGACCGACCCTACGGCCTCGCCTCGCGTGTTTCGCCTGGATCGAGCGGGTCCGGCGACCGTAGTGCGGTGGCCCTCAGCTTCGCTCCAAGCGCAAGGGCCGGCGGGGGATACATCGCAAATCATGAGATACGGGCCACTGCCCTTCAAGCTTTTTTCACCTGTTATCGCGGGGAATTTGTGCTGGCGTAGACCAATGCGGGTCAGCCCGTGCTGACGGGTCCTGCTGGGTCCGGCTCCGTCATGATCGACTGCTGGTGTATCTGGTTGACAGGGCGCTGCTGGTGGAGGCGTACTGGGATGCACGCGACCGTTTGACGGTCTGCCTGCCGGGTTCGTTCGGCCGATGTGGTGGCGCTCCTTCGGAGCGTCGCCTGTCGTTCGAGGGTCAGGACTGGGTGGGCGGTCAAAGGGGTTCTGAGTGACAGGGGGACCGCCATGAAGGATCTTTTCCCGGCTGGTTGAGCCGGTGCGCCGCCGCGGCCTCCCCGTTGGTGGCTGCCGGGTTCGGCGCCGCCCCTGTTTACGCCTCGCGCGAGGCCCAGGCCCGGATCTGATCGGTCTGAACGCACTTCTCGCTGATGTACGCCTTCCGTGCGTCGCTGTCAGGGTCACTCGGCGCGGCTCCGTGGCGTACCCGTCTACTCGCCCCCTGGGGCGGCTTGTCTCTTGACAACTCCACAGTGGTGGCAGCGCTCGCCCACTCTGACCTCCGGGTCTGGGAGGGCTGCCGCTGCCGGTGCCCCTCGTCCGCTGCTGGGCGTCTGTCGGGCGATCCCCGTGTTTCCACCCGATGCCGTGCTTGGTCGGCGTCGGTGACCTTCTCGACAAGGAGTTCCGTTGTTGTTTCCCATGCTTTCGACCACCGCTGTAGCCGGTGGTGGTGACAGTTCTCGGCTTGGCCCCCGTTCGGGGGTCGGGCTTGCCGTCCGGGTTGGTGTCGGTCTTCGACCGGACCCCCGGACGGACCAACGATTCGTCCTCACATCGCAGGTCAGCCGGTCTGTCAGTGATGGGCTGGCTGTCCTGCGAGAGACCCCTGCTGGTCTCGGGTCTCTCCCCTGGGGAGACCACACACGTATCGGAGAAGGAGGTGATGGTGGATGGATGATCCGGTTCTGCGGGTCCAGTCGCAGTTGACCGCCCGTGATCGGGTGTTGCTGGGCTGGCTGTACGACCACGGGGTGTTGACCTCGTTCCAGATCGCGCATGCCCTGTTCCCTTCGCTGGATTTCTGTCAGCGCCGGTTGTTGACGTTGTACCGGTTGCGGTTGGTGGGGCGGTTCCGGCCGCAGCGCGCCGACGGCGGCTCGTATCCGTATCACTACGTCATCGACCAGCTCGGTGCGGAGGTCGTGGCCGCTGGCCGCGATGAGCGGCCACCGCGGCGTGATCACGCGCGGGTGGAGCGGCGCCGGTGGACGTCGAGCCGCACCCTGGAGCACCGGCTTGGTGTGAACGGCTTCTTCACCGACCTCGCCGGCTACGCCCGCACCCACCCGGATGCCTGGCTGGGGGAGTGGTTGTCGGAGGCGGCGTGCCAGCGGTCGGCGGTGTTCACGCGGCCGGAGGATCCGGCGTTGGTGCGCGCCTTTCAGCCTCGGGTCCGTCCGGACGGCTACGGCCTGTGGACCGCGCGGGGTGTCGGGGTGCCGTTCTTCGTCGAGTACGACACTGGTGGCGAGCAGCTGTCGGTGCTGACCAGCAAGCTCGTCGGCTACCGGCAGTGGTTCGCCGCGCTGGGGCGGGTGTGGCCGGTGCTGTTCTGGCTGCACTCCGCCGCCCGGGAACGCAACCTACGCCGCGTGTTGGCCGAGATGCCGCCGCTGGTGCCGGTGGCCACCGGAGCCCGCGACCACGCCACCACGGCGGGCCTGTGCCCCGCGCAGGCGGTGTGGGCCGCGGCCGGCGGCGACGGCCAACGATCGACGCTCGCCGACCTGGCGATGTGGGTCGCCGACGCTCGTGACCTGGCGGGGGAGGCGGCGTGAACCTCGACAGCCTCCCGAACACCGTCCCCACTTCGTCCGCGTACGACACGACATCGGGGTGGTTCTGTCACTGGTCTGTCAGCGTCTCACCGGAGGTGGCCGACAGACCGGTGACAGAACCGGACCGCCCTGACAGTGCGCGGGCAGAGGTATCGTCCCGGCCCTCATCCGGCCGGTCCGCGCTCCCCGCCTGGACCGGTCCGCCCACCCCACCGCACGGGCGTATCGGGACCGCCCGTCCATCCGTCCGGTCCTGGGGATCGGGGGCGGTTGTGGTCCGGTCCGGGGAGGTGGTCCGCCACGACTGCATCAGGTGATCCGGGTGCCAGTTCGGGACGGAGCCGGGCCGAGGGCTTCGTCCAGGTCGTGATCATGCTCGCTATCGGCGGGGCGGCTGGCGCGGCCAGCTTTACCCACGTCCGCGACGTCGCTGCCGCTCACGGCCAGCCAGGTTGGCTGGCATGGGCGGACGCGATCGTACTGGAACTGATGTCCATCGCCTCCGGACTGGAACTCCGCCGCCGTAAACGAGCTGGCGTGTCGGTGGTGTTCCCGGCGACGGTGCTGGCCTGCGCGGTGACGCTGTCCCTCGCGGCGCAGGTCGTGGAAGCCGAACCGTCACCGATCGGCTGGATCGCCGCAGCCGTGCCCGCGCTCGGCTTCCTCGTCATGGTCAAGATCGCCCTCGGCTACACCAACGCCACCTCCGGCCGAGTGCACGCCGACGCGCCCACCGCCAAGCCGGCGGACCCGTCCACCACCGTCATCGCGGCCGAGACGGACAGGGACTGCGACGGCCGGTCCACCCCGCCGGACTCGGACCGACAATCCAACGCGCGGACCGTCCACGACACCGGCAACCATCACGATCACCACGGACCGGACCGTTCCCGTACTGGTGGACCGGTCCACCGACGCCGGACCTCAAGACGCGGACCGTCCACCCACCCCACCGACGAGTTGCTCGCCGCCGCCAGACGTGTTCAAGAGCAGCGTGCCGCCGAAGGCAAGCCGCTGACTCGCGCCGCCCTGGCAGCCGCGCTGCGCTCCAGCGGACACACCGTGTCCAACACCAGAGCATCACACCTACTGAAGATCCTCAAAGCCGACCAGCCTGCGGCGCCCGCGTCTCATCACCAGGAGGCCGGGGGAGCGCCCGGTGACAGTGCCCCACCGATGGCCCCGGTGCTCGTCGCTCCTACGCCCACCACCTCGCTCGCCTCGCATCAGCCTCAACCGCAGTCAGGAGAACCGACACCATGAACACCAACACCCCAACCAGCGACACCCGAACGACCAGCCCACACCCGCCTGCTGGTACGCCGTGGACTGCCGAGCGGATCCGCGCGCTCGGCGCCGCCACCACCCTGCCCACCGCCGCAGCCGTTCTCGGCATCAGCCGATCCCAGGCCTACCGACTCGCCGCCACCGACACCTTTCCCGCACCGCTGATCCGCGCCGGCACCCGCATCATCGTCCCCGTCGCCGGACTCCTCCGACTCCTCCTCCTCGACAACCCCGCCCCGCCCCTTGACGACAGTCGGGGACTTGATTCCGGACCCGTGGCGAGCGTGGATGCAACGACCCCGCCACCAGCGGACTACCACCGCCGCCGCTGGCGGCACCACGCCGAGCACCCAGGAGACAACCCGTGAAGGGATCCACCTTCAAACGCTGCGGCTGCCGCGACACCACCACCGGCCGGCGACTCGGACGCTCCTGCCCCCAACTGCGCCGGCCCGGCGGCGGCTGGTCCCGCACCCACGGCCACTGGCACTGGCAAATCGAAATCCCCGCCCGCGCCGACGGCACCCGCCGCCCACTCCGCCACGGCCCCTACACGACTCAGGCCGACGCCGACACGATCCTGGATCGCATCCGGGCGGCGCTCGCCGTCCCCGACCCCACCGACCCGCACACCACCGTCAAGACCGGTGACCTTATCGAAACCGCCGTCAAGACCGGCGTACCCGTCCCCACCCCCGACCAGATCCGCCGGGCGCTGCACCTGGACATCACCCCCACCGAGCTACCCACGATGGAGGCGTACCTGACCGACTGGCTCGCCGGGCGCAAGAACATTAAGACCGGCACGCTGCGCTCCTACGAAGGGCACATCCGGCTGTACCTGATCCCGCACCTCGGCCACCTGCGCATCGATCGGCTCCGCCCCGGTCACATCGACGCCATGTACGACGCCATTGCCGACCGCAACACCACCATCGCCACCCTGCGTGCCAGCCGTGACCCCGCCAAACGCGACCAGGTCACGAACCAGCGAATCGTCGGCCCCAGAACCATGCACGTCATCCACGCCACCCTGCGCAAAGCCCTCAACGACGCCATGCGCCGCCATCGCTACATCGACAGCAACCCTGCCCTCATGGTCGAACTACCGACAGCCCGACCACCCAAGCCCACCATCTGGACCGATCAACGCATCAAAACGTGGCGCGAGACCGGCAAAACCCCCAGCCCCGTCATGATCTGGACCCCCGAACACACCGGCAAATTCCTCGACCACACCCACAGCGCGAACGACCGGCTCTACGCCCTCTACCACCTCATCACCTTCACCGGCCTACGCCGAGGCGAAGCCTGCGGCCTGCACTGGGACGACCTCGACCTCGACAACCGGACCCTCACCGTCCGCTGGCAACTCGTCCAACACGGCTGGACCACCGCCATCGACACCCCCAAAACCACCGACAGCGAAGCCACCATCGCCCTCGACACCGAAACCGTCGCGGTACTGCGCGCCCACCGCACCCGGCAACACCGCGAACGCCTCGCCGCGGGTGTCACCTGGAACAGGACAGGGCTGGTGTTCACCACCCCGACCGGTGAGCGGCTCCACCCCGCCGACGTCACCAACCACTTCCACCACCTCGCCACCCAAGCCGGACTACCACCCATCCGACTCCACGACCTCCGCCACGGCGCCGCCACCATGGGCCTCGCCGCCGGCGTCCAGATGAAAATCATTTCCAACCGACTCCGCCACTCCAGCCCACACTTCACCGCCAAGTTCTACGGCGACGTCCTCCCGGAGTTGTCCCACACCGCCGCCGAGGCAACAGCGGCTGTGGTACCCCGACGGCGGGGCAGCGGAGCGCAATCGCATAGGCGGCCGGGCTGAGCGGCAGATGCTCGCGGTCGTGGCCTCGCTCGCCCAGAGAGGGCCAGGGAGGCCACGGCCCTACTCGTCCCCGAGGACCTCTTGCAAACCGAGGTCAGTGATCCTGGTTGGCAGGAGGTACTCCTCGATCTGCTCCGCGAGGTGAAGCGGCCACGGCAGGACGGTGGTACCCCGTACGTACGGTGCTGCATCCCGCAGCTCGTGCGCCAGCGCCGCCCAGTGCCCCGGCTGGTCGCCATCCTGAATTCCCGCTACGAGCAGCTCGATGAACTGTGGGTTCCACACCTGGGCCTTCGGCTTTGGGGCAGTGAGCTTGCCGTTGTGCTCGCCGGGGATCAGCTTCGACACGCCCTTCAATGCCCCAGAATGCGTGCTGGGCTTGCCCGTAGTGCTGCCGTACACCCGAGGGACCAGGAAGCGCCACAGACCCTTGGGCTGGCCTGTGCCATCGTCGCTTACGCCGTAGCACTCTGGCGTCTCGCCGCCTTCAGCGGTGCGAACGCGTACATGACGCAGGCCGGGCAGCTTGCTGATCGGCTGAGGTTCAGCGGCGCCGAAGCCGAGGCTGTCGAGCTGGATGCGGCCGTTGGTGAGGGTGTTCCAGGCGCCGCGCAGGTTTTGCGCATGGGTGAGCAGCAGGGTGTCGGGGAAAGCGCTGGTGGCCTCATCGATGACATCCTTGGCGAACCGGACCACGTCGTCGGGGCCGCACTTGAGGTCCACGTTGACGTACTGCCTAGCGATCTCCACGAGCCCGGTGTGCAGAGGCTGCCAGGGCACCTTGGGTGCACGGACTTCCACATGCTGACCGGTGGGGTCGACGAGCACGGCGACCGGGACCTGTCGCGCGAGCCCCCAGACGCGTCCCTTGTTCTGGCGAATCATCCAGATGGCCAGGAGAGCAGGCTGCCGGAGTAGGGTATTCCGCGCCGGCGCAGGCAGCGGTTCGGGGCGTACGCCGAGCTGCCGGAACAGATCATCGACGGCTGCGGCGAACCGCTCTCGGTTCGGGTCAGAGGGCTCCCTGCCCTCACGGGCGCGAGGGGGACGCTTTGGCTCGGCAACCGGGGTGACGAACTGGCTGAGCCGTCCCGTCCGCAGCAGGCCGTGCCGGATGGCGAACTTGGGATCGTCGCCGCGTCGCCGGCCCTGATAGGCGTCGGGGTGGGCGATCTCGACCAAGGCGATTGTCGGGTTTGCCGTCTGGCCAAGTGCGTCGGCGATGTGCTCGATGCGAGCCTCCACCGCGGCCTGGGGTCGGCGTCCGACCCGGTCAAGGTCGGCGCGAATCGTCGGTGCCGCCAGCCGCCGAATCCCGAGGGTCACCGCGCCAAGGTCGATGTAAGCCCCGGCCTCGTCGAGCTGCTCGGCACTGGGCATCGGGACACCGAGACGGGTGGCGAGCCGGTCGAGGGCGTATTGCGTGGCTCGGTCGGTGTCGGTGAGCAGCTCGATGTCCAGGCGCGGCCCGACGATCTCACGGAGGTAGGTGGCCGAAACCTGACTTTCGCTGATGCCGCTAAGCCCTTTGTACACAGTGCACTTTTCGCGGGGGAGCGCTGGGGCCGGACGGAGGTGTGGGGTGAGCTCGTTGATGACCCAGTCCATCAGCGGCTGGCGGTCGGCGACCGACAGCCCGGCGCTGACCTTCTCAGCTGAGAGCATGCCGGTGCTGTAGACCAGCGCAGCTGCGTCGCCGTGGCGCTGTAGGTAGTCCAGTGGCTTGTCGACCAGCTGCTGCGGGTCGGGCAGGCGATCGAGACAACCGGCTTCCTTCAGTACCCTCGCGAGGGCGTCGTCCCAGCGTGGTCCATAGCTGCTCGAGCCGTCCCTCTCAGTCACCTTGACCTGCTTGATCCGAGCCGTGCCGAAGTGACGAGAGTTCTCCAGGCCGGCCAGATACGGCACGGTCGGCGCCAGGTACACCGAGTGGCCGTGGTCGAAGGCGAGTTTGCCCCGCACGGGCATCCAGCGCCGCACGCCGTACGACAGATAGACCAGCAGCTCATCACTGGTGGGCAGGGTCTGCACGCTGACTCCGATCTTGACCGAGAACGGGGTCTGGTCCTCGATCCGCTCCGGCGGCCAGGACATGAGCTCCGCGCCGTCGGTGCTCGGACAACGTAGGAACCGCAACTCGTTATGCGGGCAAGTCGCGCCCGGGCGAGATAAGGTCGCCGCGATCTCCATCGGGAGCAGGCGCATGGCGCGCTGTCGATCTTCCGGCGCGGTCAGGTTGAGGTGAACCGGCGACCAGGTGAGGTGGCTGGCGTGCAGCTGGGACAGGGTCAGGGAGATCTGCTCCGGGGTGCCCTTCTGCGCGCGTACCCATGCCGCGACCAGGTTGAAGATGGCCGCCGGGTTCACCGCGCGGTATGCGAGCAGCCAGTCCTGGTCGTCGTCGCCACGTCCGGCGTACGGAAGCGTGACGACGCAGTCGGGGACGAGGGCGGTGATCGCGTCGTTGAGTGAGGCGATCGGGATGCTGGCGACGTCGCCGCCGCGCTGCGCCTGGGCGAGCCGGCGCAACGGCTCCTTCCAGCGGCCTGGGAACCGCATGAGGTGGTAGGTGCGCTGGATCGGGGCTGCGGGATCGAGACGCAGGACGGTGACAGCGAGGTCGTCGTAGCGGGGTGCCATTCAGTGGTCTCCCATATTGGTGAGTGCGCGGTACAGAGGTTGGTAGAGCGCCTGGACCAGGTGCCGATCGGTGTTGGCGCTGGTGGGTTCGAAGTACGGGTTGAGCACCTCGCGCATGCCGTGCAGCAGGCTGGTGCTGGCGTCGTCGACGTCGGTGTCAGTGTCGCTCCTGCGTGCGGTGACCGGTGCGAAGGCGGCGTCGCAGAAGTAGACCTTCGCGGCTTGGCCGCCGCGTAGGAGCCGGCCGACGACCTGCCAGATGGTTACGAGTTGGGTCCAGGCCACGCGTTGGCGTTCGTCCGTGCCGAGCTGGCTGTAGGCGACCAGGGCGTGCAGCAGCCGCCGCCACTGGCGCTGCGCGGCTCGGCGTCGCTGGCTGCCGGCACCTACGAGGCGTTCGTGTGCCGGGCAGTCGTCATCGAGCGGGTGCGGGCGTAGTTGTTCGAGGGCGTATTGGTTGATCCGCTGGGTGACGTAGCTGAGATCCTTCGGCCGCGGGTGGGGACGTACCAGGAAGAACGCGGCGCCAATGGCGGCCACGCCGTCGTTGTTGAGGATGTTGTGCCCGCGCTCGACGGCCAGGATGGGGGCGACCAGCAGCCACGCGTTATCGGTGCCGAAGTCCGCGACGTCACCACGGCGCAGCAAGTGGCCGTCGTCCCAGCCAGTTTCCAACTCGTCGTCGCCGATGAGGCAGCGCACCTGCCCCTCCCAGGAGGCCTTGCGCCGAAGTAGCTCGTTGGTGACGGTGCGGGCCTCGGCGTAACTACCGACCAGCAGCATGACCTTCTCCCGCCCGGGCGGCAGGGCGGCTCGTTCCCGCTCCAGGCGGTTCGGTCGCCCGGGACCCGCGCCGGGCTGGGTTAGGGCTGCGACCATCTGCCGCAGGGCGCTCGCGCGTTCCTCCCCGTAGCGGCCGGACACCCAGATCGGTGTACTCCGTTCGCCTTGGTGCTGGATGTCCAGGGCGAATGTGGTCTCGGAGATGGCGGCGAGTTTTTGCGGTGACGGGCGCAGGATCGCCTCGACCGGCACATCAATGTGGTAGCGAGGCGAAGTTCCGGCCCAGCTGGTCCCGGACAACAGCAGTACGTTCGGGCCCGGCCCATCGGCGCGAAATAGGTCTGGCAGGCCAACCAGCAGGGCCCGCCCTACGCCCGTGTAGCGGAAAAACCGGAACTCGCCCAGCTGGCCATCACGGCGGTCGGTCTCGTCCTCGACGTACTGGAAGCCCAGTACGTTGCCCATCGGGGACTCGGGTACCGCGACGGCGAGGTCGCTGGGCGGGCGGCGTACCTCCGCCGGAAGTGTGTCGAACATGTCCAGCTCGGCCGCGACTTCCGGCCAGACAGCGAGCATGAGGTTGAGCCGGTGAGCCATCACCGCTACGGCGACCGCCAACTCCAGCCGCCACACGTTGCGGTCGAGCTCCGCTGGTGCGATCTTCCTACCTTCGACCAGCTCTCGATCGCTCAGCTCGGTCAGCCACTGCCGGACGGCGTCTTCCCGCATCTCCTCTTCAGTGTCGGACAGTTGCGCCTCGGCCAAGGTGGCTAGACCCCCGGCGACCTCGCCGGATGCTCCGGTCGGGTCGTCGATGAAGGCGTTGAACTGCTCGCGCAGAAGCTTGTAGAGCTCATCGTTGTCCCAGCCGGGGTCCGGCCTGCGGCCCTTTGCCGCGGCGTAGCCGGCCCAGTCCTGAGCAAGGCTATTGAACAGGGTCCATGCGGTGAAGTAGTCGGGGTCGAGCCAGTTCAATACCGGCTTGCCGGCGCGAACCCGGTCCCGTTGCAGCAGCTGGTAGATGATGTCTGCTGCGGAACGGGCCTGGTTCAGTGCCGTGGTGAACCGGCGGATCTGCCGGGAACTGACCGGTGCGCGGCCGGTTGCACGCAGCTTTTCCGCCACCCGCGCCCCAATCTCGTCGATCCACGCTTCCTGGCTGGGCCCAAGCAGTACCTGGGCGCTGGCGAACATCTCATCGAGGTTTGCCTGCACCTGGTCGGCCTCGTCGACCAGGATCAGGTCGCTGCGCCGCCACGCCGCCTCCAGGTACCGCATCTGCTCGTGGCTCAACGGTCCGGGCACAGGGGTGTGCACAAGACTCCACGGCGTCGCGATCCACACGTCCGCCGTGACCAGCCGGCGCGCGGCCTCATGCCGCTGGCATCGATGCCACAGGGGACAGGTGCGCCGTGCCCCGTCCCGCCAGCCATCCACCGGCGCGTCCGGATCCGTCTCAATGAGGTGCTGGCAGGGCGCCTCGCGTACCTCAAGTGGGGTGGCCTTGTCTCGGACCGCATCGAGCGGGCAGGCCGTGCTGACCAGGTCGAACCCGTACGGCTCGAGGGGTAGGAGCCGGCCGGGCGCCGGCGGCTGGAGCCGATGCAGCCGCTCCGCATGCCGGGTGCGGTTCTGCCCCATGACCGGCGCCGCCACCACGCCGTCGTACCAGGACAGCTCGTGCGCCATGCGTAGGGCTGCCGAGTTGTCGCCGACCACGATCGTCACCCGGAGGCCGTGCTGCGCTGCCCAGGTTGCCAGGATCGCCGCGAGGGTGCTCTTGCCGACGCTGACCATGCCGACCAGGTGCAGGATCCGATCGATGCAAAGGGTCGTGGCGTCGCCGAAGGTGTCGTCGGCCAGCCGGACCTGCAGCTTGACGTCCAGTAGGCGCTCCTCCCATCGATGAGGGGAATGCCCGGCCTGCAGATCGGTGGCGTCCATACCTCGGGCGGTCTCCACCAACTCCTGCCACGTGACCTCAATCGGTGCACGCGTCCGGACGGCCAGATCATGCAGAGCCGGAGTCGGCGCGGGTGGGAGGTTGTCCGGCACGGTCAGGCCGTGACCACGCGCCGTGGAGCTCATGCGGTATCGGCCGGGTGCGGCGAACCGGACGCTGGTGGTGGCGAAGGGCAGCGGCTCGGTGAGTAGCTGCTCGTACCAGTCCCACCGGTTGGTCGCCACGCTGCACTGCCGGCGTACCGGTCGGCCGAGCGAGTCCAGGTGGTAACCCCGCACTGTCTCAGGGGCAGACCGGTAAGCCCGCAGCAACTCGTCCCACCCGTAGGGGCGTTGGCTGCGCCACAGCAGGGCTCGCGCGTTGGCGAGCCGGACCGCCGCGTCGGCTGGCGGGCGCGGCACCGCGTCCCACAGCGCCCGGTACCCGTCGAGCAACGCGGGTACTCCGCTGGCGGCCTGGTCGGCGGCGACTGTTTCCAGCAGATACAGGCACAGTTCGGTGTCCATCAGCCGGGAGGGTGAAGGCTGGTCGCCGGTCGGGGTGTAGTGGCCGCGGAGTGCGCGGGTGAAGCGGTTGCGGATGGTGTTGATATGCCTCATGTCTCGGCCTCCACCCGCCGCTTCACGGCACCGATGAACTCGGCCTCGGAGACCGCCACGATTCGCTGGCCCGGCCGCACCTGGGGGCACGCCTTCCGCAGCCGTGCCACGTACCGCGGATGTGCCTTGACCTGCTCCTGGCCGATGACGACGTAGGCCCTCTCCGCCTCCGGCGACACGGTGAACAGCCGCTCCCGCAGCCGTCGGGCCAGCCGTACCGGGTTGCGCCAGGCCTTGATGTCGGCGACCCACGGTCGTTCCGCGAAGACCGCGATGTCGCACGCGTCGAAGTCCGGCCACAACGCCACCGATACGCCGAGCTTCCCGATCGCGTCGGCGATGCGCAGCTCGGCACGACCCGGTGCGGTGATGAAGGTGCGTAGCTCACGCCGCAACCACCACACGCCCTCGCTGGCGGGGTGGTCCGTCCCGGTCGTACCGGGTGCCGGGCAGGTCTCGTCCTCGCAGACCCAGGTCCGGTCGTCATCCAGTGGCAATCGAAGACCGCTGCACCCGCCGCAGGTCCGGATCACGCCATCCGCCATCGCCTCCGGTGGCGCCTCCACGTACGCCTGCCGCACCTCATCCGCCAGCAGCGCCAAGTCAGGATCGGCCAGCCGTGCGTCGAGCTCTATCGCCGCGATCGCCGGCTGTCGGATCAGGAGCGCGCGGAACGCGATGTAGGACCGCGGTGCGTTGTGGGTCCGGGACTTGTCCATCACCGCCCGCAACAGCGCGTTCTCGCGGATCTCGCCTTCGACATCCCCACGAAGGCTGCCGAGTTCCTCGCAGGCCGCCGTCGGGCGGCCGTAGATGAGCAACGCCTCGTCAGGGTCGACGTCGGTCCCGGTGAGGTCGATCTTCCAGTCGCCGAACGGCTCCTGTGCAAGCTGAAGCAGCTCCACCACGCTGGCCGGCGCGGGCGCACCCTGATGCCAGGCGAGCAGGGTCAGCCGATCCAGCGCGAGCTGCAGGTTTGCCGGGTACGGCAGCCGGAACGCGTCACCCGATGCGGTCTGCTGGGCGTACTCGAGGATCCCGCTGGCGAGCTGCGCAACAGCAACCTGCGGGGTGGGCAGCCATGGCGGGTCTGAAGGTGCATCGATCATATGTGCACTCCGCGTGAGAGAGACGTAGGCAAGGCGGGTGAGTTCCATTGGACCGCATCGGTATGACAACCGGGCAGCCCGATTCAATGTGCGAAGCGTCCTCGCATTAGGCGGCCGGTGGCCCCGCGTGCTCGCTCGTGCGATTGGAGTCCTCACCCCATCCGAAAGGTCAACTCCGCCTTGAGCTTCGAACTGGCATTTGTGCTTCTGCCCAGGGAGCTTGAACCGCGATCGGAGTAATGACTCGAGAAGGCCGACTGCGTCTCAAGCAATGCAAATTCTGTCGGTAACCAGACCGAAGTCCCCGCTTGGTAATCCGTGGCGGTCGGG
The DNA here is from genome assembly GCF_016863575.1 of Micromonospora sediminimaris. Classification (NCBI taxonomy): domain Bacteria; kingdom Bacillati; phylum Actinomycetota; class Actinomycetes; order Micromonosporales; family Micromonosporaceae; genus Micromonospora; species Micromonospora sediminimaris. Next base: position 25,717 of record NZ_BOPD01000047.1, read on the forward strand.
TGCCCGATTTGCCGGGCCGAGCCGGGTTCGCGGTGTCCGGTCGGGAGCCAGGTCCCCCGAGGACTGGGCCGGGTCGTTAACGCTGCGCGGATCGTCCCGAAGCACGTCTGCGGGTAGACGGATGCCACGAGGCGATCCTTGTAGGACACCGACGTGTCTCGAGCCGGGCGCTTGCGGTTTATCAGCGGCGCGTACGTCCCGTTTGTCTTCTTCCCGACACAACTTCGGTCCTACGACCCCCTCCCAGCGGGCCCTGCAGTCTCGTTACAGTACGCACTCATCGCGATCGGCAGCGCATCAGTAGCTGCGGATGTCAGGGGGTGGTCCATCCGGGTCTCGGTGCAACTACTGGTTTCTGAGTAGTTGTCTGTCTGGTGTGGTCTAGCAGCGGCTGGCGCCGACGCGATCGTTGAGGATGATGTCGAAGGCGTTGAGTGCGGCCTTCCATCGGTTGGTCCAACGGGCGCGCCCGCGTCCGGTCAGGTCCACACGGCCACCGCCAGATCTGAAAATATGTCCACAACGCATAGACGGTTACACAGCGGCCGTCTCGCGTTCACCCCGCCTCACTAGCAACATCTTTAGCGGCGGCTGCTCGTACTAATAAGTGCCCTGCAGGAGTTGATCGGCCACGATGGCAGTCGCATGCAGGGTTGATAGGACGAATCGGGACGTGCGATAGACGAGCAGGTGTCAGCGCCGCACGCCGGGGCGGTGTGCCGAACGGGCGGAAGGGACGGCACAACGGACGGAGCAGGTAGCCGCGAGCAGCAACTCGCGCGGCTCATCTCGGACATCGGACCCTGTAACGGCGGCCAGGTTCTCGAAGCCGCGCGGCAGCGCTGGCCGGCGATGACGCAGGCGCGACTTCAGAGGATCGCCGCTTCGGCACTCAGCGCTGGGCTCATCCACGACGACAACGGCATCCTCAGGGCAGCCGACGCGCCCGCAACGCCACACCCTTCCGGCCATCGATCGGCGGTGACTGCGCAGGTTCCCCGGGCTGTCGTCGTTGACGTCGAAGCTGTTGTGCGTCCCACTGCGGATCACCCCGACGGGGACCGGCGCATCTATCAGATCGGTGCGGTGCGGTTGTCGTCGGAACGGCGCTGGGTCGAGGAGGCACCCCGCTTCACCGCCTGGGTGCGGCTGCCGGACGTTGACTGGGAAGAGCAGCTGCGGTCCGCGGCCGTCCGCGCCCAGTACGCCGCACACGCGATCCCTGTCGAGCAGGCGCTGCACGATCTGCGGGACTACTTGACGGACGCGGACGTCCTCGTGGCCTACAACGGCACCGGCGCCGACTTTCCGATGCTCGACGATGCGGCCACCCGCGCTGAGCAGCCACCGTTCGGCGCGCTGCGCCGAGCCGACGCGTTGTACCTCGCCCACGCGGTCTGGCCGACCGCCCGTTCCCATCGCTTGGCGGAGCTCGCCGACGAGGTAGGTGTCGGCCGGTCCGGGCTGAGCTGGCACGACGCCGCAGACGATGCCGACCTGACAGCCCGGCTGCTGCGGCACGCCGCGGACACCGTCTCAGGCTGGGACGGGCCGTTGCGGGATCTGCTGCTCGCCGCCGGTGCCGGGTCACCTGCTTGGGACCTGCTCGCGTCGCTGCTATCCGCACCATCTGGTCGGCCGGCCGCGGACGACGGCTCGGTCGCCCAGGTGCTCGCGGACGTGCTCGGCAGTGGCGACCTGCGGCAACCAACCCGGCGTGGCCGAGCCGTACCGGAGAACCTGACGGTGCCGGAGCGACTGTTCGACCGCACCGGTCACGTGGACCCGCACGCACTCGCCCTGGCGGCCGCGCATGGTTCGGTCGAACGCCGGCCGGCGCAGCAGCACATGGCCGAACTTCTGGCCCGCCAGGTCGACGCTGGCCGGGATGCGCTATGTGAAGCACCGACGGGAACCGGTAAGAGCCTCGCGGTTCTCGCCACCGCCCTCGACTGGCTCGCCAGCAACTCCCGCCGACGGGTGGTCCTGGCGACGTTCACCAAACAGCTGCAGACCCAGCTAGCCGCCGACATCACCCGGCTCGCCATGGTGGTGCCCGGCCTCGACGACGTCGCCGACCTGGTGAAAGGTAAACGCAACCGGCTTTCACTGCGGGCACTCGTCGCCGCGCTCACCGACGCGGTCGCCGTGGCCGCCGGAGCAAGCCGCCGGGATCGCCGGAACCGGTTCGCCGCCCACCCGGGCTACCGGGAGCTGCTGGTGTACCTGGTCCAGCGGCTGGCCACCGCGACATCGGCGCAGCAGGCGTGGGTGGCACGAAGTGTCGACACCGCCGACATTCCGATCTTCCTCGCCGAGTACGTCTCGACGACAGCCGGCCCGGTGCTGGGGTTGTGGCTGGGCAGTGTGAGCCAGGAGTCCGACGACTACGGGACCGGCTCCGCGTCGCCGCTTGCCCATATGACCGACACCGTCGGCGAAGCGCTGGCCAACAATCGCCTCGTCGTCGCCAACCATGCGCTGCTGCTGAGCAACCCGGACGCGTTCGCCGACGACACCCTGCTCGTCGTCGACGAGTCGCACTCCCTCGAACACGCCGCGACAGGAGCCGCCAGCGCCGAGGTGGACTATCGGGCGGTGGAGAACCTCGTCGCCGAGCTGCGTCGCTGGTTTGCCAGCCAGCGCGGGGAACCGGCAGCGCTGGGGGAGCAGATCGCCGACCTGGAGGCGATGCTCGACACTGAGGTGATGCCACGGGCCGCGCAGGCGGTGTTCGACGCCGCCGGCGGAGAGCCGGGCAATCGCGCGGCGACCCTGGCGAGCCCGTTCGGTGGGCTCGGCGGCAGCGCCTCGGCGCGGCAGTTGCTCGCCCGGGTGGAACGCCTCGCCGTCGTCGCCGGGCTCGTCTACCGGCAACTGTCCGGTCACCTCGGATCGGAGCAGATGCAGGCGGCGTCGTGGTGGGAACGGGAACGGGCGACGTCACTTGCCAGCAGGGTGTGCACCCTGGCCGAAGCAGCCGACCAGATCGTCACCGATGCCCATGCCATCCTCGACCCTCCCCGCCCCGACGCAGGGAACGCTGCTGGGCAGCCGGGCACGCCAGCCGACCAACCTGCCGGCAGCGGTGGGGACGACGCTCCGGGCGTCGACGACCATGAGTCGGGGGCGACCGAAGCGCCGATGGACCCGCTCGAGGAGCGCCTCGGCGAGGTCGGCGCTGACGATGCTGGGCCGGACCTCACGCCGGACGACTCCGCATTGGCGCCGGTGGTGTCGAATCGGGTCGTGTTCGCCACCGAACTGGAGCTGGAAGGCCTGAGTGTCTCCGCCCGCCGGTACGCGTTCACCGTGACGTCCGCGCCGATCGAACTTGCCCACGACCCGCAGTGGAGGCTCGCCCGGTCGAGGTTCGACCGGATCTTCTACGTGTCGGCGACGCTGCAGGTGTCCGGCCGATGGGACTACATCCGCAGTCGGCTCGGACTGGGATCCGACGTCGACGCCCACTACCTGCCCGGCCCGTTCGACCTCGCCTCCCAGGCGAGGCTGGTGTGTCTGACCGACTTCCCCAGCTGGGCGGAGCAGGCCGACGGTGCGGTCCGCACCGTCGCCCACCACCTCACCGGCTACGCCCGAGAGGTCATCCGCCCGGAAACCGCCGGTGATTACGGCAGCGCGGCCACCGGTGCGTTCACCGGTGGTGCGCTGGTGCTGACCACGTCGACACGGGCGGCGTCGGCGATCTCCGAACGGCTGCTCGCCGAACTGCCCGCGGTCGCGCCGGACGTTCCGGTCGCGGTCGCCCCGATCCTCGGCAACGCGCGGGCGGCGCGGGCGTTCACCGAAACCGGAGGGTTCTGCGTCGCGACCCGCGGGATGTGGCAGGGGGTCGACTTTCCCGCCGAGCGGCTGTCGCTGGTGTGGATCAACAAGCTGCCATTCGCGCCGTTCGCCGATCCGGTCGTCGCCGCCCGCCGCGCCGCGGTCGCCCGCCGGGCCGCTGACACCGGCCATCCGGACCCGGACCGGGTCGCGACCGAGTCGTACTACCTGCCCTTAGCGGCGATGGATCTGCGGCAGGCCGTCGGCCGGCTGATCCGGTCAGCCCACCACCGCGGTGTCGTGATCATCAGCGACCGCAAACTCGCCGGCCAGACCGCGCTTCGGCGAAGCTACCGGCGGGTGTTCCTCGAGTCGCTCGACCCCGGGCTGCTGGTCGCCGACCCCGACACGGGGGAGGCCGCCGGTGGGAACCTGACGACGATGGCTGACGGCTGGGAGCGGATCTGGCGGTTCCTCGCCGACTGCGGAAAGATTACTGCCGCGCGGGCCGACGAGCTGTGCACCGCTGATGCGCTAGCTGAACACACCCTGCTGCCGGCCACCCGCAAGATTCTCGCCGCCCGCATCGACGACGACACCGAAACCACTGCCCGTGCCGAAGGCAAACTGGGTGACCTGCTCGTCGAACGCTGCTCCCAGATCGCCGGGTACCTGCGGTTCTCCGACGTCCCACTGCAGCTGCGCGACCAGCAGGAGCAGGTGATCCGCGCGGTCGCCGACAACGCTGACGTGCTCGCGCTGCTGCCGACCGGTTTCGGCAAGTCCTACACGTTCCAGCTGCCCGCGCTCGCGTTGACCGGCGTCACCGTCGTCGTGTCACCGCTCGTGGCGTTGATGGCCGACCAGGCCCTCGAACTCAACGCCAGCGTCGGCGGCGCCGTCCGTGCCCTCGTCGGGCCGATGGCCGAGTCCAACAGCCGCCGCGGCAAGACTGAGGTCGCTGAACAGCTCACCAGTGTCCACGACCACGGCATCAAGTTGGTCTACATCTCCCCGGAACGGCTGGGCAACCGGCGGTTCCAGCAGCTGCTGCGCACCGGGGCAGCCAACGGGCAGCTGCGGCGGGTCGCCGTTGACGAGGCTCACACGTTCGTGCAGTGGGGCGACGACTTCCGCCCCAGCTTCCGCCGCGCCGCCGGTCTGCTGACTGAGCTGCGCGACCGGCACGGCGTCCGGGTCACCGCGGTCACCGCCACCGCCAACCGTGGGGTGCGCGCCGGGCTGCGCAGCGGCCTGTTCGGTCTGCCCGAGACCCCGTCCGCCGGTGAACGTCTTGTCACCGTCACCGCGGACCCGCTACGGCCGGAACTTGCGATCTACCGGCGGGCGTTCCGGGCCGCCGGTCCGAACGTCGTCGCTGGGCTCGCCGAAGCGGTCACCTCCGCCTGCGACGACCATGCGATCTTCTACTGCCTAACCGTCCGGGAGGTCGACACGCTGTACGCGCACCTGCGCGAGTTCGTGGGGGAGGGCGAAACCCGGCGGGTGCGCCGCTTCCACGGCCGGCTGTCGGAGGCGGAGAAAGCGGCGGTCCTCACCGAGTTCCGCGACGCGCCCAAGAAGGGGGAGGAGGGGTACGTTCCGCTGCTGATCGTGGCGACCAGCGCGTTCGGTCTCGGGGTCAATCGTGGCGACATCCGCTGCGTGTTCGTGGTCTCCCCACCCACCGACCTCGCCGGGCTGTACCAGCAACTCGGCCGCGCCGGCCGTGACCAGGCTGGCTGTGACCCCGCGGAGATCACCGCACCGTCGTACGGGCTCGCCCTAGGCACCGGCCGTGGTTTCCGGACCGTCGCGTGGATGATCTCGCAAGGTCTGGCGAACCCGACCTTGCAGCGCATCGGGAACGCGGTCGTGGCCGCCGCCCGGGGCAGCGGAGTGCTCAATCCCGACCACGTCGCCGACATCGTTATCGGCGAGGAGGTCGACGCCGGGTGGATGTCGCTCGACGACGCCCGCAAACCGGCGACGATGACGATGTACCGCACCACGGTGATCCGGGCGCTCGCCGCTCTCGACGCGGCCGGAACGGTCGACGACGGCGGCGACTTCCCGGCGACGGTCACGCTGACCCCGCTCGACGATCCGATCCGCTGCGACGACACCCTCGCCGACGCGTCCGCGGTCTTGCAGCAGCTCGCCGCGACCCGGCCGGGACGTCACCAGCTCACCGACGTCCACCAACAGCTCGCCGCAGCCGTGACCGGCTACGACGGCCTCGCCGACGACGTCGCCGGCACTTGGGCGCTGCTGGCGACCCTGCACGACCTCGGCGTCGTCGACGTCTCCCAGGCCGGCAACGCCCAGACCCTGGTCTCGGTGCGGATGCTCGACCGGACCGGCCGGCTGCCCGCTGACTTCGCCACCCGGATGAACGCCCACCGGGCCCGGTTGAACACCGAAGTCACCGCGCTGCGGGACTGGTATGCCGAGCAGGCCCGGTGCGCCAACGTCGGCTTCGCCGAGTACTTCGGTCAGCCTGGGCGGTCGGTACCCGACGGCACCTGCAGCACCGCCGCGTGCCGCTGCTCCACCTGCTGGTCGTCGAGCGCCGACACCACACCGACACCGGCGCTGCTGAACGCGTTGAACACCCCGCGGCCGCGGCCGGCCGCCGACCGTGACGGCGCGCCATACCAGGCGGCGGCCGACCGGTACCTGCGGGCGCTGCTGTGGGACAACTTCCACGGCCTGACCGCCGGGATGCTGCACCGGGTCCTGCGCGGCGACGAAGCCTACCGCGACAGCCGCTCCGGTCGGCTGCGACCGCTGTGGCCGCAGTTGCTCTACCACCGGCTGCGCGGTGTCGACCCCGGCATGAAGCTCACCCACGTCACCGACGCGCTCGCCCGGCTCGAAGCCACCGGCGAGGCGGTCCTGACCGACGGCGGCCGGGTCTGGCGGCTTCGCCGGCACGTCGACCGTGACAACGCCCGCGCCGCGGCGCGGCAGGCAGGAGCCGCCCGATGACGATGACCGCGACACCGACATGGCGACCGTTCGACGACGAACCGCTGTTCACCGACGATCTGCTACGCGAGGTCGACGACATCCCCGACGCGGTACGCGCGGCCGTCATCGCCTACCTCGAGCAGGTCGCCCACGTTCGCCGGGCGCCGCTACACACCACCACCGCGTTCAACGCGCTGCACTTCGGCTTCGATCCCCAGGCCCGTGGTTACCAGGCCGCCGTCCTCGACCCCGAAATGTTCGTGCGGCTGACCACCGATGCCGCGACGCTGCCGGCGCTGCCCGTCGGCACGTTCGTGCGCATCGAACGGGGTCAGCAGTCGCTGTGGGCAGAGGTCGTCGCCCGGTTCGGCGCCGCCGACGGCGTCCACCCCGACGGGTGGGTCCCTGCACGCCTGTCCGGAGCACCGGCGGTCCTCGACGACACCGGCTGCCGGTCGGAACGGGTGATCGTCGACCCGGAAGCGTTCGGCGCACCACTCACACCCCGGGAACGCACCGAACTTCACCGGCTGCGCCAGCGTGGTGTGCTCCTCGACGAGCGCGGACACCTGACAGGACAGGTCTGCTACCGCGGTCCTCGTCTGGCCGGCCTCGACGACGTCGCCCTGTATGCTCACCATCTGCTCACCGCCGGCAAACCACTACTGGTCGGTGGCCCGCTCGGCGGTCTGCTGATCGACCCGCACGACGACGACACCCTCGCCGTAGCGTTGCAGACGGCGCTGCACACGATCGACAAACTGCTGGACGTCGCACCGCACCTGCGTCGATGGGGCGGCTACGCCACCCCGGTCGACCGGTACCACCACCGGCGGGAAGACCCTGGCCTGCTGGGCGGGGAAGACCTCGACGACCTGGTCCACACCATCGCACGGTCGGGGACCGGACCACGGTTCACCGGTGTGTGGCCGCTGCTGGCCGGCAGAGTCGACGAGGTGTTCGCCACCGACCCGGGAGACGTCGACGTCGACCCGTTCGAGCTTACCGCGGCCGCCGAAGCGGTCGTGCACGCCAACCTCGCCGTCGCCGATCACGCCGCGGCAGGCGTCGACGGGTTGCAGCCGAACGGAGTCCACTTGCGCGTCGACGACCCGTGGCAGGTGGGCGGTGTGTGGCTGGCGCAACCGTCCCCGGTCCCAGCGGACCTGCGCGACGTCGACCCGCTACGACCCCTCGGGCTCGGCTACCACCAGTCACAGCCGCCGTCCCAGAGCACCGATGACGGTACCGGCGCGACCGATCCGGCCGACATCCAGCAACCGACTGACGACACCGAAGTGATCACCGGCACCCGCACAGATCAGCGGGAACCCGGTCCGGACCCCGACACGACCCACCCGGAACCGGACGACACCGAGACAGAAGAACCCGCCGGAGACGAGGTCGTTGTCGAACACCTCGACGACAACATCGCCGTGTACACCGTCGCGCTGCGACCAATCCACCTCGACAACGACACCCTGCCGGTACCTGACCGGATCGCCGCCATGCTCGCCGACGGCGCCCTCGTCATCGAACTGCACCACGACGGCGACGACCTCGCCGACGACGAGAGGATCCACACGGTCGAACACGGCGACGGGGCGCTGACCGGCGTCGCTTGGCCGCTGTCGTTCTACCCGGGGATCAAGGTCATGGTCTCGCTCGCCCGCGGCGCCCGCAGACTGGCCGCTACGACGACGTTGCTCGAACGGCCGCTGCCCTACGGTGACGAGTTCCGCTGGGACTCCGACCATCGACTGCTTGCCACCGCCCTTGGAATCGACCTCGACCCCGACCCGGCACCCGAGTTGACTGACAACACCAAGCCGGACGCAGACGACGAACCGGCACCGCCGACGGTGCCGGCGAAATACCAGGGGATTGACCCGCTGCGGCGGCTGATCCTCGCCGCGTTTCGCCGTCACGGCATCGAGGGCACGTTCGGCTCCCGCAGGCTGACCGGCAAACAATTGCTCGGCGTCCTGTTCGGCGCAGACTTCGACAACCCGCCGCTGATGTGGCAGGTGATCTACACCTGTGAACGTCTTGTCGACGCCGGCAAGCTCACCTGTGAACCGAACCCGGGACGTGCCGACAAGCCGGGAAGCGGTGGACCGGACACGTTCGTGTGGTGGCCCAGCCAGTCGGCCCGCCAGCACGCCGACTACGCCGCGGCGCAACAGCGACACGCGGCGCTGCGGGAGCGCACCCGCGAGCATTGGGTGCCGCCCAACTGCCGGGCGCTTCCGCACGGGTACCGCGCCAGCGACCAGGCGAAGGAGAACTATGCCCGGCACGTCCGCAAGGTTTGGGGCCCGAACGCCGACACGAGGCTTCCCGAAGGGTTCACCTTCGTCAAAGGGCACCAACGGGGGAGTGATCCCGGTCCATTTTGGTTACCGATGACGTGACATCGACAACGTGACCGTGTCGACGTCATCGATGTCATACCCGGCCGTTCTACTGAGCTTTTCGCCGTCGGCGGCCGCCGACGACCAGCACCGTTTCCAGCGCACAGCCATCCGCGAATAGGAGTCACACCCCCAGTGAGTGGTCGTCTGCGGCACCGCCACCGGCAAGCACCGGTGCTGATCTGTACATCGGAAGGGTTCGCCGAGCTGGCCGCAGAGGCCACCGACGAGGCAGAGCGGCAGGGATACACCGCTAAGGCGGAACTCGCCGCCCAGCTCGAACGCCTCAACGATGGGCTGGAGGCGGCGTTCAAAGTCTTGACCCCGGAAGAATTCGCCGACCTCGTTTGGCGGATCCCCAACCCGGAACGCACCGACTTCCTGAGTCACCTGCGCGTGCCGTCGGCGAAGAAACCCGTGCCGATCGCGGCGGCGAACGGGCTGGCGAGGCTGCGCACGTGGACCACTGAGGATCGCCGGCGGGCGGCCCGAACCATCACCCGGCCGGTGTTGCGGCGGCTGATGGAGCCACTCAGTGCGTGGCTCATCGACGGGGATGACGCCGCTCTGCGTAAGGCGCTGGTCGACGATGTCAGCCAGGCGAATGCGGTCCGGTTGATGGTGCTCGTCTGGTGGTACGACTTTCCACAGGTCGTCGCCGCGCTGCGGATCGCACTTACCAGCGGGCTGGCGCTGCCGACCTGGCCTGCGGACGTCGTCGACGACATCGCCGCCGCCTGCGGCCGCCTTGAGGTGCTGCGCGATGAACCCGTCGGCAGCGGCGAATCAGGCGCCGATGCCGAAGACGGAGGGGACGTGCCCGACGTCGGCGATGCCACCGCTGACGTGGTCGACGGCCACCACGGTCCTGTTGAAACCAACCCTCCCGGACCAGACGTCACCACCAATACGGCGCCGGACAGCGTCGACCCGGACCTGACGGGAGCTACGACGGCCGCCGAGCTCGCCGCCCGGCTGCGTGCCGCCGTCGACAGCGCCCACAACGCAGCCCAGCAGATATTCGACGCTCTCGCCGCGTCAAAGTTGCCCGATCCGCACCTGCTCGCCCGGATCGCCGAGCTGGGCACGGTTGTCACGCATGCTCGGGCCGTCCTCGCCGATCTCGGTGTGGACACCGACTTCGGTGACGACTGCGACGCCCTCGCCGCCGCGCTCGACCGCGCCTCAGCCGAGCAGGACAACGAGAACACCGCCCGCGAGCAGCTGACACGACTGACTCATCTGTCTGGGCCGGCAACGAGCGCCGATGTGCTGGGAGGCGTCCGCCAACTCGCCGAGCAGCTGCTCGACAAGGACTGCTGGGACGACAACCAGCGAAACCATGTCGTCGCGCTGACCACCCTGGTGCAGATCATCGACGCCGCCGAAGCCGACGACACCGCCACGGCGATGCACCTGTACGCCACCGCCCAGCATCGCCTGCCCACGGAACTGGGACCGGTCCTGGTTGTCGCGCTCATGGGCAAACTGACCACTGGAATCGACAACACCCCGGCGCCGGTCGGCGACCTCAGCCAGGACGATGCCGTCGAGCATGTGGCCGGGCCGGCGCCCGAAGACCGGGTCCCCACCGAGGCCGTAGACGCTGTCGGTGCGCCACCGTCTGGTCCGATCATGGCCACCGAGAGTATCTCCGTCGACGCGCCGCCGGCCGCGACGGACATCACCTCCGACAGCGCCCAGTCGCCGGTACCTGTATCGGACACCGCCCCCGGTCACGTCGATCTAGGGAACACAACGGACAACGGTACGGAGGCGGCTGCAGCATCTGAGGGGGTAGCTGCCGCAACGGGCGACACCGACGACGTCAGCGCGCCCCGCCGCACCACAGATCAGCCCAGCGACGGGGCCGATCTGATCAATCTGCAGCCGACGGCGCCGTCTGAGCAGCATCAGCCAGCTGTCTCACCGCGAAAACCCGATGACGCCGCGGGCGACAGCCTCATCGCGTCGCTACTACGCAAACGGCGCTACTGCCTGGCGTTTCACGCCGAGACCGTGCGGGGGAGCGCCACCCGGGCACAGGCGCTGCGTATGCTCGCCCTGTCCGAAGCGGTCCGCAGTGAAAGCGGCGCCACGTCGGCTGCGCTGCGTGCCGACCTCGACGCGCTGCACGTTCATCACTTCGACGGTGACCGCGCCGCCCAACTGGCGCTGCTCGCCGCCGCCGTCCGGGCGGCGCTGGTGACCGCCGATCCTAACGCCGGAACGATCCTGCAAGCTTTGGTCGGTTCTCTGCATGAACTGCCGCACCTGGCCCGGGTCGCCGGCGCGATCGGCACGGCCTCCGCTCGCGGGCTTCTGTCCAGCAGCGCGACACTCGCCGCGCTTGCCCCGATCGCGGGCGCTGACCAGAGCATCGCCACCGCCGTCGAAGCCGCCGTCCAGGCACGGGACCGACTTCGGACCGTGCGGTTCGCCCGCGCGCAGCAGATCGCCGACCAGTGGTGGTCCGCCGACGGGTTCATCGGCCAGGTGCTCGACATCGCCGCCCACGACCGTCGGGTTGACATTGACGTCGCCGTCGAACGGCTGCGCAAGTTCTCCCGCCGGGAGGCAATCGTCGAGGAACTGATGCGGGAAGACGCCCAGATCCGGGCGAAGAACACCCGGCCGCTGGAAGGCGCGGTCCGCCGGCGCCTCACCGATCACGCACGCGAATGTCTCGACGCCGTCGGCAACTGGGTCGACGCGGTCCGGGCGAACCCGGACGCGGCCCGCGACAGCCTTCAGGTGCCCCCGCAGCTGGCGGAGCTGCGTAACGAGGTCCGCGCGGGATGGATCGACGCCGACATCGAACTGCACGACACGGCGTCGATCGGCGACGACGGCCTGCTTGCAGCGGCCGCGGCGGTCTGCCGCGAGAGTGTCGCCCGTAGTGTCGAGCTGTTGGACGGGACAAGGCTGGGCGGAGCCGAACCGGACCCGAACACCGTCCTCAACCGGGAGGTGCTGCGCAGCCGGGCCCTGCCGGTCGACGCGAAACTGAACTTCGCCAGGCCAGTGACGATCACCGATATCGAGTCGGCGGTGGAGACATCGTGGGCGGCCGCGTTCGACGCCCGGCTTGCCATCGAGGACTACGGCGCGGCGCGGATCATCATCGACGCGGTCGCAGACGAAGACCCTCGACGGGCCGAGGAAATGGTGGACCGCCTCGAGGGCAGCATCGCCCGGTCGCAGAATGAGGTGCGGGCGTTGCGGGCGGATGTCGCCACGCAGGTGGAGAAAGCAGCCCGGCTGGGACAGCTCAGCCATGCCAATAACTCCCGCGTCCTCGCCGAACTGGAGGCGGCCCGCCTCGACCGGCCCGATTTGGGCGCGGTCCGACGTCAACTCGAAGACATCGTCAGCCGCCTGCCCGAATATGCCGAACAGGCCCGGGATGCGATGCGCAGCCGTGTCACGATCGAACTTAACGAGGCCGCCAGCCGGGCGGCCAACACCAACGGACCCAAGGTCGCCGAGAACGCCGCGGAGCTCATCAACGCCCGCATCGACACCGGAGACCTCGCCACCGCCGAGGAGTACCTGCTCAACGCCCTCGCGGGAGAGGATCCACCCAGCACCACCCGGCCTACCGACCTGGAGAAGTTCCTCGCTGCCCTCGGCGTTGCCACCGACGGTGTCACCCCGGCTCTGATCCGGGCCGCCCGGGACGGCGGCGCCCACAACGGCCTTGACTTCAGCCGGCTCAACGATTTTGAACGGACCAATGCCGTCGAGGGCCTCGAGCAGTGGCACCGGCTGACCACGGAACGGCAGTCGTTGCGCCACCAACGGACGAAGTCGGTGCTCGGGTATGCGCTGCGGCTGGCCGGTGTCGAGTTCACCAGCGAAAGGACCCCGTACAAGCTCGGTAACGCCCCGACCCGGAAATGGGTCGAGCTCACCAGCGTCAAGCTGACCGGTGGGGCACGGGTTCCGGCGTTCGGGTCCCGCGCCGGTGACCTGCTGAAGGTGATGCTGTGCTGGGGCGTGCAGGACGCCGCCACGCTGCTGACCTGGGTGGAGCAGGACGAGAGCAACGACCCGATCCTCGTGTTGCTGTTCGGCAGCATGTCGGCTGAACAGCGTAAGGTCCTAGCCAAAGAGTGTGCGGCCCGCGCCGACCGGCCGGTCATGGTCGTCGACGACGCCGCGATTGCGTTCCTCGCCGCCCGCGGAGGCGGACTGTTCGCTACGACCGAACGGATCCTGCTGCCGTACGCGGCGACCAACCCGTACCACCCGAGCGGACACGACGCGCTGCCCAGGGAGATCTTCTTCGGACGCGTCGACGAACGCAAGAGCATCCTCGACCCGTACGGCGCGAACCTGCTCTACGGCGGCCGGCAGCTGGGCAAGTCGGCGCTGCTGCAGGCCGCCGCTCGCCAGTTCGAGCTCTACCAGGACCGGGTCGCGGTGTACCTGCCGCTATCAGGCGGATTCGGCGCCACGGTCAAGATCGACGACCTGTGGAACATGATCGCCGAACGGCTCGCCCAGCGGGGTATCACCTCGCCGCGCAAACGGGCCCGCGACGCCGCCCAGTACGTCGAGACGACGATCACCACGTGGCTGGGCAGCAACAACCAGCGCAGACTGCTGCTGCTTCTCGACGAGTGCGACGGGTTCTTCGACGCCGACGCCCGGACAGGGTTCGAGCACACCACCCGCCTGCGTAACCTGATGATGACCACAAACCGTAACTTCAAGCCAGTGTTCGCCGGCCTGCACCAGGTCCAGCGGTTCGCACACTTGCCCAACCAGCCGCTCGCCAGCGCGCACTTCGGCGACCCGATCGCCATCGGCCCGTTGACACCAGCCGCGGCCCACGATTTGATGTTCACCCCGATGGACACCCTCGGGATCTCCTTTGACTCCGACGAGCTCATCCATCGGGTCCTCGCCTACTGCAACTACCAGCCGAAGCTGCTGCAGATGGTCGGCGAGGAGCTCGTGCGGGAAGCGTTGAGCCGACGGGGCCTGGAAGGGCCGCGGTACCGCATCCGCGACGAGGACCTGGAACGCGTGATCGGCTCCAACGCCGTCCGGCAGAAGATCCGTGAGACGGTGCACCTGACCCTCAACCTCGACTCGCGGTACAAGCTGATCGCTCTCGTCGTCGCCCTCTCCGCGCTGGAGAAGGGTGCCGACCATGCCATCCCCACGCACGTGCTGCGGGACGAGTGCCTGGCGTGGTGGCCGGAAGGGTTCGTCGACCAGGGAGCTGACGAGTTCCGGTCGTTGCTGTCGGAGATGAGCGGCCTCGGGGTCCTGTCGGAAACTAGCGGCCGGTGGCGGCTACGGTCCAGCAACGTGCTGCGTCTTCTCGGCACCGCGGAGACCATCGAGGAAGAGTTGTGCGCCCTGGAATGGCGTAACGTCGTCACCACCCTGTCGGCCGAGCAGGCCCGTCGTACGCTGACGGACGGCCGCATCTCGCCGGTGACCGAGAAGCAGCTGGCCACCTTGACCGAACGGGGCAACCACCTGTGGGTGGTCGTCGGCACCCAGGCGACCGGGATCGACCGGGTCGCGACGCGGCTGACTGAGGAAGCAGACATGATCGGGGCGCGGTTCACCCTGCACGTGACCCGGGGACCAGCAGGCTACCGGCGGGAACTGCGCGGCGGGGCGCCCGGTGACCGGCACCGGGTCGTGCTCAGCGACCTGTCAACAACGAGGCTCGACAATGCGCTCAACGAACTGCTTCAGGTCGACACCCTGCTGCCGGCAGCAGGGGTGACCCGCTCCGTGGTCGCGGTCGTCGACGCCAGCGTTAGCGAACTGTTCATCAAGGACGACGCTCCGCCGCTAGGGGAGGTCACCGACCGGGTGATCGTGCTGCGTCGGCTGTCGCCGGGCGGCCTGCGGTCGTGGGTCGTCGACAACGAGATCTCGTGTTTCGGTGACGCGGCCAGCCAGAAGACGCTGCTGGAGGCCACCGGCGGATGGACGGTGCTGCTCGACGACGCCGCCCGGCTCGCGGCCACCGAACGCACCGCTCGACGCGTGTGCGATGCGATCACCGCAGCAAGGCTCAACAGCGCCGAAGCCGCCAGTGTGTTCGTCGATCAGGTTGGACTGGCGAACAACCCGACGCTGGCGGCCGCTTTCGACTCGTTGCTCGACTACAACGCTCCGATGAGCGGCGAGGACCTGGCTACCTGGCTTGAGGTGACCGAATGTGGCGGCGCCCGGTCGGTGGAGGCGTTGCGGTACTTCGACGTGCTCGTCGAGCGACCCGACGACGGGCTGTGGGAACCGGAGCCGGTGTTCGCGGCGGCGTGGAGGAAAGCGCGATAGCAGTGACAGGCTGGGCCGGCGGCGGGTTTGTGACTGCTGCCGGAACAGCTTGGTGAACCATTGGCCCGAAGCATTGGGTTTCGTCGTGGGGCGGCGGTTATCGCCTGTCGGCGTACGCGCCGGGTCAACGTACATCCGGGTGCTCGGCGGGTGCTCGGTCGCCGTGGACAGGGTCGGCGTCGTATGGACTGTGTGGTACGTAAGTCCGGTGGGATCAGCCGAGACCTGCCGATGCGTGGACTGGTGGGACGCGTGGGCACGCGGGGGCATAGATTGACGCTGG
>NZ_BOPD01000048.1:0-40303 GCF_016863575.1 Micromonospora sediminimaris
GGGCACCTCGCTACCCGGTGACTACCAGGCCAACCTCCAGCGCTTCGCCGACCTGGGCGTGGACGTGGAGATCACCGAACTGGACATCACCCAGGGCGGCAACCAGGCCAACATGTACGGCGCCGTCACCCGCGCCTGCCTGGCGATCTCGCGCTGCACCGGCATCACCGTGTGGGGCGTACGGGACTGTGACTCCTGGCGCGGCGGCGACAACGCCCTGCTCTTCGACTGCGCCGGCAACAAGAAGCCCGCGTACACGGCGGTCCTCGACGCCCTCAACGGCGGCAGCACCCCGAACCCGACCGGCAACAGGTTCCGCAACGATGCATCCGGCCGGTGTCTGGACGTCAACGGGGCGAGTTCGGCAAACGGCGCACAGATGATCATCTGGGACTGCCACAACAATGCCAACCAGCAGTTCACCCAGAACGGGCGGGCGTTGCAGGTGATGGGCAAGTGCCTGGACGTACCGAACAATGCCGCCGCCGGCACCCGGGTGCAGATCTACGACTGCCACGGTGGAGCGAACCAGCAGTGGGTGATCAACAGCAACGCCACGATCAGCAACGCGCAGACCGGGCTGTGCCTGGACGTCAACGGCGCCGCCACCGCCAACGGCTCCGCCGTGATCGTGTGGGGCTGCCACGGCGGCGCCAACCAGCGCTGGACCCGGGCCTGAGCTGATGAGCGCGACAGTCGGCACCGCGCAGAAGGGAACGCCAATGCTCCGATCCCGCTCACCTCGCTACCTGAGCCGGATGCTCAGCTGCGCCCTGGCCGCTCTCCTGGCGGTGCCGACTGTCGTGCTCGGCGGTGCCGCACCCGCCGCCGCCGACACCAGCCAGTTCCGTGGTGTCAACTGGGCCAGGTTGGGTGACAACTTCCACGGTGGACCGCTGGTCCTGCACGGCCTGAGCAGCTCCGACAGCTATGCGACGGTGGTGGCCAAGGCCAACGCGATCTACACCGGCTTCCAGAACAACCTGGACGCCAACACGGTCCGGCTGCCGATCAACACCTACACCGTCGGTACGAGCTGGTGGAATGCGTACACCGGCGCGATCGACGCCGCCACCGCGAAGGGCCTCAAGGTCGTCCTCTCCTACTGGGACGACGGCGTGGCCGCCAGCGGCGGTCGGATCGTCAACACCACCGCCTTCAACACCATGTGGAACACCGTGGTCGCCAGGTACGGCAGCAACGACCTGGTGTACTTCGAGCCGATGAACGAGCCGGGCGGGCACAGCGCCGCGGACTGGGCGAACGTGGTGAACAACTGGCTCACCGCCCGCCCGTCGATCCCCCGCCACCGGGTCTTCGTCAGCGGCGCCGGCCTGAACACCGACATCAAGTCGATGTGCGCCGACCGCCGGCTCGACGGGACGATCGTGTCGCTGCACCACTACACCTTCTTCAGCGGCGCGAAGACCTACGACCAGTGGGTGACGTTCCTGCGGGACGCGATCGGCTCCTGCGCCGCCCGTACCGTGATGGACGAGTTCGGCGCGCCGATGGACACCGGGCTCAACTACCACGACACCGCCAGCACCGACAACTTCGTACGCTACTTCCGCGCCACCACCGAGGTGCTGCGGGAACTGCGGATCGGCTCGATCTACTGGCCGGCCCTGGGCGGCAAGGTCACCGCGGGTCAGGGCGACGACTGGTACGCCATGCAGAAGCTGCACGGCACCGGCACCAACCTCACCCTCAGCACCCCCAACGCCAGCGGTCTCGACCGCCTCCGGTACGCCTGGGGCCTGACCGGCGGCGGCACACCGGACCCGGTGAGCCGGTTGCGCAACGTCGGCACCGGGCAGTGTCTGGACATCCCCGGCGCGACGACCGCGAACATCCAGGTCCAGGTGTACGCCTGCAACGACACCGCCGCCCAGCGGTGGACCGTGACGGCCGGCGGGCAGCTCACCGCTCTTGCCGGCCAGCGGTGCCTCGACGCGTACAACCGGGGGACGGTGAACGGCACCGTCGTCGGCACGTACGCGTGCAACGGCGGCGACAACCAACGGTGGACGATCGGCGGCGACGGCACGATCCGCAGCGTGCAGTCCGGTCTCTGCCTGGACGTGAACACCACCACCTTGAAGGTCCAACTCTGGGCCTGCTGGGGCGGCGACAACCAGAAGTGGCAGGTGCAGAACGCCTGACCTGGCACACCCGACCGCGCGTACGCCGAGGCCGGGCCCGTGCCCATCGTGCGGCGCGGTATGTCAATGGCTTCCGGTGGCGGCCCGGGAGCGGAGGGAGAAGAGATGAGATCTGTTGTCCGTGCCGGAAGAGGTGCCCTACTGGCGCTGGCGGTGTTTGTCTCCGCTGCACTGCCAGCCGTGTTCGCAGACCAGGCTCCGGCCCTGGCTGCCGTCCAGGAGACGCTGTACGTCGCGCCCGGTGGAAACGACGCCAACCCGGGCACGCTCGCCGCACCGTTCAGGACGCTACAGCGCGCCCGGGACGTGGTCCGCACGAAGACCGCGACCATGACCGGCGACATCCAGGTCTACCTTCGCGGTGGCAGCTACCCGGTGAGCAGCACGATCGAGTTCGGGGCGAGCGATTCCGGCGCCAACGGCCACCGGGTGATCTACGCCGCGTACCCCGACGAGACGCCGGTTCTTGAGGCCGGTGTGCAGGTGACCGGTTGGACTCAGCACAGCGGGAACATCTGGAAGGCGCCGCTCGATCGGGCCAACAAGCTGCGGGCGCTCTACGTGAACGGCCAGCGGGCTCACATGGCGGCCAAGACGATCACATCCGGGGGCTGCCACGGCACGTACACCATCACCGCGGGACAGGCCGACTGGGCGTGGGAGTCGGGCTCGCAGTGTGAGGGCGCGAGGTACAACCCGGCCGATTTTCCGTCGATCTCCCGCAACCAGGAAGACATCGAGATCGAGACCGGCACCACCTGGACCACTGCCATCGTGGGAGTTCGTCAGGTGACGACGAGCGGTGACGGGCAGAGTCGTATCGCGCTGTTCCAGCAGCCGGGCGCCGCCATCGCGCAGGGGGCGTTCAACGGCAACGCCCAGATCAACGGTACCCACAAGGTGATGAACGCCTACGAGTTCCTGGACTCGCCGGGCGAGTTCTACTTCGACAAGTCCAGCCGGACGCTCTACTACTACAAGGCCGGCGCCGACAACATGTCCACCGCGTCGGTCTTCGCGCCCAACAACGTGACCACCGTGCTGCGGGTCGCCGGCACCTCGACCAGCAACCACGCGCGCAACATCACGTTCTCCGGCCTCACCGTGCGGCACTCCGACTGGAACCTGTTCAACGTCGCCGGCTCGGTGTTCAAGCAGGCGCAGCAGGGCAATCTCGGCGCGCAGGCGTACGCGCGCGGCAACTTCCACGTCTACTACTACCGCAACGTCGACCTCACCCCCGGCATCATCCACCTGCAGAACGCCAGCGGAATCCGATTGGAGCGCAACCGGATCGCGCACACCGGGGCCGACGGGATCACCCTGGTCAACGACGTGACGAACACGCAGTTGATCGGCAACTACACGAACGACATCGCCGGAACGGCGATAAGCGTGGGTCACCCGCAGCACGTCTACATCGGCGATCACACGTCGAGCAACCGCGAGAAGTACCCGCCGCAGGTCGAGGGGCTTCCGAAGAACATCGAGATCAGGAACAACTACATCCACGACAGCTCGGTGCTGTTCAACGGGCACGGCGCGGTCGCGGCGTACTTCGCCGACACCCTCACGGTGCAGCACAACCGCATCGAGAAGGCCCCGTGGGCGGGCATCACGATGGGCTGGGGTTGGTGGAACTTCGACGGGTCCTCAGGGTCGATCGCGCCCAACCGGCCGACCACCACGGCGAAGAACAACACCATCAGTCACAACCACATCATCGACACGGTGCAGCGGCTCAGTGACACGGCACCCATCTACACGCTGGGCAGCCAGCCGGGCACCGTCATCCACGACAACTATTTCCAGGGCGTTCCGGCTGGCCACAAGTACGGACTCCACCCGGACGAGGGCTCGGCGTTCATCACCTTCCGGGACAACGTCCTGAGCGTGGACAAGAACATCACCTGGATGATCAACTCAGACGACTTCGGGCGCAAGCACGACCTTCACATCACGCAGACTTACGGCCCGATCAACAAGGTCTCCAACAAGAACCTGCCCAACAGCACCATCCACGACATCCTCGTCTCCTCCGACTACGTCTGGCCGGCGGCGGCCTACGGAATCGCTGTCAACTCCGGGCTCCAGGACTCGTTCCGGGACATCACCCAGCCGCGCAACCTGCCCACGCAGGACTACGTCCTACCGGCTAGCACGTTCGTCGGCAGCGGCACGTCCTCGATCCCGATCCGCAACGGCGGCGATGCGACCAGGTCGCTGTGGCTGGCCCCCTCCGGCACCACCACCTTCGCCGTCGGCCCGACGATGACCAGGGCAGACGGCAACGCCACGTCCATCGCGGTGCCGACGTCGTCGGGTGACTACCGGCTCTACGTCGTCGACGCGCAGGGCAGTCGGTCGGCCGAGTCGAAGTCTCTCGTCCGGCGGCAGGGCACCGGCGGTACGCCCGACACGCAGCTCGTCGGCGGCCAGTCCGGCCGCTGCATCGAGGTCCCCGGCGCGACCACCACGAACGGTACCCAGACGCAGCTGTGGGACTGCTCCGGCGGCTCGCATCAGCGGTGGACCTACACGGCGAGCAGACAGTTCACCGTTTACGGCAACAAGTGCCTGGACGCGAACGGGGCGGGTACCAGCAACGGCACCACGGTCATCATCTGGGACTGCCACGGCGGGCTCAACCAGCAGTGGAACGTCAACGCCAACGGCACCATCACCAACGTCCAGTCCGGACTCTGCCTCGACGCCAACGGCGCCGCCACCGCCAACGGGACAAAGATCATTCTTTGGTCCTGCAACGGCGGCGCGAACCAGCAGTGGAGTCGACGTAGCTGAAGCCGCATCCGGGGGCCAGGCGCCGGTGGTGCCTGGCCCCCGGCGCGTGCGGACAGGCTGACGGTCTGGACGAGGTCTGGGTGAGCTGGCACCATGTGCCGATCATGAGCCGGGCCTGGACGGAGAACCTGTTGAACAGCGTGTGGTCGGGGCCGGGTCGGTTGCTGGGGCGATCGGGTGCCCGCGCAGTGGGCAGGTTGGCCGCGGCAGCAGGTGCCGCTGTCGCGTTGGCCCTGGCGGCTGGCTGTGCCGACGCCGCCTCGCCACCATCAGGTCCGAGCCCTTCGGCAGGCGCGGTGCAGCAGGACCTCCACACGTGGCTGCACGAGGGTGCGAAGAAAGTCGGCCAGGACACCTACTCGACACGTTTCACCATGACCCGCAGGGACGTCGAGGGAGCGTCGGTCAGTACGACGGTCGAGATGACGGTGGACCCGGCCAGACGCCGGAGCGACATGGCCATCCGCTTCCCCATTCGGCAACCCGGCCACTTCCAGTGGATCGAGATCAAGACCGTCGACGAAAAGAGTTGGATGCGGATCTTCGGCTTCGGGGAGCCCCCCGAGGGGTGGCTACCGGTCGACCTGCCGCGCCTGCTGGGTGCGGACTCCTCGCTCTTCATCGGTACGCAGGCGACGGACGATCTGCAGGAACTGGTGAAGACATCGGTCGAGCTGCGGCTCGTCACCGAACGAGCCGTTCGTGGTGTCCTCGACCTACGTCGGCATCCTCACCTGACCGTCGAGCTGCGTAGGGAACTGTCGGCGACGAACACGATGATGCCCTTCGACGCCACCCTCGACGCGCAGGGCCGGCTCACGAATCTGACGCTGCACTTCGACCAGGCGGAAGCGGGCGCCGGTCAGTGGCAGTTTCTCTACCACTCGTTCGGCCGGCGGCAGCCGATCGAACCGCCACCCGCTGGGGACGTACTCGAACCGGCCGACCTCGACCCGCAACTGCTTGCCGAACTGCGCGAGGTTGGCTGGTTGTAGGCAGGCCGCCGCACCCCACCGCCGGGGAATGTCGCGGCTACGATCGGCCGGTGGCCCGGTCCCTCGATCGCATCGCTCTGATCTCCGACGTCCACGGCAACCTGACCGCGCTGGAGGCCGTGCTGGCCGACATCGACGCACGCGGCATCGAGCGGATCTTCAACCTCGGTGACTACGTCGGCAAGGGGCCGCGTGGCCGCGAGGTGATCGAGGTCTGTCGGGAGCGCTGCGAGGTCAACATCCTCGGCAACTGGGACGACTTCCTCCCCGACCCGGACCGCAGCTACGACAACGAGGCGATGGCCTGGTGGTTGGCACAGCTCGCCGCCGGCCAGGGCGACTGGCTGCGTGGCCTGCCGTTCAGCCACGACTTTGTGCTCAGCGGGCGACGGGTGCGGCTCTTCCACGCGTCGGCGACAAGCGTGCACCGTCGGGTCCGGTTCGACCACGACGAGGCCGAGTTCCTCGGCATGTTCGCCAACACCCCGGCCACCGGCGACGGACCGGAGCCCACGGTCGTGGGTTACGGCGACACCCACGATCCGTTCTACGAGGTGGACCGGGACCGCCGCACCCTGTTCAACACCGGCAGCGTCGGCAACGCGATGGGCGATCCGACCCCGGTCTACGTGATCCTCGAAGGTGTCCTCGACGCGGCGGCCGACGCGCCGTTCTCGATCCAGTTCGTCCGCGTGCCGTACGACTTCGAGGCCGAGTTGGCCGTGGCGGCCCGGCTGGGCATGCCCGAGTTGGATGGGTACGTCTCCGAGCTGCGGCACGGCGTCTACCGGGGCGCGATGCACGCTCCGGCCGGACCGAGGTACCACCGGCAGCCGAGACCACGTCCGTCGGCCGAGTGACCGGTCCGGCACGACCGTGCCCGGCGGTGGCGGTGAATGAGCGAGAAAGACGAACACGTGGCGCGAGAATGACGGCATGCGTGCCGCCTACATCGAGGGTCCCGGTCCGGCCGACGTAATCCGGTACGGGGATCTGCCGGCGTCACGTCCCGGTCCGACCGACGTCCTCGTCGACGTCCTGGCGACGACAGTCAACCCGGTCGACACCTTCGTGCGTTCCGGGGCGTACCCGACGCCGTTGCCGTTGCCGTTCATTGTCGGCCGTGACCTGGTCGGGCGGGTGACGGCGCTGGGGCCCGGTGTGAGCGGCTTCGGCGTCGGTGACCTGGTGTGGTGCAACAGCCTCGGGCACGACGGCCGGCAGGGCAGCTCCGCCGAGCAGGCCGTCGTGCCGGCGGATCGGCTGTACCGACTTCCGGCGGGGGTCGATCCGGCGGTCGCGGTGGCCGTGCTGCACCCTGCCGCTACCGCCTACCTGGGTCTTGTGGTGCACGGGCGGTTGCGGGTCGGGGAGACCGTGTTGGTGGGCGGTGGCGGCGGAAACGTCGGCTCGGCACTTGTGGCGCTCGCGAGAGCGGCTGGTGCCCGCGTCGTGGTCACCGCGTCCGCCGCGGACGCCGAGTACTGCCGGCAACTCGGGGCCGCGGAGGTTCTCGACTACCGGGCGCCCGATCTGATCGGTCGGTTGAGGTCGGTGTGCCCTGACGGTATCGACCTGTACCTCGACACGTCGGGACGGAACGATCTTGAATCGATCGTCGATCTGATCGGGATACGTGGCCGGATCGTGTTGCTGGCGGGACCCCGCACCAGGCCGGTACTGCCCGCCGGCCCCCTCTACCTGAACGATCGCACGGTCACCGGCTTCGTCATCTCCCGCGCCACCACTGCCGAGTTGGCCGCGGCTGCCGGCACCGTCAACCGGATGCTCGTCGCCGGGGAGTTGGCCCCACGCGGCACGGTACGGATGCCGCTGTCGGCGGTCGCCGAGGCACACCGGATGATCGAGCAGGGTGAGCTGCGCGGACGGCGGGTCGTCATCACGCCGTGAGCTGGCGCGTGGTGCGCGTCGTCACGGTCCGAGAGTGGTGTCGAGCATCTCGACGAGGTGTTCGGCCGCCGCCGCCGTGTCGTAGTCGGGATCGTGGAGTTGCTCGGCGACGATCGCGTCGATGCCCCCACCGACGATGATCGCCGTGGTGCGTACGTCGGTGTCGCCGCTGCCGCCACGGGCGATCCGGGCCGCGTCGATGAGTTCGGCCAGGGGGCGCCAACGGGCGGCCGGATCGTGGTCGCCGTCGTCGTGGACCATCGCCTCGATGATCATGCGAGTGTGTCGGGGATGCTCCCGCAGGTGCCCGACCATCGACCTGACGTACGCGGCGGGCCGGTTCGCGGTGTCGGCGGCCTCGACCGCTCCGGCGACGTCTGCGACGAGGGCGGCGAGGGCGTGTTCGTGTGCGGCGCGTACGACGGCGGCCTTGGTGGGGAAGTGGTAGAGCACGGCGGCCTTGGTGATGCCGGCGCGTTCGGCGATGGCGGCCAGTGAGGCGCCCGCGTAGCCCCGGTCGGCGACCAACTCGATGGTGACCTCGATCAGTTGGGCGCGGCGGGCGCGCTCGATCAGGGTCGGTTCCGCCGTCGCGCCCTCTCGTCTCCTTGTCACCCGCCAGATTCTACCGTACGGTCGAAAAATCTACCGATCGGTTAGGAGGGCGTCGTGCGGACCAGGCTGATGAAGGCTCTCAACCGGCTGCGGCCCAGGTCACGATGGCTGCGTCTGGTCCTGGCCGGGCTCGCACTCATCGCGCTGGTGGCCACCTTCGCCCTTCGCCAGCCCGCGCCGATCGGCCACTGGGACAGCGCCGACGGGCAGGACCGGTTCCTCCGGGCCTACACCGAGGCCTTCGCCGCCCTGCCCGACCCGACGGAGACCATCGACGTACGCACCGACTACGGCATCGTGCGCGTCTACCGCTTCGCCGGCACCGGCGCGGACGACGGCGGTACGAACACCCCGTTGCTGCTGCTGCCCGGGCGCGCCTCGGGTACGCCGGTCTGGGCCGACAACGTGCCCCTGCTGCTGCCAATCGGCGACGTCTACACCGTCGACCTGCTCGGCGAGCCGGGCATGAGCGTGCAGAATCGCCCGATCGACAGCGACGAGGCGCAGGCCGAGTGGTTGCACCAGACCCTCCAGGCGCTCCCGCCGGACGAGTTCCACCTGGTCGGTCTCTCGATCGGTGGCTGGACCGCGGTCAACCTCGCCCTGCACAGACCGGACCACATCGCGTCGATGACCGTCATCGACCCGGTGTACGTCTTCGCCGACATGCCGTTCGGCACGATCGTGCGCTCCATCCCGGCCGCGTTGCCCTGGCTGCCGAGATCGTGGCGGGACAGCTTCAACTCGTACACCGCTGGCGGGGCGCCGGTCGAGGACGAGCCGGTCGCCGACATGATCGAAGCCGGCATGCAGCACTACAAGCTCCGGCTGCCGCAGCCTACGCGGATCAGCGAGGAACGCCTCCGTCGACTCGACCTGCCGGTCCTGGCGATCATCGCTGGTGAATCGGTGATGCACGACCCGCAGCAGGCCGTCGAGACCGCCCGTCGGGCCCTGCCCCGGGGCACGGTCCGGCTCTACCCGGGCGCTTCCCATGCCGTCAACGGCGAGCAGCCCGAACGGATCGCCGCCGATATCGCCGGTTTCGTCGAGGAGACTGCCTGACCACCGCTGATCGAAGCCGGGCGGGTCCGGCGGTCAGAAGAGGGTGGTGGGCTCGACCGGGATCGGTTCCGGCAGCGGTGCCAGCTGCGGTACGCGGGCGCGTACCTCGTCGTGGAAGCGGCGGGCCAGGGTCGGCGCGTCGGCGTTGTCCGGGGTGTGGATGAAAACGGTAGGCGACCGGCCCTCGCGCAGCCACTCCGCGGTCACGTCCACCCACCGCCGCCAGCCCTCGACGGTGCGCGCGGGGTCGTCGCGACCGAGGTAACGGACGATCGGCCGGGCGGTGAGCGCGACCGTACGCGGCGGCATCCTGGGCTTCTTCGTCCAGGCGTCCCGCTCGGCGTCGCTGGTCGGCGGTTCGGTGAAGAACGCCGTGGTGTCGAACGGGATCCACTCGGCACCCGTCTCCGCCAGCGCCGTCTCCAGCAGCCGGGTCGCCCGGGGGTCGGTGAAGAAGGCCGGGTCGCGCACCTCCACGGCGGGTCGGTGGGCGGCGGGCAGGCGGCGCAGAAACCGGGCGAGCGTGGGTACGTCATCCGGGCCGAAGGAGCCGGGCAACTGCACCCAGAGGGCGTACGCTCGGGAGCCGAGTGGCTCGATCGCGTCGAGGAAGGCGCGCATCGGCTGGTCGACGTCAGTGAGGCGGCGTTCGTGGGTGACCACCTTCGGCAGCTTCACCACGAAGCGAAAGTCGGGTCCGGTCTGCTCCGCCCAGGACACGACCGTCTCGCGGGCCGGGGTGGCGTAAAAGGTGGTGTTGCCCTCGACCGCGTCGCACCAGCCGGCGTAGTGCCGCAGGCGGTCCTGCGCCGGCAGGGGATGGGGGAGCAGCCGCCCCTGCCACGACCGGTGGGTCCACATCGCACACCCGACGTGCAGCCGCATGGCCACCTGCTCAGCCGGCGTCGACGCGTTCGACGGTGATTGTGGAAACGCCAACCGTCGCGTCGATGTCGTAGCGGTCCGTCGCGGAGTTCCACTCCGGCGGGGTGAAGGTGGTGCCGCCGGCCACCCCGGAGTGGCTGGTGCCGTCGATGGTGACCGAACCGGCGCCGCCGCCGGCGCGTACCTGCACGGGCGCGTCGCCGGCCAGGCGGACGACGACCTGGCTCGCTCCGCCGCCGAGCATGGTCCGCTGCGTCCCCTCCGGTGCCGGCAGCGTCAGCTCGACACGGTTCGCGCCGGCGGTGAACTCGATGTCACCGACCTGCGCGCCGCGCAGGTCGAGCTGCTGTTCCTTGGCGCCACCGTTGAGTCGGACGTGCCAGCGGACCGACTCGGCCAGCACCGCCTCCACGACCGCCGGGCCGTCCCGGTCGGTGCCCCGGAGGCTGGTCAGCAGGCTACCGTCGGTGAACGAGACCGCGGGACGGATGTTGGCGTCGCGGGGGGTCGACACCCGGTACGCGTCGTCGCCGAGGTCGGCGGTGCGCACCCGGACAACGTCGGCGCCGTCGAGCAGGACGAAGGTGGCCTCCCGCAGATCGCCGACGGCACCGGTGACGACGTGCCCGTTGCGGCCGTCGCCCCGGACCGTCACCCACGTCCAGGTGGCAACCGCCACCACCACGATGACCAGTACTGCCGCACCGATCCCCCACCACAACCGTCGTCCGCCGGCCGTCTGAGTGTTCTCCACGTCGCCTCCCGTACATCGATGACCGCACGGATTACTACCCGCCTGTCACCGACTCTTACGCGCGCCACGCCCGGTGGGCTCACCGCCGGGCGTGGCGGTGAGCCCACCGATCTGTCGCGGGCGGTCGTCTCAGGCCCGGGACCACTTCTGGTTGGGAGTGCCGGCGCAGTCCCACAGTTGCAGCCGGCCGCCGTTGTTCGGGTTGTTGTCGCGTACGTCGACGCAGCGGTTCGCGTTGAGGTTGACCAGGTCGCCCGCGGCGTTGAGGGTGAATCGTTGCGCCGGGTTGCCGTTGCAGGTGACGAGGTTGACCTCGGTGCCGTTGGCCGTCCCGGCCCAGGCCGGGTCCATGCACTTGCCCATCGCGCGGATGGTGCCGTCGGCGGCGAAGGTCCACGCCTGCGCGGCGGTGGTGTTGCAGTCCCAGACCTGTAGCGGCGCTCCGTCGACCGGGTTGGCGCCGGGGATGTCGATGCATCGGCCACTCTGCTGCCCCCGGATCCGGGTGGTGCCGGTGTTGCCGTCCGGCACGTGACCGTAGACCCGGACGTAGTCGACGAGCATCTGCTGCGGGAACTGGGTGCTGCCGTCGGGGTAGCCGGGCCAGTTACCGCCGACGGCCACGTTGAGGATCATGAAGAAGGGGTGGTCGAAGACCCAGCGGTTACCGCCGAGCCGGCTCGGGTCGACCCGGAAGAACTCCGACCCGTCGAGGTACCAGCGGATGATGTTCGGCTCCCAGTCCACCCGGTAGGTGTGGAAGGTGTCGGCAAGCGGCTGCCCGATGGTGCGGCTGCCGGTGATCCCGCCGCCGCCGGAGTAGCCGGGCCCGTGGATGGTGCCGTGCACGGTGTTCGGCTCCCGCCCGACGTTCTCCATGATGTCGATCTCGCCGGAGGCCGGCCAGCCGACGTCGCCGAAGTCCCGCCCGAGCATCCAGAACGCCGGCCAGATGCCCTGCCCACGGGGGATCTTGATGCGCGCCTCGAACCGGCCGTACGCCTGGCTGAACGTGGCCGCGGTCAGCAGCCGGGCCGAGGTGTACTCGCACCGGCCGTAGTGGCACTGGTAGTTGGCCGGATTCTCCCGGCGGGCGGTGATGACCAGGTTGCCCTGGCCGTCGTGCACCGCGTTGCTGGTGCTGTTGGTGTAGTACTGCCGTTCGTTGTTGCCCCAGCCGTGGCCGCCGATGTCGAAGCGCCACTTGGACTGGTCGACCGGGGTGCCGGCCGGCGAGTTGAACTCGTCCTGCCAGGTGATGCCGCCGATCGCGGCGGCGGCCGGTGCGGACTGCACGGGTAGCAGGAGCGCGCTGGTGACGAGGGCCGCGCCCAGGGCGGCGGCTGCCCGCCGGAGGCTGCGGGAGAAGGCGTACACGATCGGATCTCCTCGGGGGTGGAGGGACGGATGCGCTGGCGAGGCGGGTGGAGAGCGCTCTCCAAATCCGAGTCTGTCGATTTCGAAAGAATTAGTCAAGGTTGTTAACAGCGATCAACGGGTCGGACGAGGGGGCGGCGTTCGTCAACCCGTGGTTGACGAACGTGGATCGTCAACCTAAGGTTGACGCATGACTGAACCCGTGCAGATCAACAATCCGGTCCGGCTCGACGACCTGATCCAGGCCATCAAGCGGGCCCACTCCGACGCGCTTGACCAGTTGACCGACGCGGTGATGGTGGCCGACCACATCGGTGAAGTGGCCGACCATCTGATCGGCCACTTCGTGGACCAGGCCCGGCGCTCCGGAGCGTCCTGGACCGAGATCGGCCGCAGCATGGGGGTGAGCAAGCAGGCCGCCCAGAAGCGCTTCGTCGGCGCGGCGATGGACCCTCAGGAGGGCTTCCAGCGGTTCACTCCGCGCGCCCGCAACGTGGTAGCGGCCGCCCACAACGAGGCGAAGGCTGCCCGAAACGCCCACACCACCTCGGCGCACCTGGTGCTCGGACTGCTCGCCGAGCCGGAGGCGCTGGCCGCGAAGGCGCTGGCCGCCAGCGGTGTCTCGGCCGACGCGGTGCGGGAGGCCGCCACCGCCACGTTGCCGCCGCCGTCGGACGAGGTTCCCGAGCTGATTCCGTACGACACCGCAGGCAAGAAGGCGCTTGAGTTGACCTTCCGTGAGGCGCTGCGGCTCGGGCACAACTACATCGGCACCGAACACATCCTGCTGGCCCTGCTGGAACAGGAGAACGGCGAGGGTGTGCTCACCGGCCTCGGCGTGGACAAGGCCGCCGTCGAGGCGAACATCGTGGCGACCCTGGCCAAACTGCGGACGTTCGAGTAGGTGATCAGCGCTCGACGGGGAAGCCGTACCGGGCGGCGTGCTCCGGGTCGGCCGGATCGATCTGGCGCAACCCGGCGTCGGCGAGACGCTTGTTCACCTCGTCGAGCCGCTCGCGCACCAACCGGGACTCCTCCTCGGTGACCCGCCCCCGGTGCGGCCGGCCCGCGTGCTCGATCGTGCCGTAGTCGACCTTCTCGGCGCTGCGTCGTGCCTTTGGCGGGCGTACCCGCTCGGCGGTCTTCAGCAACTGCGCCATCGGCACGTCGGTGGCCATCGCGTCGAACTCGCTCGCGGTCAGCACCACCCGACGTGGCTCGCCGTGGCCGTGCCGGTCGTGGATCTCGACCACCGCCACGTCCAGCGCCGCGTCGTCGATGCTCTCCACCTCCACCGGAGTGGCGTCCAGTTGCACGGGCCCGGCCACCAGGTCAGGGTGCTCGAGAACGACGATGCGAACGGCCTCGTCGTCGGCACCCAGCACCGTGCCGCTGAAGTCGGAGACGTGGATCGTCTTCTTGCCCATGGATGTGCCAGCTCCCGTCGTGACCGTCGAAGGACCAGCAGACGTTACCCGACAGGTGTGCGAAAGCGCGCGGTGGCTCGCCGCCCTAGAGGCTTCCTCGGCGCGCCACCCACTCGGTCGGCTGACCGGTGATCGCGGCGATCCGGTCGTAGTCGGCGTCGTAGTGCAGCACGGTAGCTCCGTGCACCTCTGCGGTCGCCGCGATCACCAGGTCGGGTAGTCGGAAGTTGCGATGCTGGCTGTCCGCGGCGAGCATGCGGTGCACGGCGAGAGCACGATCCATCGCCTCGGTTGTCACGTCCATCCACCGGTGGCCGCGCAATGCCTGCCACAGGATCTCGTACCCCTTCGGATGAGGAGCATTGTTGAGGAACTCGAGAGCGGCCATGTGACAGGTCGCCAGGCGTCCCTCGGCCAGCAATGTCTCAAAGCGGCGTCGGACCGGCGGATATCGCCCCTGAAGCACGAACACCGACGTGTCGGCGAGATAGATCGCTCCTGCCATCACGCGGCCTCGGAGTCGCGCGCATCCTCGACGAGTCGACCGAGATCCCGGCCGCCGCCGTAACGCCACGCCTCAGCGGAGTCGGTGAAGTCCATCTCCACCTGATCGAATGCGGAGACGATCTCCCGTGCCTGGCGACGCAGGGCAAAGGCGTGCAGGGCGGCGTTGATGGTCGCCACCTTGGTCTCGGTGCCGAGCACCTCGCGGGCTGCCTCAAGCCACTCGTCGTTCACGTCCACGGTGATGCGTGTCATGCCTAAAAACATACACCAGATCGGCGGCCTTAAAGGCGCCAAGATTGCGTTGTTGCTGGTGCGTCAGTGTGGGTTCAGGTGGTGCCGAACGGGGCCGGCGGGCAGGCTGTTCAGCTCGCACCAGGAGAGCGTGCCGGGGCGGGTCCGGTGACCGCGGTACGCCGCCTGGGCCGGAAAACGGCCGGTGAGCCGGTGGTTGCGCCAGGCGCGCTCGGGGTCCTGCTGATCACGGTCCTGCGGCTGTTTCTGCATGCCCCCACCGTTCCAAATAATGTTGTCCATGTATGGAAATGGATATGACGGTCGATAGATCGTTAAGGTTCCCCGGATTGGACCCACCTACGCCCCGAATCGACCGCGTCGTCGTACGGTGAGCGGCGTCGGCGGTGACGGACCGGGAGGCGTTGATGCTCGATCGGCGGCTGCACCTGCACCTGGCGACCTGGCTGGGACAGTGGCCGGCCGGCCCGGGCCTGCACGTGGTCGGGTCCGGGCGGCGCACCCGACCCGCGTGGGACGGCCGACCGCGCCCCGCCATCGCGGTCCACGCCGGGGCCAGCGGCGTGCTCTCCGTGGCGCCCGATCGGATCGCGGCCGTTCGTGAGCTGGCACGGCACCCGGACGGTCTGCTGAGCGCGTTGCCGGCGGCGGTCGGCTATCCGGGTTGGGCGGTGCACGACGACGTGTTCCGGTGGAGTGTGGCGCCGACGGCACTGCCGGACGTCGGTGAGTGGGTGCCGCCCACCACCGCCGGCCTGCCCTCCTGGCTGCGGCTGTTCGACCGGTCGGTGCTCATCGTGCGCGACCAGCGGGGCCGCTACCTGGCCGGCGTCGGCATCAAACGGCATGACCGGCACGGACACGAGTTGGCGGTGGGCACCGTCCCGGCGGCTCGCGGACGCGGGCTGGCCCGGCGGCTGGTGGCCCAGGCTGCCCGCCGAGTGCTCGACGACGGCGCTGTCCCCACCTATTTGCACGACCGGCGCAACGGCGCGTCGGCGCGGGTGGCGGAGGCCGCTGGATTCCCCGACCGCGGCTGGCGGTCCTACGGCGTCTACCCGAACTGAACACCGACCGGCAGAGCGCGGACCGTGGATCCCGGGCCGGATCCACGGTCCGCAGCCTCCCCCCAGGTCCGCGTGAGGCTCAATGCCGATCACGCTACGTATGCAGAACCCGCTCGGCAAGTTGTCGCCGCCGTCTCGTTGCTGTCCAATTGTGGACTTGACCTGGGCAGAAGCATGTTCTCCCGCTCAGCCCGCTCAGTGACGCAGGGTGTGAATCAAGCTGACGACCTGTTGCGTCACCGGCCGCAGCACGCGCAGTCGTGACAGCCTCACCAGTTGGTCGACGAGCGGCACCGCGCCGTCGATCAGTTGCCGGGTCCGGGCCTGTCCCGGCGAGCGGTCGTAGACCCAGAAAAGCACCACGCCCATGTAGGCGAGCCAGAGCAGCTCGGGCAGCTGGGGACGCAGCTCCGCGTCGACCTTGGCGGTGGAGCCGGCGAGCACGTCGGCGTAGAGGCCGATGGACGCCTCGCGGGGACCGGAGGACTCCGCGGAGAAGGGACTCAGCGGGGAGGTCGGTTCCGCAGCGGTCTTGAAGAAGCTCGCGGCGAACTCGTGTGACGGGGTCAGCACGTCGATGCCCGCGTGCAGCACCCCGGCCAGCCGGGCGGCGAAGTCGGATTCGCGTTCGAGCACCGGCTGGGCCGCCGTTCGGTGCTCCGTCTGCGTCCGGGCGTAGAACTCCTGGATCAGGTGTTCCTTCGACTGGAAGTAGTAGTAGGCGTTGCCGACCGCGACGCCGGCCTCCGTCGCGATGGCGCGCATGGTGGTGCGGGCGTAACCGCGTTCGCGGAACAACCGCATCGCGGTCTCCAGGATCAGCTGCCGTGTCTGCTCGCCCCGGGCGGTCGCCGCCTCACCCGC
Source organism: Micromonospora sediminimaris (assembly GCF_016863575.1). NCBI lineage: Bacteria > Bacillati > Actinomycetota > Actinomycetes > Micromonosporales > Micromonosporaceae > Micromonospora > Micromonospora sediminimaris. Next base: position 16,687 of record NZ_BOPD01000048.1, read on the forward strand.
AGCGGTCGTCGGCACAGTCTGGTCGGTCATTCCGGTCACCGTATCCCGCCGCACCGTCGGTCGGCTCCGGCGACGGTTCCCGGACCCGTTCGCGTACCGCCGACGCGGCGGCCACCACCCGCCGGGCCAGCGGTAGCAGGTGGGGGCGGGCGAGGCGCTGGGCCGTCTCCCGGTGGTCGGCCAGCGCCCACAGGCACGCGAACCAGGCACCGTCGCCCGCGTACACCTCGCCGGTGTCGGCGATCACCGTGAGGTCGCGCAGCGTGGCGTCGTGGTCCAGGCTCGGAAAGCGCAGCCGGGCAGCCGCCGACCCGGCCGGCACGAACTCCAGCGGTACGAGCTGCGGGCGCGACGACAGCCAGCCGCGCGCGGCCCGGCACAGTGGGCAGTGCGCGTCGTAGAGAACGGTAAGGCTGCGGAGGCCACCACCCCCGTGCGCGGTGGCATCCGGCAGCCCCACCATCCTGCCCCGGCCGGAGGTGGTCATCGGGCCGGCGGCGCGGCCGGAGCCGGCGGGTCGGCCTGGCCCTGCCCGGCCGGCCGGGTGCCCTGCCCAGGTGCGCCCGGCCCGGGTGCGCCCGGCCCGGGCGGCATCTGTGGGTAGGCGTGCTGAACCGGCAGTCGGCCGACCGGGGCCAGTGGGGGATGGGTGGCGAGCTGGCGCAGCCGGTTTCGCCGGTAGCGGCCCAGGGCGAAGACGTTGAAGAAGTGCAGCGCGCCGAGCACCAGCAGCACCAGACCGACCTTCAGCGAGAGTTCCTCCATGGCGACGCTCGTGGAGCCGACGGGCTCGGAGTGCCGCATCGCCACCGTGACGTAGCCGAGGTTGAGGAGATAGAAGCCGACCACGAGGAGGTTGTTCACCGCCCGCGCGAGGCGTTCGTCGGCGAACACCTCGTCGAGGAAGACCATGCCGTTGCGAGTGAGCGCCCGCGCTACCCAGACGGTCAGACCGATGCTGATCGTCAGGTAGACCAGGTACATCCAGACCTTGATGTCCATGCGTCGACCCAATCTTGAACGCGTTCAACTTGATGGACGTCAGCGTACGACATAAGTTGAACGCGTTCAAGATGGAGCGTCGTCTCAGCGGGCCAGGCCGAGCACCTCGGCGGCGGCGCGGCCGTTGGCGTGGCTCGCGCCGTACGTGGTGACGAAGGCCCGCACCGCGTCGGGCCGCCAGGTGGCCGGCCAGCCCATCTCGACCACTGCCACCGGATGCGTGGCGGCCAGCGCGTTGGCCAGCTCCGGGCCGCCGGGCAGCCGGTGCAGGTGGCGGGCGACCAGGACGACCGGCCGGTCACCGGCGCGCTGGCGCAGGTCGGCCGGGTCCGTCTCGGCGGCCACCACCCGGATCTGCTCGGTGCCGCCCAGGTGCGGGCCGAGCCCCCACGGCACCCGGCCCTCGGCGATGGTGGAGTCGGCGTGCAGCTGCACCACGAGCGACCGGTCCAGTCCGGTCGGCACGCCCTCCACCCGCACGGCTCGGCGGGCCGCCGCGTACCCGAGGTCGGTGGGGGTGGCGGTGGTGCGGTCGGCGGTCCGGGTCCAGGCGGCGAGGTCCGCGCTGCGGCCGGCGGCCTGTTCGACGCGGGTTCGCTCCAACCGACCGTCGCCGAGCGCGGCCACGATCTCGGCGGCGACCCGCTCGACCAGGTCGGCGTCGACCTTGGCCCCGATGCAGAGCAGATCGGCGCCGGCGGCGAGGGCGCGTACCGCGCCGGGCGCGATGCCGCCGGCGGCCAGGGCTGCGCCCTTCATCTCCAGCGCGTCGGTGACGATGACGCCGTCGAAGCCGTACTCGTGGCGCAGCAGGTCCACAAGTGCGGCCCGGCTGAACGTGGCGGGCCCGTCCCCGGTCAGCGCGGGTACCCGGATGTGTGCGGTCATCACCGCCTTCGTCCCGGCGGTGACCACCGCGGCGAACGGCGGCAGATCCCGCTGGCGCAGCAGGTCGGGTGCGGCGTCCACGGTGGGTAGTTCGTGGTGGGAGTCCGCCACGGTCGCCCCGTGGCCGGGGAAGTGCTTGGCGCAGGCCGCCACCCCGGCGGCCTGGAGCCCGGCGGTCGCGGCGGCGGCGTGCGCGGCGACGCTGACCGGGTCGGCGCCGAAGGACCGGGTGCCGATGATCGGGTTGTCGTCGACGGTGTTCACGTCGACCGTGGGCGCCAGGTCGAGGGTGATGCCCAGGCCGGCCAGCTCGGCGCCGATGGCCTGGTAGACCTGCCGGGTCAGCGCCACGTCGCCGACCGCGCCGAGCGCGGCGTTGCCCGGGTACGGGCTGCCGGTGGCGTGTGCCAGTCGGGTGACGTCGCCGCCCTCCTCGTCGATGGCGATCAGTACGTCGGACCGGCCGCTCCGCAACGCCGCCGTACTCGCCGACACCTGGGCCGGGCCGTGGACGTTGCTGCCGAACAGGGTGTGTCCGGCGAGCCCGTCGGCGACCAGGTCGACGGCCCACTCCGGCGGAACCGGCCCCGGGTACGCGGCCAGCAGGGTGCCCAACGCCAGCCGGCGCAGTCCTGGATCCTGCCCCACGTGCTCTCCTCTCGATGCCGGCCGGCGCGGATCTCGTACCGGGTCGGCGGAGGGTCGGGTTCCCGCGTGGCCGATACGCTACGGCTTACCCGTTCGCCTGTCGGTTCACAGTTCTACAGATCGTACAGTTAGCAAAGTTAACTAATACTTGAGGACAGATGGCATGAGTGCGACCCGGCTGCCCGGCACCCCACGTCTGTTGCGGGCCCTCAACGACCGCGCGGCGCTGGAACTGCTGCTGGAGCAGGGGCCACTGACCCGGGCCCGGATCGGCGAGCTGACCGGCCTCTCCAAGGTCACCGCCTCGCAACTGGTGGAGCGGCTGGAGGAACGCGGACTGGTCGCCCGCGTCGGCGAGCAGGCCGGCGGGCGAGGCCCGAACGCGCAGCTCTACGCCGTACGCCCCGGCAGCGCACACGTGGTCGGCGTCGATGTCGGTCCGGAGCGGGTGGTGGCTGCCTGCGCCGACATCACCGGTGCCGTCATCGGCCGGGTCGAGCAGTCCACCCAGGACACCGACGACCCGGTAGGCGTGGTGCACAACGCGGTGGTCCGGGTGGCCGGCAGCGCCGGGGCGCAGCTGTCGAGCGTACGCCGGATCGTGCTCGGCACCCCCGGCCTGGTCGATCCGGGCACCGGCGACATCACCTTCGCGTACAACCTGCCCCGCTGGCACCGGGGTCTGCTCGCCGCGTTGCGGGACGACCTGGACACCCCGGTCGTCTTCGAGAACGACGTCAACCTGGCCGCGGTGGCCGAAGCGCAGTCCGGTGCGGCGCAGGGCCTGGCGGACTTCGTCCTGGTCTGGGTCGGTGCCGGCGTCGGTCTGGCGATCATGTTGGGCGGGCGGCTGCACCACGGCAGCAGCGGTGCGGCCGGTGAGATCGGCTACCTGCCGGTACCCGGCGCACCCATCCCGCGCGACGTTTCGCGCCGGGCGAAGCCGGCCTTCCAGCAGTTGGCCGGCGCCGACGCGATCCGCGCCCTGGCCCGGGAACACGGCTACCCGGACGTCGCCGCCGACGCGGTCCGGGCCGCGATCGCGGCCGGCACCTCGGGTGAGCCGATGCTCGACGAGGTGGCTCGCCGGCTCGCCCTCGGCGTGGCGAGCACCTGTGTGGTGCTCGACCCGCCGCTCGTGGTGCTCGCCGGGGAGGTGGGGCAGGCCGGCGGGGCGGCCCTGGCCGAGCGGGTGCAGCGCGAGGTCGCCGCGATCACCCTGGTGCGCCCACGGGTGGTACCCACCGGTCTGACCGAGGAGCCGATCCTGCACGGTGCCCTCCGCACCGCCCTGGACGCCGTCCGCGACGAGGTCTTCGGCTCGACAGTCGGCTGACCCCACGCGGGGTCAGATCAGGTCGCGGCGTCGGAAGAGGGCGAAGGCGGCGGCGCTGAGGCCGGCGGTGAGCAGCAGCAGCACCGCCAGCGCCGGCTGCCAGGTCAGCGTGTAGCTGCCGTCGCAGTAGCCGTCGGTGACGGTCCGGCAGGCGGTGCTGTCCCAGAATCTGACCTCGCCGGCCAGCCACGCGCCGACGTAGCTGGCGAGCATGAGCTGGTCGGGTCGGGCCACCTCGAGGATCTGCAACACGATCCGCCCACCCAACTCCCACACCACGAGGTACGCGGCCACCGCGCCGAGCGCCGCCGCGGTGTGCCGCCCCATCGTCGCGATGGCGAAGCCGGTCGCCGCCGCGAGCAGCACCAGCGTCAAGCCACGACCCCAGATCGCGCCCAACTCGGCCCAGAAGGCCACGTTTGTCGGCCCGGGATAGCCGGCGACCTGCGCGATAACCCAGAAGGTGACGAGATAGGCGAGGGTGGCGAGCACCGACACCGTCAGCACCGCGCCGAGCAGCGTGCCGAGCTTGGCCCCGAGCACGGTCAGCCGGCGGGGTCGCCACAGCAGCAGGTTGACCACTCCGCCGGAGTTCAGGTCGGCGCCGATGTACGAGGCGCCGACCAGGAACCCGAAGAGCACCAGGTACGCCACCAGGAAGTAGAGCAGCGGCTCGGCCTGCCGGGTGAAGGTGAACACCCCGGTCAGGTAGTCGGCGGCCACCGGCAACCGGTCCCGCAGCGCCGGATCCAACTCGGAGCAGTCCGGCGGCAGGTAGAAACCTTCGTCGTCGGGGAGCGGCTCGCCCCGATCCCGGGCCAGACACCGCTCGTGCTGCAACTCCAGGCCGCGCAGGTTGGCGGCGGCCTGCCGCTGCGCCTCGGCCAGCTCGACGGCGGAGGGTTGGTGCGACCCGGCCAGCGTGGTCGCCGCGGTCACCCCGAACGCCAGCATCAGCAGCACGATCATCAGCTGGACGAAGCGGCGGGCGCCGAGCCGCTCCACCTCGGCACGGATCAGGTTCACGCGTCCACTCCCCGCATCCCGAGATCGATCTCCTGGTCGCCGGCCGGATCGCCGGGCGGTGCCGAGCCGTCCACCTGCCGGGGCACCCCCGGGTGCGCCGGGGTACCGGTCAGCTCCAGGAAGACGCTCTCCAGATCCGGCCGCAGCGGCGTCAGCTCGCGTACCCAGACCCCCTGCTCGCCCAGCGTCCGGCTGACCGCGGTCGGATCCGGCACCCCACTGACCACCAGATGGTCGGGGTGCCCGGTGACGGTCAGCCCGGCGGCCAGCAACAGCTCCTCGGCCCGGGCCAGGTCGTCGGCGCGGACCAGGTGCTCGTTGTGGTCGAAGCCGGCGAGCACCTCCGCCACCGGGCCCGCCGCCACCCGCCGGCCCTGCGAGATGATCGTGACGTGGTCGCAGATCAGCTGGATCTCGGCCAGGATGTGGCTGGAGAGCAGCACCGTCACGCCGTTGGCGGCCAGGGCGCGTACGAGATCCCGCATCTCGCGGATGCCCGCCGGGTCGAGCCCGTTCGCCGGCTCGTCAAGTATCAGCAGCTCGGGTCGCTTGAGCAGGGCCGAGGCCACCGCCAGTCGCTGCTTCATGCCCAGCGAGTAGCCCTTGACCCGCTCGTCGCCCCGGTCGGCCAGCCCGACCTGCTCCAGCACCTCGTCGACCCGGGCGACCGGCACGCCGCCGGCGAGGGCGAGCAGCCGCAGCGTCCGGTAGCCGGTGAAGTTGCCGTAGAACTGGGGGCTCTCCACGATCGCCCCGACCCGGCCGGCGACCTGCGGCAACTGCTCCGGCGCGTTGGCGCCGAGCACCCGCATCCGCCCGTCGTCGGCGCGTACCAACCCGAGCAACGCACGCAGGGTGGTCGTCTTGCCCGAACCGTTCGGCCCGAGGAAGCCGTGCACCTGGCCGGCCTCGACCAGCAGATCGAAGCCGTCGACCGCGACCCGTCGCCCGCGCCGCAGGCTGTGGAAGGTCTTCCGGAGACCTTCGATCTCGATGACCCCACTGGTCATGGGCGGTCCTCCGGGTGGGGTGAGCAACGACACGGCGCCTCACCCTACGGCGGCGACGCCCGCCCGTGGGGGCACCTCGGCGGTGCGTGGTTGGATGGGCTGGTGACTGGTGACCTGATCCCTGGCGCCGCCGGCGCCGCACCCGCCCCCTCGCCCGTGGACGCGGATCTGGTGGTCAGCCTCGACGGCGTCGCCGTACGCCGGTCCGGCACCGCCCTGCTGCACGACGTCGACTGGCGGGTGGAACTGGACGAACGCTGGGTGGTGCTGGGGCCCAACGGTGCCGGCAAGACCACCCTGCTCAACATCGCCTCCGGACGCCTGCACCCGACCACCGGCACCGCGCACGTGCTGGGTGAGCGGATCGGCCGCACCGACGTCATGGAGTTGCGGACCCGGATCGGCCTGTCCACCGCCGCGCTGGCCGAGCGGTTGCCCGCCCAGGAGCGGGTCGTCGACGTGGTGATGACCGCCGCCTGGTCGGTGGTCGGCCGGTGGCGGGAGAGCTACGACCCGGCCGACGAGGCCCGCGCCCGGGCGTTGCTCGACCAACTGGGCGTCAGCGGGTTGGCCGAGCGGGCGTACGGCACCCTGTCGGAGGGGGAGCGCAAACGGACCCAGATCGCCCGGGCGCTGATGACCGACCCGGAGCTGCTGCTGCTCGACGAGCCGGCGGCCGGGCTGGACCTGGGCGGCCGGGAGGACCTGGTCGGCCGCCTCGCCGACTTGGCGCACGATCCGGACGCTCCGGCGTTGGTGCTGGTCACCCACCACGTCGAGGAGATTCCCCCCGGCTTCACCCACGCGCTGCTGTTGCGTGACGGTGCCGTGATGGCGCAGGGCCTGCTGGACGACACCCTCACCGCCGACAACCTCACCAAGACCTTCGGGCTGCCGCTGCTCGTCGAGCGCAACGGCGACCGCTACACCGCCCGCGCCGCCTGAGGCGACGCCCGCCATCTCCGGGAGGTGCCCGTGCCACAGACCCGCGTCGTGGTGGTGGGCAGCGCCAACATGGACCTGGTCGCCACCGCCGAGGCGCTGCCCCGTCCGGGGGAGACCCGGCTCGGCACCGACTTCGTCACCGTGCCCGGCGGCAAGGGCGCCAACCAGGCCATCGCCGCCGCGAGAGCGGGTGCCGCAAGCGTCTTCCTGGGCGCGATCGGCTCGGACGCCTTCGGGGTGACCCTGCGCGCCCGGATCACCGCCGCCGGGGTCGACACCAGTCAGCTGCGCACCACCTACGGCGCATCCGGGGTGGCCCTGGTCATGGTCAACGCCGAGGGCGAGAACGCGATCCTGGTGACCCCGGGGGCCAACACGTCGCTGACCGACCTGACCGAGACCGAACTCGACGCCGTCCGCGACGCCGATGTGCTGGTCGCGCAGCTGGAGATCCCGGTGGAGACGGTGACCCAGGCGGCGGTGGCGGCCCGCGCCGCCGGGACCCGGGTGGTGCTCAACGCGGCACCGGCCGTGGGGCTTCCGCCGGAGTTGCTCGCCGCCGTGGACGTGCTGGTCGTCAACGAGAACGAGGCGCAGGCGTACACCGGACGGGGTCGGGAGGATCCGCACGCGCTGCTCGACCTGGTGCCCCGGGCGGTGCTGACCCTCGGCGCTCAGGGTGCCTGGTACGGCGACCGGGACGGCGCGGCGGTGCACGTGCCGGCGGTCACTGTGGACACGGTCGACTCGACGGCCGCCGGCGACGCCTTCACCGGTGCGCTCGCGGTGGCCTGGGGTGAGGGACGCGACCTGGTGGACGCGGTGCGCTGGGCCTCGGCTGCCGGTGCCGCCTGCGTACGCCAGCTCGGTGCCAGCGTCTCGTTGCCGCACCGGGTCGAGATCGACCAGCTGTACGTGTCCGCGCCCTGACCGGGTCAGCGCCGCTCTGCCGGGTCGGGCCGGCCCATCCGCCGCCCGTCCGGTACGACGGTACGGAACGCGCGACGGTACGCCGACGGTGAGGTCCGCATCGCCCGGGTGAAGTGGTGACGGTAGGTCACCGGGGCGTCGAAGCCGACGGCCGTGGCGATCTGCCCGACCGGTGTGTCGGTCGTTTCGAGCAGCGCCAGGCTGGCCCGCACCCGTTGCTCGATCAGCCAGCGGATGGGGCTGGTGCCGGTCGCTCTCGCGAAATGCCGCAGGTAGGTGCGGGTCGACATGTGCGCCTGACGGGCCAGCCGGGCCACCGTGAGCGGCTCTGTCAGGTGGGTCAGCGCCCAGTCGATGCTGCTGGCGATCCGGTCGTCGTCCGGGTCCGTTGCCACCGGCGCCTCGATGAACTGGGCCTGGCCGCCGTCACGGTGCGGCGGAATCACCAGCCGGCGGGCGACCGCGTTGGCCACAACCGAGCCGTGGTCCCGTCGCACCACGTGCACGCACAGGTCGAGGCCGGCGGCGCTGCCGGCGCTGGTGAGGATGTCCCCGTCGTCGAGATACAGCACGTCGGCGTCGACCGTGACCCGCGGGTACCGGCGGGCCAGCAGGTCGGCGTACCGCCAGTGGGTGGCGGCCCGTCGACCGTCGAGCAGCCCGGCACCGGCCAGCGCGAAGGCGCCTGAACAGATGGACAGCAGCCGGGCGCCGGCCCGGTGGGCCAGGCGTAGCGCCGCGACCAGTTCCGGCGACGGTGTGCCGTGCACGTCGGGCACACCGGGAACGATGACGGTCGCGGCGGCGGCCAGCACGTCGAGGCCGTACGGGCTGTGCAGGCTGGCGCCGCCGAGCAACGGCACGGGGCCCGGTCGCTCGGCGCAGAGCCGCAGGTCGTACCAGGGCACGTCGAGCTCCGGCCGGGGCAGCCCGAAGACCTCCGTGACGATCCCGGTCTCGAAACCCGACATCCCCGGGTACGCGAGCACAGCCACGCTACGGTCACCCGGTCCCATGGCCGGATGTTAGCGGAGTACGGCGTTGTCGCCACTCGCTCCACCGGCCGGCATCGGTCGATGATCCAGGGCATGACCCGAGCTTTCGCCGTACCGGCTGCCGATCCGTCCACCGCCGTCGCCCACTTCCTCGCCCGACTGCGCTTCGAGACCGACGTCGCCGACGTGCACGCCGACCTCACCGCGGTCGTGCCCGACCTGGTCGTGGTCGACTCGCGCGGCGACGCGGCCTGGACGCAGGGCCACCTGCCCGGTGCCGTGCACCTGCCCACCGAACTGATCGCCGAGCGGGCCGCCGAGGCGGTGCCGCCCGGCGCGCGCGTGGTCACCTACTGCTGGGGGCCCGGCTGTGACGGTGCCACCCGGGCCGCGCTGGAGTTCGCCCGACTCGGCTACCCGGTCAAGGAGATGCGCGGCGGCTACGAGTACTGGGTCCGGGAGGGCCTGCCCGTGGTGACCGCCACGGGACCCACCCGCCGGCCGGTGGACGACCTGACCGCCCCACGAACCGCCGTCGCCTGCGACTGTTGACCGCCGGCCGACATCCGGCCTGGTCAGTCGGCGTCGTCGTTGAGCTTCTCGCCCCGTCTGCGCAGCATCGACAGGCCGGGGATGCCCGCCACCGCGAGCTTGAGGTCCCGGGTCACGTCGAGCAGGTCGTGCAGGTCCGGGCCGACCCGGTCCAGGGTGGCCAGGATCGGCAAGACGTCGGCGGTGAGGTGCTGCCGCAGCTTCGGCAACTCGTCGACCAGCCGGACCGCCGCGGTCACCTCCTCGTGGCTGAGCTGCTCGACGAAGTGGTTGGCCATCGGCGCAGCCCGCCGCAGCGCAGGTTCGTACGCCTTCAGCAGTTCGGCCGCGGTGGCGGCGGCCTCGGCCGCCGTACCCACGGTCTCGGCGGCTCGCCCGGCCACCGACCCCGCCGACTCCACGACGACGGCCGCTGCCGCGGCCACCTCGGTGGCGGTGTCCACGGCGGCGGTGGCGGCGGCACTGATCACCGCGACCTCGCGGACCGCCACCTCGGCGTCGGTGACCATCTGGTCGGTCCGGTCCAGGGTCTGCTCGACCCGGTCCACCACGCCGTTGATTCGGGCCAGCAGCGCCTCCACCCCGTCGAGCACCGCGAACGCGCGGGCCGGGATGGCGGCGAAGGAGGCGGCCTGGTCGAGGGCGGAACGGGTGAGCCCGAGGACCGCGGTCGGCCGCGGAAGGGGGAGTGCCATGGAATCAAGTGTGCGTCGGGCGGGCCACCACCGCCCGACGACGGCTGTCAACTGTCGCTCTGCTGCTCGACGGCGCGCTGCACCGCGCGGTAGATCTGGCCGAACCGCAGCGCGTCCGGGGTGCGCAGCACCAGCACCTCCTGCCGCCGGTACTGCACCCACAGCTCCAGCACCCGGTTGCCGCGCTCGTAGGAGCGGTCCAGCCAGCCGAGGGGTATCTCCAGGAACGGGACGAAAGCGAGCGGAACAATGACGCACGCGGCGAGCACGATCAGCGCCGGCAGCCACTCGCCCCGGTCCTGCGCGGACCAGGCCAGCGAGAGCACACAGATCAGCCCCACCAGTGGAGGCAGCGACAGCAGCAGGACCAGGACGCTCCTACCGATGACCCGCCCGCGTACGGCGAGGGTGGTGCGCCCCTTGGCGTGCCAGACGTAGGTGACCTCGGTGATCGGTATGACGTGCCCACCGGCCCGGATCGCCTCGGAGGTCACCTGCACCGTGTCGTCCCGGTAATAGAGCGCCATCATTAAGCTTAAGCACCGTTGGGCAACCTGGTGCTGTCGTGCGGTCGCTCAGCGTCGACGGGGTGGTATCGGTCGGCCGACCTCCATGGCGCGTTGCACGGCGCGGTAGATCTGCCCGAAGCGCAGCGCGTCCGGGGTGCGGAGCAACTGCACCGGGCGGCCCCGCCAGCGGATCCAGACCTCCCGCTGCCGGCTCCCCCGGGCGTAGGAACGGTCGAGGTGCTCGAAGAGAAAGTCGGCGACCGGCCCGACCGCCAGCCCGACCAGCACGGAGGCCCCGACGATCGCGATCGTGACGGTCGCCGACCGGTCCAGCCGGATGGCCAGCGCGACTCCGGCGGCGGCGGCCACCAGTGGGGCGACCAGGGCGGCACCGATGGCGCCCCGTCCGGCCAGCACCCGCCAGGAGCGGGTGCCGTGCTGGTGCCAGATCTCGCTGATCTCGGCCAGTGGGTAGACCCGGCCCTCGACGGTGACGGCGGCGGAGGTGACCCGCACCGACCGATCGTCGTAGTAGGTGACCGCGGGACGCCTCGCGTCCTGGCCGCGCGTCCGGCCCGGGTGTGGTGACGGTGTCGCGGCACGGCCAGCGCGCGGCTCGGGTTGGCGAGGGTTCATCGTGCGACTCCCGACTGACGGGGCTGGCACCAGACTACTTACCCCAACGAGGCGGGTCGTAAGGTTGGCACGCGACTTCGACGAGGAAGTGAGGCTCAGCGTGGGCGAGTTCGTGCGGCTGGAGACCCGGGACGGCATCGGCACCATCCGGCTGGAGCGGCCGCCGATGAACGCCCTCAACACCCAGGTGCAGGAGGAGTTGCGCGCCGCCGCCACCGCCGCGACCGCCGACCACGACGTCCGAGCGGTCATCGTGTACGGCGGGGAGAAGGTCTTCGCCGCCGGCGCGGACATCAAGGAGATGGCGGACATGTCCTACGTGGACATGGCGGGGCGGGCCGCCGACCTGTCGAGCGCGCTCGGCGCGATCGCCCGGATCCCCAAGCCCGTCGTCGCCGCGATCACCGGCTACGCCCTCGGCGGCGGCTGCGAACTGGCGCTGGCCTGTGACTGGCGGGTGGTGGCCGAGGACGCCAAGCTCGGCCAGCCCGAGATCAAGCTCGGCATCATCCCCGGCGCGGGGGGCACCCAGCGGCTCGCCCGGCTGGTCGGACCGGCCCGCGCCAAGGATCTGATCATGTCGGGTCGGATGGTGGACGCGCAGGAGGCGCTGCGGATCGGCCTGGCCGACCGGGTCGCCCCGGCGGCCGAGGTGTACGACACCGCGGTGGCGATGGTGCGGCCGTACCTCACCGGTCCGGTGCAGGCGCTGCGGGCGGCGAAGCTTGCCGTCGACGGCGGCCTGGACATGGATCTGAACTCGGGTCTGGCCTGGGAGAGCCAGCTCTTCGCGGCGCTGTTCGCCACCGACGACCGGCGCGAGGGGATGGCGGCCTTCGTGGCGAAGCGGAAGCCGGACTTCACCGGACGCTGAGCGCGTCGAGAATGGTTCACATTCCTTCTACCGGCCAGTAGCGTGTGACTCCGGTCAGGCGACGAGAAGGAGCGGGAATGACGGAGCGGATCGAAGGCCACGGCGGGGAACTCGCCCTCGCGGCGCTGCGCGCGTACGGGGTGCGGGAGATGTTCACCCTCTCCGGCGGGCACGTGTTCCCGCTCTACGATGCCGCGCACAAGACCGATTTCCCGATCTACGACGTGCGGCACGAGCAGTCCGCCGTCTTCGCCGCCGAGGCGGTGGCGAAGCTCCAGCGCCGCCCCGGGCTGGCCGTGCTCACCGCCGGCCCCGGTGTGACAAATGGCATCTCCGGTCTGACCAGTGCTTTCTTCAACGCCTCGCCGGTGCTCGTGCTGGGCGGCCGGGCACCCCAGTTCCGCTGGGGCTCGGGCAGCCTCCAGGAGATGGACCACCTTCCGCTTGTCGCTCCGGTCACCAAGCACGCGGAGACGGTGTTCAGCGCGGACGACATCCCCCGGGCGGTGGCCACCGCGCTGACCACCGCCCTCACCCCGCACCGGGGGCCGGTGTTCCTCGACTTCCCGCTGGAGGCGGTCTTCTCGGTCGGCGACGCGGAGCTGCCGGCCGGGCCGCAGCTCAGCCCGCTCGAAGCCGACCCCGACGAGGTGGCCCGCGCCGCCGCGCTGATCGCCGGCGCGGCCCGTCCGGTGATCATCGCCGGGTCGGACGTCTGGACCGGTGACGCCGTCGACGAGCTGCGTGCCGCGGCCGAGGCGCTCACCGTGCCGGTCTTCACCAACGGCATGGGTCGGGGCGCCCTGCCGCCGGAGCACCCGCTGGCCTTCGCCAAGGCCCGTCGGGTTGCCCTGTCCAACGCCGACGTGGTCGTGGTGATCGGCACCCCGTTGGACTTCCGGCTCTCCTTCGGCGACTTCGGCGAGGCTCAGGTGGTGCACATCGTCGACGCGCCCAGCCAGCGCGCCGGTCACGTACAGCCCGCCGCCGCCCCCGCCGGTGACCTGCGCGGCATCCTCACCGCCCTGGCCGAGCACCCCGGCGACCGCGTCGATCACGACGACTGGGTCGCCCAGTTGCGGACGGCGGAAGACGCCGCCAAGGCCCGTGACGCCGAGGAGATGGCGGCCGAGACCGACCCGATCCGTCCGGCCCGGATCTACGGCGAGCTGCGCAAGGTGCTCGCCCGCGACGCGGTCACCATTGGCGACGGCGGCGACTTCGTCTCGTACGCGGGGCGGTACCTGGAGCCGGCCCAGCCCGGCACCTGGCTCGACCCCGGCCCGTACGGCTGCCTCGGCACCGGCATGGGCTACGCGATGGGCGCCCGGGTCACCCACCCGGACCGGCAGGTCTGCGTGCTGATGGGCGACGGCGCGGCCGGCTTCTCGCTGATGGACGTGGAGTCGCTGGCCCGGCAGAAACTGCCGGTGGTCATCGTGGTCGGCAACAACGGCATCTGGGGCCTGGAGAAGCACCCGATGCGGGCCATGTACGGCTACGACGTGGCCGCTGACCTCCAGCCGGAGCTGCGCTACGACCAGGTGGTCGGCGCGCTCGGCGGGGCGGGCGAGACGGTCGCCAAGGCCGCCGAGCTGGGGCCGGCCCTGCAACGGGCCTTCGACGCCGGGGTGCCGTACCTGGTCAACGTGCTCACCGATCCGGCCGACGCGTACCCCCGCTCCTCGAACCTGGCCTGAGCCGCAGGATCCCGCCCCGGCCGTCACACCTCGGGGCGGGGTTCCTCGCGCGGTGGCTCGCCCTCGCGTTTGCGCAGGTCGTCCTCGCGTTTGCGGAGGTCCTCCTCCCAACGGCGGAAGAGTTCCTGGTCCTCCCGGCGCGAGCGCTCCTCGATGGTGCGGAGGAACTCCGGGTCGTCGTCCGGGGCGAGCGGCCGGGGACGCTCGGCCGGGCGCGCGCCCGGAGCCCAGGACGTCGACCCGCCGACGGCCTTGCGCTCCCGCCCGGCGACGAACCAGGCGATCGAGCCGACCAGCGGGAAGAAGAGGATGATCAGCAGCCAGGCGATCCGCGGGAGGTGGCGGATGCCGTCCTCCTCGGCGGAGAGGCAGCTGATCAGGGCACAGACGGCGAGGACGACCTGCACCAGGAAGAGGAGGATGTACAGCCGGGCCATGTAACCATCATTACCTACCGCGCGCAGCGGTCACAGCCCGCGCAGCACCAGCAGCGCTCCGAGGAGCGCAAATCCGGCGGCGGCCAGCCCCACCAGGGCGAGTGGTCGACCGTCGGTACGGGGTACGCCGCTGCCGGTGGCCCGCCGCCAACAGAGCGTGACGATCACACCCCAGCCGACGATGGTCAGCGCCGCCGCCCCGGCCCCGCCCGGGCCGCCGGTGAGCGCGAGCCGGACCGTCAGCAGCGCCACCACGGTCAGCGTGAGCAGGGTGCGCCGCCAGGCAAGCCGGGTGCGTTCGGGTTGCAGCCCCGGGTCGCGAACCGTGCTCATCCGCTGATCGCGCCGGCCAGCACCGCCACCACCAGCGACAGCGCGCCGAGGCCGACGGTGAGGGCGAGGACGGCTGGGAAGCGGGACGCGGGCAACTCCTCGCCGAGCCGGATGGCCCGTTCGGTGCGGGCCCAGTGGTCGACGGCCCGGATCGCGACCACGCCGCCGAGCAGCAGCAACGCCACGGCGATCGCCTCGCGCAGATGGACCAGGGACAGGGTCGGCAGGAACTGCGCGGCGGCGAGTCCGCCGGCGATCAACGCCAGTCCGGTACGCAGCCAGGCCAGGAACGTGCGTTCGTTGGCCAGGGAGAAGCGGTAGTCGGGGGTGCTACCCACCGACCGCATCTCCTGCGGATCGAACCAGTTCCTGATCATCTGCCACACGGTGGTGATTATCCGGTTTCCTGCGGGAATAGGTTGGGGGCATGACGGATCTTGACGCGACCACCCTGCGGGCGGCGTACGACACCCAGCTGCGGCCGGATCTACCCGACCCGGTGCCCGACGGCGTCGTGGTGGAGACCGACGGTCCGTTGTTCCGGGTGCGGGGCCTGGACCAGCGGGGCATGGTGACCTACCGCGACCTCGGTGGGCTGGCCGGCGTCGCGCTCGACGAGCTGATCGCCCGGCAGGTTGCGGTGTTCCGCGAGCGGGGTGAGCCGGTCGAGTGGAAGCTGCACGGTCATGACGAGCCGGCCGACCTGCCGCAGCGGTTGCGCGCCGCCGGATTTGTGCCGGAGGAGCAGGAGACCGTGGTGGTCGGCCCGGTCGCTCCGCTGGCCTCCGCGCTGCCGGTGACGCCCGAGGGCGTACGCCTGCGGGAGGTGACCGGGCGCGCGGACCTGGACCGGATCGCGGAGCTGAAGTCGCAGGTGTGGGGGCGTGACCTGTCCGAACTGGCCGACGCGCTGGCACGGGAGATCGGCACCGGTCCGCAGGCGGTCACGGTCGTGGTGGCCGAGGCGGGCGAGACGATGGTCAGCGCCGGTTGGGTGCGGTACCCGGCCGACAGCACGTTCGCCACACTCTGGGGCGGCTCGACGCTGCCGCAGTGGCGACGCAAGGGCATCTACCGTGCGTTGGTCACCTACCGGGCGCGGCTGGCCGGGGCGCGTGGCCGGACGTTGGTGCAGGTCGACGCGTCGGACGAGAGTCGCCCGGTGTTGGAGCGGCTCGGGCTTGTCCCGGTCACCACCACCACGCCCTACGTCTACACTCCGTGATCATGAGCCAGCGGCTGACGGACGACGAGAAGATGACCCTGAAGACGGGTGCCTTCGGTGCGGTGCTCATGGTCTCGAACGCCGACCCGGGGGTGATCGCGCTGTTCCGGGAGAGCTTCGCGGCCTCCGGGGCGATGGCCGACGCCAGTGGCGTGGTGAAGGAGGCGTTGACCAGCGGGCCGCTGCCGAAACTGCCGCGCGATTCGGCGCTGGAGGTGGAGTCGGTGGTGCTGCCGGCGCTGCGCCGGGGCGTCGAGATCCTGGCCGAGAAGGTCCCGCAGGACGTCCCGGTCTACCGGGCGGTGGTGCTGGCCGCGGCCGATCGCACGGCCCGCGCCCACGACGGCGTGAGTCCGGCCGAGGCCGAGGTGATCGAACGCATCAGGGGCGTGCTGGGCGCAGATGCTACTGACAGGTAACATGACGCCGTGGGCAACTGCACAACAGCCCATGGTTGACCGGACGGCACCGCACGCGCGAGGCTGCGCCCAGATCTGGGGCGAAAAGATCACATAACCACAGCAGGAGGGTCGTCGAAGCGCGATGAACATCGTCGTACTCGTCAAGCAGGTGCCTGATTCGGGCGCGGACCGCAACCTGCGTACTGACGACAACACTGTCGACCGCGGTTCGGCGAACAACGTCATCAACGAGATGGACGAGTACGCCATCGAGGAGGCGTTGAAGATCAAGGAGGCGCACGGCGGCGAGGTGACGATCCTGACCATGGGTCCGGACCGGGCGACCGAGTCGATCCGTAAGGCGCTGTCGATGGGCCCGGACAAGGCGGTGCACGTGGTGGACGATGCCCTGCACGGCTCCTGCGCCGTCGCCACGTCGAAGGTGCTGGCCGCCGCGCTGGGGCAGCTCAACGCCGACCTGGTGCTCTGCGGCTCGGAGTCGACCGACGGGCGGGTGCAGGTGATGCCGCACATGCTCGCCGAGCGGCTGGGCATCGCGGCGCTGACCGGTGCCCGCAAGCTCACGGTCGACGGGGCCACGCTGACGGTGGAGCGGCAGACCGAGGAGGGCTACGAGGTGGTCACCGCCTCGACCCCGGCCATCGTCTCCGTGTGGGACACGATCAACGAGCCCCGGTACCCCTCCTTCAAGGGCATCATGGCCGCGAAGAAGAAGCCGGTGCAGACGCTCTCCCTGGCCGACCTGGGTGTGGCCGCGAACGAGGTCGGCTTCGACGGGGCGACAAGCGCCGTGGTCGAGCACAGCAAGCGTCCGCCTCGTTCGGGTGGCGTCAAGGTCACCGATGAGGGCTCCGGCGGCACGCAGCTCGTCGAGTTCCTCGCCACCGAGAAGTTCGTGTGAGGGGTGTGGGACATGTCTGAGGTTCTCGTCGTCGTCGAAGCCACCGCGGAGTTCGGCGTCAAGAAGGTCACCCTGGAGATGCTCACCCTCGCCCGTGAGCTGGGCTCACCGTCGGCGGTGGTGCTCGGCGGCGCCGGTGCCGCCGAGGCGCTCGCGGGCAAGCTGGGCGAGTACGGCGCGGAGAAGATCTACGCGGCCGAGGGTGACGAGATCGACGGCTACCTGGTGGCGCCGAAGGCCACAGTGGTCGCCGATCTGGTCAAGCGGGTGCAGCCGGCCGCCGTGCTGCTCGCCTCCTCGCAGGAAGGCAAGGAGATCGCCGCCCGGCTGGCGGTCAAGCTGGACAACGGCATCCTGACCGACGTGGTGGGCCTGGCCGCCGACGGCACCGCCACCCAGGTGGCCTTCGCCGGGTCGACGATCGTGAAGTCCAAGGTCACCCGGGGCCTGCCGCTGGTCACCGTCCGGCCGAACTCGGTGAACCCGACGCCGGCCGCGGCCACTGCCGCGGTCGAGCAGCTCACCGTCGCCGTCACCGACAGCGACAAGCTGGCCAAGGTCGTCGACCGGGTGGCCGAGCAGAAGGGTTCCCGCCCCGAGCTGACCGAGGCCGGCGTGGTCGTCTCCGGCGGCCGTGGTGTCGGTAACGCGGACAACTTCAAGCTGGTCGAGGAACTGGCCGACCTGCTCGGCGGCGCCGTCGGCGCCTCCCGGGCCGCGGTCGACTCCGGCTTCTACCCGCACCAGTTCCAGGTGGGTCAGACCGGCAAGACCGTCTCTCCGCAGCTCTACATCGCGCTTGGCATCTCCGGCGCGATCCAGCACCGGGCCGGCATGCAGACCTCGAAGACCATCGTCGCGGTCAACAAGGACGGCGAGGCGCCGATCTTCGAGCTGGCCGACTTCGGCGTGGTCGGCGACCTGTTCAAGATCGTCCCGCAGGCCGCCGAGGAGATCCGCAAGCGCAAGTGAGTCGTACGCGAGCAGCCGCCGTCCGGATTCCCGGGCGGCGGCTGTGTCGCGTCGGTGGTACGAGGGAGCTGATCGGCGGGCCGGGGAGCTGGACCGGCCCGCCGATCAGCCCGTCAGGGAGCCCCGCAACAGGCTGTCGCCGGAGTGGTCGGTGTTGTTGTCGAACTGCTCGGCCGAGACGTCGACGACCGAGTACTGCCCCAGGTCGACGTTCGGCGGCAGCGGCAGCAGCACGTCAGAGCCGTCGCCGAGCACGCCGACCGAGAACATCTCCATGTTCTGCGGGTTGATGAGCCAGACCTCGTAGTACCCCGGTACGGCCGGGAGATTCGCCACGTGCAGGTGCAACTCGCCGGTGCCCAGCACCCGGGCGTCGCCCCGGGCCGCCGGTGGAGTCGACCCGTACGCCGCCAGCGGAGCGCTGGCCACCACGGTCGGCTCGGCGGGCGTACCGTCGCGCAGCAGGGCGGCGGTGCCGACCACGCCGACGGTGGCGGCGGCGACCGCCGTGATCGCCGTGGTGGCGAGCCGTGACCAGCGCCCGCGCCGCGACCGGCGCGGGCCGGGCGGAGTGTCGGTGGTGACCGCGTCGGCCGGGTCCGGCCGTGGCCGGTCGGCGGCGAGCCGGGGCAGTTCCTTCGCCGCCGTGATCTCGGCCATGATGCCCTGCCAGACATGTTCCGGCGGGTCGGGCAGCTCGCGCAGCTCCTGACTGGCGGCGCCGAGGCCGGCGACATGGCGCAGGCTCTCCAACTCCGCCCGGCAGTGCGGGCAGGCGTCGAGGTGGGTGCGGTCGGAGGTGTCCACCTCACTCTCACCGAGCGCCAGAAATACCAGCCGGTCGTGCTCCAGGTGTTGCACCGTCCACCTCCCATCTGCGTTTCAGACTCGCCATGCCCCGCCGGATGTGACTCTTGACCGTGCCGAGCGGCACCCCGGTCACTGTCGCGATCTGCTGGTGGGTCAGGTCGTCGAAGAAGGCCAATTCCAGCATGCGCCGCTGCTCGTCCGGCAGCCGCGCCAGTTCGTCGGCCACCACCAGCCGGTCGACCACGGTGTCCGGGTCACTGCCGGCGGGTGCCGGCTCGGGCAGTTGGCGTACGGTCTCGACCACCCGGTTCTCGCGGGCGGCGGACCGGAGCCGGTCGATCACCTTGCGCCGGCCGATGCCCAGCAGCCAGCCGACAAGTGAGCCCTTCGCGGGATCGAAGGTCTCCCGGCCGAGCCAGGCGGCGACGAACGTGGCCTGCGTCGCGTCCTCCGCGTCGCTGCGGTTCACAAGCGTGCTGGTGGCCAGGTGGAGAACGGCCCGACCGTAACGGTCGTACGCCTCACGCAGCGCCAGTTCGTCGCCGGCCCGGAAGCGGCGGGCCAGCTCGTCCTCGGGTGTGCCCGGCTGCTGCCGGATCCCGGTCACGGGACGGTTCGCCTGGTTGGGGGCATGCCCGACTGTAGCTCGCACCGGTGCCGTCCCCTCTGTCAGCCCAGCGTCTCCTCGGCCTCTCTTCGTCCGGGCGGTGCCCGACGGATGCGCTGGCGGCCGGAAAAAGAAAGTCGCCGCGGCCCGCATCCGGGCGGCGCGGAGCCGGCGTAACTCGGGGTGCACAGCAAGCATGACGAAGTGCCACGAAACACCAGGAGGCAGACATGCAGTTCGCGTACCTTCGCCGCGCCGCCGCGGGTGGCGCGGTCGCCGCGCTGACCTTCGTCGGCGCCGGCATCGCGACGGCGACCCCGGCGTACGCCGCCGACTCGAAGGTCTCCGTCGTGCACGGCATCCCGGACACCCCGGTCGACGTCTACGTCAACGGTGAGAAGACCCTGGAGAACTTCGAGCCCGGTGACGTGGCCGGGCCGCTGGACCTGCCCGAGGGGCAGTACGACCTCGCCCTGACCAAGCCGGGCGAGCCGATCGAGCAGGCCATCCTCACCGCCGACGACGCCGAGGTGCCCGGTGGGGCGAACATCAGCATCGCCGCCCACCTCAACGCCGACGGCGAGCCCACGATCACCCCGTTCGTCAACGACACCGCGAAGGTCGACGCCGGCAAGGCCCGGCTGATCGTCCGGCACACCGCCGCCGCACCGGCCGTGGACGTGCGGGCCGGCGGCAGCCCGGTCTTCGAGGGCCTGACCAACCCGAACGAGGCCAAGGGCGACGTGGACGCCGGCAGTGTCTCGGCGGACGTGGTGCTCGCCGGCACCGACACGGTGGTGATCGGTCCGGCCGACCTCAACCTGCGGGAGGGTACGGCGACGATCGTCTACGCCATCGGTTCCGCCGAGGCGGAGAACCTCTCCGTCGTGGCGCAGACCATCGACGGCCTGCACTCGGCGCCGTCCGGGGTGCCGAGCGGCACCGGCGGGCAGGCCGACACCGGCCTCGGCACCTGGTGGTACGCCCTGGCGGGCACCGGGATCCTGCTGCTGGTCGCGGGCGGGGCGCGGGCGGCTGTCGTCCGGTCGGGTCGCCGGTGACCGTCGTCAACCGCGGGGCGCTGGCGGCGGTTGCCGCCGGCGCCGCCGCGCTCGCCGTGGCGGCGGTGGTGGCGGTGGTGTCCAGGCCGGCGGGGGACGTCGGTGCCGAGCAGGCCGCCGCCCTGGCCAGCCCCACGCCGTCGAGCACCGGACCCGCCGTGGCGGTGGTCCCGGGCGCGCTGCCCGACGACGCCGAACCGGTGCGTCCGGTCCGGCTGCGCATTCCCGCGATCGGGGTCACCGCGCGGGTCGACCCGGTCGGGGTCGACGAGCGCACCCGGGAGTTCGACGTGCCGCCCAGCATCGATGAGATCGGCTGGTACCGCTACGGCCCCGGACTGGAGGCCGAGTCCGGCTCGGTGGTGATCGCCGGACACGTCGACAGCGCCGAACAGGGCAAGGGCGCCTTCTACCGGCTACGGGAACTGGCACCTGGCGACACCGTGACGGCCACCGGTGAAGACGGGACCGAGCGGACCTACCGGGTGGTGGCCCGGGAGGAGTACGACAAGACGAAGATTCCGCTGGAGCGGTACTTCGCCCGCGACGGGCGTCCCCGGCTGACGCTGATCACCTGTGGTGGGCCCTTCGACGCCGACGCCCGCCGCTACCGGGACAACATCGTGGTGACCGCCGCACCGGTCTGACGTCCCGCCAGGTAATCCGGTCTGCGGTCGGCATCGGAGTGGTCGTTAGGCTGAACTGTGATGGCTTACCTGGATCATGCCGCGACCACTCCGATGCTCGACGAGGCATTGGAGGCGTACGTCGCGACCGCCCGCGAGGTCGGCAACGCGTCTTCTCTGCACGCGTCCGGCCGGCGCGCCCGTCGCCGGGTGGAGGAGTCGCGGGAGCGGGTGGCCGCCGCGCTGGGTGCCCGGCCGTCCGAGGTGATCTTCACTGGTGGGGGCACCGAGAGTGACAACCTCGCGGTGAAGGGCATCTTCTGGGCGTGCCGGGCTGCCGACGCCGGGCGGCGCCGGGTGATCTCCAGTGCCGTCGAACACCACGCCGTCCTCGACGCGGTGGAGTGGCTGGACCGGCACGAGGGCGCCGAGGTGGGCTGGCTGCCCGTCGACGGGGCCGGGCGGCTGCACCCCGACGCGCTCCGCGCCGAGCTGGCCGAACACGGCGACCGGGCGGCGCTGGTCACCGCCATGTGGGCCAACAACGAGGTCGGCACCGTCCAGCGGATCGGCGAGTTGGCCGCCGTGGCCGCCGAGTACGGCGTGCCGTTCCACACCGACGCCATCCAGGCGGTCGGTCAGGTGCCTGTCGACTTCGCCGCCAGCGGCGTCGCCGCGCTCACCGTGACCGGTCACAAGCTCGGCGGCCCGGTCGGGGTCGGCGCGTTGCTGCTGGGCCGGGACGTGCCGGCGGTACCCCTGCTGCACGGCGGGGGGCAGGAGCGGGACGTCCGTTCCGGCACCCTCGACGCGGCCGGCATCGTCGCCTTCGCGGTCGCCGTCGAAGCGGCCGTCAAGGGCCAGCAGGAGTACGCGGCCGGGCTGGCCGCGCTCCGCGACGACCTGGTGGGGCGGGTCCGCCAAGCGGTCCCCGAGGTGGTCTTCAACGGCGACCCGACCGACCGGCTGCCCGGCAACGCGCACTTCTCCTTCCCCGGTTGCGAGGGGGACGCGCTGCTGCTCCTGCTGGACGCCCAGGGCATCGCCTGCTCGACCGGCTCGGCCTGCTCGGCCGGGGTGGCACAGCCCTCCCACGTGCTGCTGGCGATGGGTGCGGACGACGACCGGGCCCGCTCGTCGCTGCGGTTCTCCCTCGGCCACACCAGCACCACCGAGGACATCGACGCGCTCATCGCCGCTCTCCCGGGGGCCGTGGAACGGGCCCGGCGGGCGGCGGCCCCGCGTACGCCCCGCTGATCCCGGTGGCGGGCGGAGATAGGCTCGGTGGGAAGGGAGAGTGGTCCGGGTGAGGGTGTTGGCGGCGATGTCCGGCGGCGTGGATTCCGCCGTGGCGGCGGCGCGGGCGGTGCAGGCCGGGCATGACGTGACCGGCGTGCACCTGGCGTTGGCCCGCAACCCGCAGACCTACCGCACAGGTGCCCGGGGCTGCTGCACCCTGGAAGACTCGCGGGACGCCCGGCGGGCCGCCGACGTGCTCGGCATCCCGTTCTACGTCTGGGACATGGCCGACCGCTTCCACGCCGACGTGGTGGACGACTTCGTCGCCGAGTACGCGGCGGGGCGTACCCCCAACCCGTGCCTGCGCTGCAACGAGAAGATCAAGTTCGCCGCGGTGCTGGACCGGGCGGTGGCCCTGGGGTTCGACGCGGTGGTGACTGGTCATCACGCCCGGCTCGGCCCCGACGGCCTGCTGCGCCGCAGCGTCGACGCGGCCAAGGACCAGTCGTACGTGCTGGCGGTGCTCACCCGCGAGCAGTTGGACCGCTCGATCTTCCCGCTGGGGGACTCGACCAAGGCGCAGGTCCGACAGGAGGCCGCCGAGCGTGGTCTCGCCGTCGCCGACAAGCCGGACTCGCACGACATCTGCTTCATCGCCGACGGTGACACCCGCGGCTTCCTGGCCGGGCGCCTCGGCGAGACGCCCGGCGACGTGGTCGACGCCACCACCGGTGCGGTGGTGGGGCAGCACGCCGGTGCGTACGCGTACACCGTTGGCCAGCGGCGCGGTCTGCACCTGGACCGGCCGGCCCCGGACGGCCGGCCCCGCTACGTGCTTTCCATCACGCCGAAGACGAACACCGTCACCGTCGGCCCCGCCGAGGCGCTGGAGGTCTCGACGGTCCGGGCCACCCGCCCGGTCTGGACCGGTGGGCCGCGACCCGACGGCCCGATCGAGTGCGAGGTCCAGCTACGCGCCCACGGCGTGGTGGTGCCCGCCGCCGTCACGGTGGCCGGCGACACCCTCCACGCCGACCTGCGCCACCCGGTGCGCGGCGTCGCCGCCGGCCAGGCCATCGTCGCCTACCGCCCCGACCCCGCCGGCGACATCGTCCTCGGCTCCGCCACCATCACCGACTGACCGCGCCAACGCCCCCTCGCCCCGTCGCCCCGTCGGTGGAGGATCGGTCACGGCTTGCGGTATGTCGGGCCTTCCCGTCGCCGTGATCGCCCGACAT
>NZ_BOPD01000049.1:0-38706 GCF_016863575.1 Micromonospora sediminimaris
TCCGGGTCGGCGGCCCGGGCGGCCCGGAACGCGGCCTCGATCCAGTCGTTGCCGGTGCGCTGCAGGTTCGAGTTACGGCGTGCGCCGCTGTTGCCGTCCTCGAACGCCTCGTTGACCACGTCCCAAGAGTCGATCTTGCCGCGGTAGTAGGACGCGACCCGGGTGACATGGTTGAGCATGGCCGACCGCAGCGCCGAGCCTTCCATCTGCTGCATCCAGCCAGGCTGCTGCGAGTGCCAGGCCAGGGTGTGACCCCGGACCTTCCAGCCCCGGGAGAGGGCGTGGTTGACGATCCGGTCCGCGTTGCCGAACGTGAAGTTGTTCTGCTGCGGCTCGGTCGCGTCGATCTTCATTTCGTTCTCGGGCGTGACGCTGTTGAACTCGCGGTTCAGGATCGTCGTGTACGCGCCGTCGCTGAGCTTGTTCGCCGCTACCGCGGCACCGAAGTACCGGCCGGACTGCCCCGCAGCCGCAGCCAGGGTGGTCTCGGCGGCGTGGGCGAGGCTGGGCAGCAACGATACGACGAGGGCCGCAACTATCGCGGCACTTCCGGAGACAGAGAGCGTTCGAAGTCGACGCCCGGAGGGACGGGTCCGGGAGATCATGCTGATCCTCCAGTGATGGGATACGAAACTCGGTCGCTGTGTGGTGGCAGGCTCCGCTCGGACGGCGGGCAACCACGATGCTGAGACCGCCGGCCGGAGCCGGGACTCACGTCCGACGACCGCCCGGAGGCGAGTCGGCTCTGGTCGCCTGACCAGTAGGTGGTGGGTGCGATGAGTTGGCCAGGTCGGCCGCCGGGGTGATGGCGGACGTTGGGCCTGAGGTGGTGGATGTGGTGACCTGGCAGGTGGTGGGGGCCTGGTGTGCTAGTGCGGTGCCTCCAAGGGGCTGGGCGGCATGTTAGCGATCACATCGATCGATGGCTCTCAGGCTGGCAGATAAATCCATGGTTTTCAACCGGTAGTTTCGGTGGTCGACCGGTAGTTTTTCGGCCGTTGATCGGTGCCGAGGCGGTGCCGCCAGCCACGACGCTTCGAAGGGCTGACGGCCGCCACTCGGTCCTAGGACGTCGGGTACGACCGGCGGTGGGCGAGGTGGAGCAGGTCGTCGACGCTCCATTGATCATCGGCATGGTGGCCGTACTTGTGGGCGAGGACGCGGCCATCGGTGCCGATGAGGAAGTCGGCGGGCAGGCCGAGGGCACTTTCCCCGCGCCCAGGGGGTGCGGCCTTGCCGGTGGCTACCCCACGCAGGGCTGCGATCCAGGTTCGTGGGTGCAGCACCGCCCACGGGGAGGTGTCGACGCCGAAGCGGACGTAGAGGCGACGGTCTGGATCGGCGACGGTGGCGAACGGCAGGTCGCCCTGGTACGGCTGCATGGCGGCGACGGTGGAGTGGAAGACGACGACCTCGCGGATGCCAGCGGCGACGATCTCGTCATGTCGTCGGGTGATGGATCGCAGGTGCAGGTTGCAGATGGGGCAGCCGGCGAAGCGGCGGAATTGCAGGTGGACCAGGTGATCCGGGTCGGGAATCTGGACCGGTTCCCCGGTTATGGTGGTGAGGTCGAGCCGGGCCAGGAGCTGTCCGTTGTGGATTTTTCCCATGACGACGGTGTCGTCTCCTTCGTCGCTTACGCGGGTTGAGCGAGGCGGGGCCAGGGGTAACCGGCGGCCCCGGCTTCGCTGAGGGATGCGCGGACGGCGTTCCGCCAGTCCTCGCGCGGGGTGTAGCCGAGTGTGCGAGCGGCGTGGTCGGAGGGGCAGTCCCAGTCCTCGGAGACGTGCACGAGAGAGCGGGTCAGGAAGGGTTCGGAGCCGGGCAGGACGGGGTGCAACTTCTCCATCAGCCAGGCGAAGGCGTAGCCGGCGGCGTACGGGACGCTGAACCAGGGGCGCGGGGAGCCGGTCTCGTCGGCGATGAACTGGATGACTTCGCGGGCGGTGGGCGAGGTCGGGCCGCAGATGTTGAACGATTCATAGTCGTCGAGCCCGTCGGCGGTCGCAGCCAGCGCGAACGCCTCCCCCAGGTCGCTGCCGCCGACGAGTGCGAGCCGAGCCCGTCCCCCGGCGAGCCAGGGCACGAGGCGGGTGCGAAGCCGGGGTACGAGAGCCGGCACCATACCGAGGGCGTTGCCGGCGCCGACGAAGTGCCCGAGGCGCATGGTGACCATCTGCGTGCCACGATCGCTGCGGCGGCGCATGTGGTCGTCGAGGTCGATGAGTCGGTCGAGGTGGGGCCAGAAACCGGTGCGGCGGGTCGGGGTGAAGTCGTCGATCGGGCCGCCGTCGGCGGGGCGCGCGGCCATCGCGATCGTGCTGGTCTGGACGAAGCGGCGGACGCCCCGGTCGATCGCCTGGTCGATGAGGTCCCGATTGGGCTCGAAGAACTGGCGGCGCTCCAGCTCGGCGTGGCCCCAGAAGGCACCCCAGGTGCCGGCGTGGCAGACGACGTCCACGTTGTCGACGACCGCTCTGCGGTACTCGGGGTCGCGCAGGTCGCCGACCCGCGTCTCGCCGGAGAAGGCCGCGGGAAGCCGATCGGGCGTGCGGCAGGCGGCGATGAGGGTGACATCGGGCCGCGCGGCCAGCGCGGCGAGGATGTTGCGGCCGAGGAATCCGGTGGCGCCGGTGACCAGGACTCGCGTGGTACGCGGTTGTTGGCTCATGCCGTCGCCTCGGTCGGGCTGCCGGCCGACCTCGGCCGGATCGGCAGGGCGATGTCCATCCTGACCGACGCCAGGACACCGGTCGGGTCGGGCTGTGAAACAGTCACGGTTGCTCCTTGCGGTAGCCGAGGGGATTACAGGTTTTCGATCCAGGCGGTAAGCCTGGAGGTCTCCCGGTTGACGTAGTCGGGGTCGCCGAGGCTGTGGGCGATCAGCGACACGCCCTGCAACGCGGAAAGCAGGTGCAGGGCCAGGTCGGCCGCGTCGGCGTCCCGACCGAGCACGCGGAACTGCTCCTCCAGCCAGCCCAGCAACTCGGTGAAGATGGCGCCGGTCTGCTCGGCCAGGGGGCCGCCGACCTTGTTCAGCTCGGCGCAGAGGGTGCCGACCGGGCAGCCGCTGCGGGCCAGCGCCGCGCGGTTGTCGACCGTCATCTGCACGAACGCCACCAGTCGTGACCGCGCATCACCGCTCTGGGTCCACTGCTTACGCAGCGTGGCGTAGTGCCCAGCGTGTTGGGCGACGAGAGCTTCGCCGATGGCGTCCTTGGTCTTGAAGTAGTAGTAGACGTTGCCCAGCGGCACCTCGGCCGCGCCGGCGATGTCCGCCAGCGTGGTGCGCGCGAATCCCTGCTCATGCACGATCCGGACGGCGGCGTCGATCAGCCGGCTGCGTTTGTCGGGTTGACGATTCACCAACCTCTCCCTTAACTCAGTTAGTTAGCTAACTTACTGAGCGAAGGGAGAGAGGGTCAAGCGTCTGTCGGGTCAGGACGGTGCGATCACCGTGCCGTCGTCGTCGCGTACGGCGATCGCCTCGACCGGGCATGACTCCGCAGCGTCGATCACCGCCTCGTTCTCCTCGACGGTGGCCGATACCGGGGCGGCCAGTCCCGACTCCATCCGGAAGTGGGCCGGTGCCATGCCCACGCAGCTGCCCGAACCGATGCAGCGATCGGTGTCGACCTCGATCCGCCAGCCGGTGCTCACCAGGTCACCGGCATCCGCGCCAGACCTCGGACGATCATCCCGCTTTTCCAGGTCAACTCCGACTCGGGCACGGCGATCCGCAGCTCGGGCAACCGAGCCACCAGGGTGCCGATCCCGACCTGTAGCTCCATCCGGGCGAGCTGGGCGCCCAGGCAGTGGTGGACACCGTGCCCGAATCCGATGTGCGGGTTTGTCGCGCGGCCGAGATCGAGTCGATCGGGGTCGACGAACACGGTCTCGTCCCGGTTCGCCGACGAGAGAGAGCCGATCACCGGCTCCCCGGCCCGCACCAGCACCCCGCCGACCTCGACGTCCTCGGTGGCGTACCGCGCGAACGCGGACGCCACCCCGAGCGGGACGTACCGCATCAGCTCCTCGATCGCGGTCGGTAACCGGGCCGGCTCGGCCCGCAGCCAAGCCAGCTGGTCCGGGTGGGTGAGTAGGACGTACGCAAAGTTGGGCAGTTGGGTGACGGTGGTCTCGTGGCCGGCGGCGAGCAGCCCAGCGGCAAGCTGCACGACCTCCTGCTCGGTGAACCGGTCCTGGTGCTCGTCGCGCGCCCGCACCATCGCGCAGATCAGGTCGTCGGTGGGCTCCCGGCGCCGTTGCTGGACGAGTTCGCCGATGTAGCCGTACAGGTTGTCGAGGTAATCGTGAATCTGCTCGGGCGACAGCGAGGTGGTCGAGACGATCGCCTCCGACCAGACGTGGAACAGGTGCCGGTCGGCGAACGGCACCCCGAGCAGCTCGCAGATCACCTGGATCGGCAGCGGAGTGGCGAAGTGCTCGACCAGATCGGCCGGTGGCCCGGCCGTCACCATGGCGTCGACCAGTTCGTCGGCGATCTGCCGGGTCCGGGGCCGGAGCTGCTCGACCCGACGCGCGGTGAAAGCCTTGGCGACCAGTCGCCGTAGCCGGGTGTGCTCCGGCGGATCCATGGACAGGATGCCGCCCTCGATCTGCCTCGGGGTGAGTCGCGGCTCGTCCCGGCCGACGCTGGCCGCCCGACTGAATCTTGCGTCACCGAGGACCATCCGCACGTCGGCGTACCGGGTGGCGAGCCAGGCCGCCTCGCCGAACGGCAGGCGCACCCGGGTGAGCGGTTCGACCCGCCGCAACTCGGCGTAGAGGGGGTCGAGGTTGAGTCGGTCGGGAGGGCTGAACGGGTACGGCCGCGCGGTGACCCCGGTGACGTCTGGCATTGGTCAACCCCCAAAGCAGACCGAATCACCCGCAAACCAGCCGGATGATCGACTCATCGTGACGTATCGATGGCTGATGGTAGTGGAGTATGGGGATCCGTACCAGTGGGCCGACTCGGAAGACCAGTCGACCGGCGTCGTCCACCCAGCCTCGCCGGCCTGCCGCGTGCCCACTAGCCTGCGTGTGCATGGAGGCCGAGGAGCGCCTTGAACTGGCCGTCGATCCGGCCCGGCCGACCGGGCGCACGCTGCTGGCCGGCGGTGTCGAGCAGTCGTACGTGGATGTCGTCGATCCCACGTACCTGCACTTCGAGTACGTCCGCCGGATGGCCGCCGTGATCGACCTCGCCGCGCCGGCCGGTGATCCACTGGACGTGCTGCATCTCGGCGGCGGTGCGCTGACGCTGCCGCGCTTTGTCGCCGCGACTCGGCCCGGCTCGGCGCAACTGGTGGTGGAGCGGGATCCCGCTGTGGTCGAGTTGGTGGCACGCGCCCTGCCGCCGCGTCCGGTCGGCGTCGAGCTCCACGTCGCAGATGCTCAGGAGGCGGTTGCCGCCGCGCCCGCCGGGGCGTACGACCTGGTGCTCGCCGACATCTACCGGGCGGCCCGGATGCCGCCGCACGTGGCCACCGTGGCCTTCGCCGCCCAGGTGGCTCGGGTGCTGCGGCCGGACGGCATCTACCTGCTCAATGTCACCGACCTGCCGCCGCTGTCCTTCACCCGGGTGCAGGCGGCCAACCTGCGGTCGGTCTTCGCCGACGTCTGCGTGGTCGCCGACCGGCGGATGTTGCGCGGCCGGCGGTACGGCAACGTGGTGCTCGCCGCGGCGGCGCGCCCGCGCCGACTGCCCGTTGCCCGCCTGGTGGTACGGGCGCTGCGCGATCAGCTGCCCGGCGGCGTGCTGCACGGGCCGGCCCTCGACACGTTCATCGCCGGCGCCCGGCCGTATTCCGATACCGCGCCTTGAGCCGCGATCCCGGTACCGCCGTCGACATCGCACCAGCCCTGTGCTGACGCCCGGTCGCCCTGCTGAGCCCTGCCGGCCGGTTTCACCCCTGTCTGGCGGGTATTCAGGCGCACCGTCGAGGCCGGCGGTGAACATCGTCACGGAGTGAGGGAGCGCAGCGTCATGCCCGATTCTCAGCCCACTGTCGTCCTCGTGCACGGCGCGTTCGCCGAGTCGGCGAGTTGGAACGGCGTGATCGAGCGGCTCGGCGCTGGCTACGACGTGGTGGCGGCCGCCAATCCGCTGCGGGGCGTCGCGGGCGACGCCGCGTACGTGCGAGACGTGATACGGGGGATCGGCGGGCCGGTCATTCTGGTCGGCCACTCGTACGGCGGGATGGTGATCACGCAGGCTGCCGCTGACGAGGCATCGGTGCGCGCCCTCGTGTACGTCAACGCATTCGCGCCGGAAACCGGTGAGTCGGCCTTGTCGCTGTCCGGCAAGTTCCCGGGCAGCACGCTCGCCGGCACGCTGGTGCAGTACCCGGTGTCGACCGGCGGCAACGAGGTGGCGATCGGCCAGGATGCCTACCACGCGCAGTTCGCCGCCGATGTGCCGCCCGACCTTGCCGCGCTCATGGCCCGGACCCAGCGGCCGATCACCGAACAGGCCCTGGGCGACGGGCTCTCCGGAGCCCCCGCCTGGCGATCGCTGCCCAGCTGGTTCATCTTCGGGGACGCCGACCGGAACATCCCGGTCGCCGCGCACCGATTCATGGCCGAGCGGGCCGAACCACGGGGCCAGCGGGAGATCGTCGGCGGCTCGCACGCGATGGCGGTGTCCCAGCCGAGCGAGATCGCCGAGACGATAATCGAGGCGGTCCGCGGGTCGTGAGCCCGCCCTTAGCTTGATCCTCAACCTGTGCGGAGGTCACAGTAGCAACGGGCCGTTGCGCGATGCCGTATGCGCCAGATGTGCGGGGATTGTGCGGGCGCCGCCGTAAGGTTCGGCGGTCCGGATTTCCTATCCGAGTGCCCGCCTGCGACGCACCATCTGGAGGATCTGTCCCTCATGCCCAAAACCATCGCGGCTGCCGCGACGGCGTTGACCGTTCTCGCGACCGGTCTCGCCGTGGCCGGAGTCGTCGGGCCAGCCCGGCCGGCGAAGGCGGCGCTCAGTGACGTCCCGGCGGACTGCAGTGCCTTCACTGCGGCGTACCGCTCCGACGGGCAGCGCCTCAGCTACGGCTACTCGGGCGGCGAGACCAGCACCAAGGCCTACACCGACGACGTTCTCGGCTGGGTGCCGTCGGCGCATCAGCAGCTCGGCGCCGCCGGTGACGACACCATCTTCCGCAGCACCGAGTACGCCGTCCACCCGACCGACGGCTGGCTCTACCTGGTGCGACGCCAGGGTGAGCTGGTCGACGGCGAGTGGCGAGTCACGGCGAAGAGTGCCACCCGCCTCAAGAGCGGGTTCGCCGACACCCGCATCCTGGCGACGGCGTCCCCGTACCTGTACCGGGTGGCGGGCACGTCGCTCTACCGCTACACCGAGACCTACGTGGATGGTGAGTTCACGCTCTCCGCGCCGGTGAAGCTCGCCAGCACCGGCTGGAACACCGTAAACACCCTGGTCTACGAGCGCAGCGGGGGCACGGGCAACGCTGCGGTGGATGTCCTGATCGGCACCAAGACCAACGGACAACTGAAGGAGTGGCGTGTCAACCGGGCCACCCCGAAGACGATCACCTCGAAGGTGCTGCGGTCGGTTGGTTGGGCGCCCTTCACCAGCCTCAGCACGGGCTACTGTGCGGAGCACCCCAACGGTCGGCCGCTGCTCGGGATCAAGGCCAACGGGTCGGTCTCCGTGCACTTCGACGCCAACAAGACCGACAGCGACGGCACGGACATCAAGGGCGGTCCGATCGGTTCGCTCGGCTGGACCGAGAAGGCCTACGGCCAGTAAGCGGTGATCCTCCGCGAGCCCGTCCGATGCGCGGCTGCGCTCGGGCGGGCTCGTCCGGGGTCAGGTGCCGATGAACCTGACGCCGGTGCGTACGGGGCGCGGTCGCGGGTACCCGGCGCACATGGCGCGGTACACGAAGCCCGAGCTGCGCGAACAGCTCAAGGAAGAGATCAAGGCGTCCGACCGGGGCGGCCGACCGGGGCAGTGGTCGGCGCGCAAGTCGCAGCTGCTCACCAAGGAGTACCAGAAGCGCGGCGGCGGCTATCAGGGCCCGAAGGACGAGCGGCAGAAGTCCCTGCAGCAATGGGGGGACCAGAAGTGGCGGACCAGGCAGGGCGGCACGCGAGCGCGACACGACGGCGAAACCGACCGTTACCTGCCTGACCAGGCTTGGAACCAGCTCTCCGCGGAGCAGCGACGCGAGACCGACGTGAAGAAGCGGAAGGCGTCGAAGTCCGGCAAGCAGTACGTCGCCAACACCGGCCCGGCCAAGCGCGCGCGTCGAAGCGCCGCGTCGTCCGTGTCGCTCACCGACCTGCCGGTCGCCGAGGCGACCCGGCACGTTCGCGACCTCGACACCGGTCAGCTCAGGGCGGCGCTACGCGAGGAATGCGCAGGCAAGGGCCGCAAGACGCTCATCCAACGCCTACAGTCGGCCCTCGACCGCCGCTGACCAAGCCAACAGCAGATACGCGGGGTCCGGTTCGGAACCGGCCAGGGGGTATCGCGGACGCCGGAGGCGGGTACTGTCGGTGTTGGCGGACAGTCGTCCGCGACCGGGAGGCCGCCTGTCAGGCTGGTAACGAACGTCGGAGGTCACGACGTCCCCGGCGGTTCATCTCGCGCAGCACCTGCGCTCCGCTCTCCAAAGAAGGATCTGCATGGCATCGAAGGGCAAGCCCGGTTCGGCGCTGTTTCTCGCCGTACCCACCCTCGACGAGTCCGACGTTTCGGGCGCTCGTGTCGATGGCAGCGAAGAAGCGATGCGGCGGCTCCGCCACCCGTTCGCAGTAGGCTCGCCCGCGGCTCGGGGGCGCACGGAAAGCGCGGGCGAGCGCCCGGAGTAGCGCCGCCGATGGCATGTCGGGCATCACCGCGGGTACGCGCGGGGTGTGGCTGTGATCAGCGACTACGCGCTGCTCGGCGACTGTCAGGGCAGCGCGCTGGTCTCCTCGGACGGGTCGGTGGACTGGTGGTGTCCGCCCAGATTCGATGCGCCTAGCGTCTTCGCGCGTCTGCTCGGCGCTACCGGTGGCCACTGGTCGATCCGGCCGGCCGGACCGTACACGACTGTCCGGCAGTACCTGGACGGGACGATGGTGCTCCGTACGGAGTTCCACACCCAGGACGGTGTCCTGCGTCTCACGGACGCCCTCGGTCTCGGCTTCGGTGAACGAGGTCACGGGATCGGCTTCACGTCCCCCCACGTCCTGCTGCGGCAACTCGAGACGATCTCCGGCACGGTGGAGGTCGTGATCGAGGTCGCGGCCCGGCCGGAGTACGGGCTGACAAGTCCCTCGATCGCCGAGGTGCCGGCGGGGATCGAGATATCCGGGGGAGCCGACCGCCTGGTCCTGACCGGCGATCGTGAGCTGGACATCGACGGCCCAGTGGTGACCGGACGATTCACGCTGGCCGAGGGGGACAGCGCGCTGCTCGCGCTGCACCACCGCCGCGCCGCCGACGAGCAGATCGTGCCACTGGACGGCCGTGCCGCCCTACGTGACACCATCGAGGCCTGGCAGTCGTGGGATCGCATCCACCAGGGCTACCAGGGCCCCTACCGCGAGCAGGTCCGGCGTAGCGCCCTGGTGTTGCAGGCGTTGACCTACCAGCCGACCGGTGCCGTGGTCGCCGCGGCCACCACCTCGCTGCCGGAGGAGGTCGGCGGCACGGCGAACTGGGACTACCGGTTCGCCTGGCTACGCGACGGCAGCTTCACGCTCAAGGCGCTGTGGGTCGCCGCCTGCCCCGACGAGGCGCGCAGGTTCTTCGACTGGATGGCCGCGTCGATGGGGTCGGTCAGCGGGGACGACCACGTACCGATCATGTTCGGCGCTGCCGGCGAGCGTGATCTGACCGAGCACACCCTGGAACACCTGGCGGGCCACCGCGGCAGCCGGCCGGTGCGGATCGGCAACGACGCCTGGCAGCAGAAGCAGCTCGACGTTCTCGGTGAGGTGCTGGAATGCGCGTGGGTCCTGCGGGACCAGATCGCGGACCTGTCGCCCGCTGCCGTGGACCTGCTTCGGTCACTGGCCGACCGGGCCGCCGACACGTGGCGGCAGCCGGATGCCGGCATCTGGGAAGGGCGCGAGGGCGAGCGGCACTACCTGACCTCGAAGCTGGCGTGCTGGGTGGCCCTGGACCGGGCCGTCAAACTGGCGCGGGATCTCAACGCCGAGGCGGCGATCCCCCGGTGGTCCAAGGCCAGGGAGGAGGTACGCGCGGCAATCCTCGACGAGGGTTGGCACGCGGCGAGCGGGGCCTTCACCGGCGCGTTCGGGTCCGACCATCTCGATGCCAGCGTGCTCGGCATGCCGATCCTCGGGTTCCTGCCCGGCGACGACGAGCGGGTCCTCGCCACGGTGCGGGCCATCGAACGCGACCTGACCCGGGACGGTCTTGTGCAGCGCTGGACGGGAGCAGGAGATGAGGGTGCCTTCATCGTCTGCTCGTACTGGTTGGTCGAGGCGTTGGCGCTGGCCGGGCGGATCGACGCGGCCCGGCAGATCTTCGACAGCGTGACCGCCCGGGCAAACGATCTCGGCCTGCTGTCGGAGGAGATCGACCACAGCGACGGTAGCCAGATCGGGAACTTCCCCCAGGCGTTGTCCCACATCGGCTTGATCAACGCCGCCTGGGTCATCGACCAGGTGGAGACCGGGATCGCACGGTAGGGACGCACCGCGGCCGGACGGCGGCACGGAACACCGTGCGCCGGCTGCCATCCCGCTCGGTTAGGGCCGGGGCAGGCGGGTAAGCCGCGACCGGCAGTGAGGGAGGGAGTTCTGATGACCGGACGGCTGGCGGGCAGGACCGCTTTGATCACCGGCTCGGACTCGGGAATCGGACAGGCCACCGCGATCGAGTTCGGCCGCGAGGGTGCTGACGTCGTGGTGCACTACCTGCACGATCACGCGGGCGCGAACCACACGAAGGCCGAGATCGAGAAGGCTGGTCGGCGGGCCGTCGTGGTCCAGGGCGACATCAGCGTCGAGCATCAGGTTGAGGCGATGTTCGACGAGGCCCTTGCGGAGTTCGACCGGCTGGACATCCTGATGAACGATGCGGGCGTGGACGCCTCCGGTATCCCGGTTGCCGACCTGGACACCGAGACCTGGGACCGGGCGATCCGGACCAACCTGTACGGGATGTTCTTCTGCTGTCGGCGCTTCATTCGGCACCGCCGCGACCAGGGCGGACACGGCAAAATAATCAACATCACCTCGGTACACCAGGAGGTGGCCCGGGCCGGCGGCTCGGACTATGACGCCAGCAAGGGCGGCATGCTCGAACTGGCCAAGAGCATCGCCCTGGAGGTCGCTCCGATGCACATGAACGTCAACAACATCGGGCCGGGCATGGTGCTCACCCCGTTCAACCAGCAAGCCATCGACGACCCGAAGTTCCTGGAGGAACAGGTGCAGTCGATCCCGTGGAAGCGGGCCGCGCAGCCGGAGGAGATCGCCAAGCTCGCCGTCTTCCTGGCCAGCGACGACGCCGACTACGTGACCGGCTCGACGTACTTCATGGACGGCGGCCTGATGCAGAACCAGGGGCAGGGCGCGTAGCCGTCACGGCCGGTTCACCCACGGCCGGCGAGCTGATGAGCCAGGGGGTGATGCAGGCTGTTGAGGTGAACGCCCAGGAGCCCGCCGACGAGGTCCGAATTCCCCGGGCTCAGATCGGTTCCAGTCCGCAACATCTGCTGACCACCCTGCTCGGCGAGTATCTCGACTCCTCGGATGCCGATCTGCCGTCGACGGCGGTCATCGCGATGCTGCGTGAGTTCGGGGTGAGCGAGGCCAGTGCCCGGGCGGCGTTGTCCCGGCTGGTCAAGCGCGGTCTCATCGCGACGCGAGGCAACGGACGACCACCGGTCTATCACCTCACCTCGCAGGCGATCGCCAAGCATCGCTCCCGGATGCAGCACTTCCTGAACTTCGGTGCCCAGCCGCCACGGTGGACCGGTGAATGGGTGATGGTCTCCTTCTCGATTCCAAGCTCCGGCCAGGCGGCTCGCCACGCAGTGCGCAGGTCGTTGAGCGCACTGCGGTTCGTGGGCCTGTACGACAGCGTGTGGATCCGGCCCGGACGCGAGGCCGGGCCGGTGCGGGAGACGCTCAACGAACTGCTGCACTCCGTCGGGGACGCCCGGTGGTCGATCATGCACGTACGCTTCGACGAGGAGTCCGGGCCCCACGGCCCGGCCTCCGCGTACGACCTGACCGCACTCGCCGCTGCCTACACGGCTTTCATCGAGCAGTACGCGGAGCTGCGAGCAGCCGCGCGTAACGGTGAGGTGGACGCCGCCCGGGCGCTGGTCGCCCGAACCTCCGCCATGGATTCCTGGCGGAAGTTCCCGGACATCGATCCGGATCTGCCGAACCATCTGCTGCCCACGCCCTGGCCTCGCCAGCAGGCCAGAGACACGTTTCTCGACATCCATTCCGCGCTCGGGGCGCTCGCCCAGGCGCGTCTGGTCCAGGTGGCGACGCCGTACTGGCCGGACGCCGCCTCGTGGATCACACACTTCCAGGCCTCGCGCGACCCCATCCGGCCGGAGCCGACCGGTGGAAGTACGGCAGCTCACCCCCTGCGGGGCTGACGGCGACCGGGGTCCGGGTGACGAGGCCGAACATTGACACTTTTCGTTGCGGGAGTGATAGTAACTGCACACAGCTCCCATCGGATTGCCTGTGGGGACCGCGGCCGGGCGGTCCGCGCGCGCATCGACCTGACCCGTGGCCAGCGCTGGTCACCGGGGTCGGGATGCGAATGAACCACCGCCACCACCACCGCAGGGAGCGCCCGTCCCGACATCCGCTGGAGGGTGCATGAGCAGGAGATCGAAGATCTACGCCGGCCTGGTAACCGCGATCGTCCCGGCCACCGCCGTGATCGTGGCGCTGGGCGCGTCACCGGCCGGTGCCGCGGTCGGTGGTTCCGGTCCCTATCCCGCCGATTACGAGACCTCGGCCAGCCTGGCCAATCACACCATCTTTCGGCCCCAGACACTGCCGGCCGAGCGCCTTCCCATCCTGGTCTGGGGCAACGGCGGTTGCTCCGCAAACGGCCTGTCGCAGGGCAACTTCCTCCGCGAGATCGCCTCCCACGGCTTCCTCGCCATCGCCAACGGCGCCCCGAACGGATCCGGCTCCACCACCTCCCAGATGCTCACCCAGTCCATCGACTGGGCCGTCGCCGAGAACTCCCGGCAGGGCAGCAAGTACTACGGCAAACTCGACACGTCCAAGGTCGCCGTGGCGGGCTTCTCCTGCGGAGGGTTGGAGGCCTACGCCGTCTCGAACGACCCCCGGGTCACCACGACCGGCATCTTCAGCAGCGGCTTGTTGAATGATGCCGACGACTATCAGCTCCGGAGACTGACCAAGCCGATCGCATACTTCATCGGCGGGCCCAGCGACATCGCCTACCCGAACGCCATTGACGACTGGGGCAAGCTGCCGGCCGGGCTGCCCGCCTTCATGGGCAACCTGAACGTCGGCCACGGCGGCACCTACGACCAGCCCAACGGAGGCGAGTTCGGGCGGGTGGCGGTGCTCTACCTCAAATGGCGGCTGAAGGGCGACACCACCGCCGGTACCAACTTCGTCGGGTCCAACTGCGGCCTGTGCCGCAGCCAGTGGAGCGTCCAGCAGAAGAACCTGACCCTCGACGGCGACCCGCCGCCCACCACTCCGCCGCCCACCACCCCACCGACCACCCCGCCCAGCAGTCCGCCGACCACCCCGCCGGGCGGGACCCCCGCCTGTACCGCCGTCTACGCGGTGCAGGACCAGTGGAACGGTGGATTCGTCGCCAACGTCAACGTCACGGCTGGAAGCACCGCACTCACCGGCTGGCGGGTCACCCTCAACCTGCCGAACGGAGCGTCGGTCAGCTCGATGTGGAACGGTGTGAACAGCGGCACCAGCGGCACCATCACCGTCACGAACCAGAGTTACAACGGACGACTGGCCGCCGGTCAGACCACCAGTTTCGGATTCCAGGGCACCGGTAACGGCAGCGGTGCCACCGCCACCTGCACGGGGAACTGAGCCCGGCAGACCAGTCAACTGGGCGGACCGGTGCCCTCGGCACCGGCCCGCCCAGTTGGCCTTCGGCCCATCTCGACGCTTTCGCGGCCTGATCCGTCCGACCCACGCCGGTCACCGCCCAGGTCTGGCCGCAGCCTGCTCAGAGACCGCGGGCCTGCCGGGCCAGCGACCTGCCGACGAGGGCGATCGAGACCAGGGCGGCTGCGGCGAGCAGCAGCAGGTACGGGAGCGCGGACGCGAAACCGTACAGCAGCGCCTCGCGTAGCGCGGTCACTCCGTACGTCACCGGGTTGATCGCGGCCAGCCAGCGTTGCGGCGTACCCATCGCATCGATCGGGTAGAACGACGGGCTGGCGAAGAGCAGCACCGGCGCAAGGACGTTGATCAGCACGGTGAACCGCTGAAAGTCCTGTACCAGGGTGGCCAGCAGCAGGTACAGCCCGTTGAAGGCGCATGCCGCGACCAGCGCGCCGCACAGCAGCGCGAACCACCTGTCGGCCGCCCAGCGTCCCTGAAACAGCAGCGCGGTCACCGCGAGCGCGGAGAGTGTCTGGGCGAGCACCAGCGCCGAACCAGCCAGCAGCTTGCCGAGCACGTACTGGCCTCGGGTCAGCGGATAGGACCACAGCTCCAGCGACATGCCGCTCATCCGTTCCTGGAAGAGCGCGGTCCCGGACGTGGTCGCGGCAGCGAGCAGGGACGAGAACATCAGCGCCGGTACCGCGAAGTCGGCGTACCCGATCTGCTGTCCCCGGTAGGTGACCGAGCCGATCAGGTCGGTCAGGGAGGTGGCGAACAACGTGATGTAGACCGCTGTCGGCACGATCGCCAACAACAGGTTGGTGCGGTTACGGGTGAGCAGCAGGAACTCGCGGCGCAGGGTCGCGGTCAGGCCGGTGCCGTGCCAGGCGGGTGCGGCCGGCCCAGTGGTCGTGGTCATCGGTTCGACACCTCCGCGCGGGTCAGGGCCAGGAACGCGTCCTCAAGCGAGGAACTGGTCAGCGCCACGCTCTCGATCGCCACCTGACGCTCGGTGAGCGCGGCGATCAGCGCGGGCAGCCGGCGGCGCAGGTCATCGCCGGTGAGCACGAAGAGTTCACCGCGGTACTCGGGGGCAAGCCCGGTGAGCCGGGCGCACTCGGCCACCGCCGCCCAGTCGTCCGGGGAGCCGGTACGCAGCTCGGCCGTGACCTGGCCCGCCTCGTCCTTGAGCTGCTCGGAACTGCCGTCGCGCAGGATCCTGCCGTGCTGCACGACCAGGATCCGCTCGCAGTTGCGCTCCAACTCGTCCATGTGGTGGCTGGTCCAAACCAACGTCAGGCCGTGCGTCCGGCGCAGGTCGTCGAGCAGGTCCCAGACCCGACGCCGGCCTTCCACATCGAGCCCGGCGGAAGGCTCGTCCAGCAACAGCAGCCGGGGCACCCGCAGCAGCGCGCGCACCACCTGGAGCCGGCGACGCTGACCACCGGAGAGCGTGAAGACCAGGTCGTCGCTCTTGCCGGCGAGGTCGAACTCGTCGAGCAACGCGGCGGCGCGGGTGCGCACCCGGCGCCAGCTCAGCCCGCGGAACCCGGCGGCGATCCGCAGGTTGTCCCGCACGGTGAGCATCATGTCGAAGGGGCCGCTCTGGTGGACCACGGCGAGGTCGCGCTGCGCCGCGCCGTCGGGGGCGGCACCGTGCACAAGTATCTGACCGGAGGTGGGCGGCGAGACACCGCAGACGAGCTTCAGCAGGGTGGTCTTCCCGGCGCCGTTCGGGCCGAGCAGCCCGATCGACTGCCCGGACGGCACGCTGAAGGTCATCCGGTCCACGGCCGGCGTCGACGCGCCCGGGTAGGTCTTGGTCAGGGCGGTCGCGGTCACTGCATCCTCGGTCACCGCACCGTCCCCTCGCTGTGGCCGAGCGTCTCGGCGACGGCCCGGACCGCGTCGTCCGGGCCCACGTCGGAGAGTGGGTCACCGGCGCGCACGTGCAGGTGGACCGCGTCCGGCGGCAGTACCGGCAGGCCACCGGGGTCGTACCCGGTCCGGCTGGCACCGCTGCGCCCGAACCGGATCCCGATCACCACGGTCAACGGACCGGGAGGGGCGCTGCGGAGGGCGGTGAGCGGTCGCACGGCGGCAGCCGACACCCCGGCGATCGTGCCGGTTACCGAGCGCAACGCGGCGGCGAGTTCGGCCGGCGCGATCTGGCGCAGGCGTACGCCAGGCGGCGCGACCGCCGCCCGGTCGCCGACCACCCACACGGTCGCTTCGGCGGCGGCTGCCGACGTCGACGCGGGCGGTGCCACCGGGTCGGGGACCCCGGTGACCCGGCCGAGCAACGCTGCCGCGGCGACCGGTGGGTCGAACAGCGGTTTGTTGTCGCCGGCCGTGATCAGGTGGTCGTCGCGTCGCTCGATCACCCGGTGCACGATGACGGTGTCCTGATGCCGGTACGCGACCACGTCGCCGGGCCGGATCTGCGGCCAGGCGGCCGGTTCGACAGTCACGACCGAGCCCGGGTCGATGGCTGGCCACATGCTCGAACCGGTCACCGGGATGCGAGCCGTCCGGCCGGCGGAAAGAGCATGTGCGATCAGGTCGGCGAACCCGGCGACGGCCGTCGTCATCGGCCCGCCTCCGCAGTCCGGCTGGGCCCGAGCATGCCCAGCTGGCCCAGCTCGGAGACGAACTCCCGGACGTCCCGGTCGATCTGCCGTCGGTCGTGCTCGTCCTGCGCGTCGAACTCGGTGGCCAGGTCACGCACCACGTCGTCGATCTGAGCACCGTTGGCGAGCTTGCGCCAGATCCGCGCGGCAGTCGCGTTCAAGGTCTGGAACTCTCCGGTACCAGGGTGGTAGATACGCACCTCGTCGTCGTTGTCCACCCACACCACTTCTGGATTCACGCTGAGCACGACGAAGCCCCCGTCCGGTTGGTCAGCACCGGCAGGGCCCGGCGGTGGACCGCGTCGGCGGGATCGGTGTCGGTGCGCCAGTCGTCGTACACCGGGTGCACCGTGCCGTCCCGGATCAGCCGGGGCACCGTCATGGTGGACTCGTTCTCCAGCAGGTCGACGCCGGTAAAACCGTTCGAGCGCCAGATGTTGGTGATCATCGAGTGTCGCAGGATCCGGCAGTGGTGCCGGCTGTTGCGGGTGATCGATCCGGATTCAGCCGCGTGGTACGCGCGGCAACCGCCGCCGCACGCGGCCCGGATGTAGCAGCGCCGGCAGTCGGCCAGGTTCTCGCCTTCGAACACGGTGTTGGTGCGCAGCTGGGACAGCGCCGGATTGGCGAACACGTCGGCCAGGCGCTGCGCGCGCACGTTGCCGGCCTTGTGCAGGGGACCGGTGACCAGCTTGCATGGGTAGACATCGCCGAGCGAGTTGATGTAGATCTCGGTGCCGCCGAGCCCGCAGTTGCCCCGGATCGAGCACGGTTTGACCGCCTTGGGGCCCTCGGTGAGGATCTTCTGCGCCACCGGGTTGGTCCAGGTGAACCGCTGCACGTCGCGATGGTGCTCCCAGGCGAAATGCACCCCGTCCTCGGCACCACGGCCGATGCCGGTGTGGTTCATCAGCCGTACGTTGCCGAAGTCGATGCCGTCCAGGAACGTCATGAGCTGGTCCAGGGCGCCGATGTTGTCCGGCGACACGACGTGGTTGATGTCGGGTCTGACGCCGGCGGCGTTGAGCAGCGCGAGCGCGTTGGCGGTGCGCGCGAAGGTGCCCTTGCCCCGGGTCCGCTCATGGACCTCCGCCACACCGCCGTCCAGGCTGACCGTGATCTTGCCAAAGGTGTCCGCCATCCGTCGGGCGGTCGCCTCGTCCGGGATGCGGGTGCCGTTGGTGATGCAGTTGACCCGCAACCCCCGCGATCGGGCGTGGTCGGCAACTGTGAAGAAGTCCGGGCGCAGCATCGGCTCGCCGCCGGTCAGGATGAGCAGTTCTGCGCCCATGTCGGCGATCTGGTCGACCAGGTCGAGCGACTCGTGCGGCTCCAACTCGCCGGGCAGCTTGCGGGTGGAGGAGGCGTAACAGTACGGGCACCGCAGGTTGCACCCGTCGGTGATCGCGTAATAGACCATGCGCAGCGCTGGCTCAGCCGGCCGAATCCGGGGTTGCTGCCCGGGGAGGTAGACCAGCCAGTTGAGGACCAGCGTCGCCAGCGCCCGCTCGGTCGTGGCCGGGTCGGCCGGGGACTCGACGCCGGACGCGAGCGCCCGGAGCACGTCAATTTCTCCGTCGCCGACGACCGCCCACGCGGCGATGCCGGGGTTCTCCACGAGATAGCGGTCCCGGCACTGAAAGTAAACGAGGTCGTCCGGGACGACCAGCTCTGACCACATCCCCGACAGCTGCATGACGGGATCCACCTTCCGCGTTCCGAGCGGGGGCCACGGCAGGCGTGGCCCCCGCCACCGATGTCGGGTGTTGTTAGTTGGCGTGCCCGGAACCCGCGCCGGCCAGCGCCCCGCAGGCGCAGGCGCAGCCGAGCTGCGCCGCGAACTCGGCCTTACGGATGCTGGGCTTCTCCCACTTGAGCATGTGGGCCCTCCTTTCGCTGCTGCGGCCGGGCAACGGGCCACTCCCGCGAGACGCCCCGACCACGCGCAGAGGGTTGCTCAGGGTGTCTATGCGGTTCCAGAGGGCAAAATTGACGTCTTGACAGGACAGTCGCACCGGGGAGACGGTGTCGCACGTGCGTCCCGAGATCTCGGTGTCCGTGATCGACGACGACCGGATGCTGCTGGACGGCATCAGGGCGTGGCTGGCCGAGGCCCCCGACCTGCGGCTGGTCTGCACCGCCGGGACCGTCGACGAGTTCTTCGCGGCTGAACCGGCTCCGGCCGACGTGGTCGTGCTGGATCTGCTGCTCGCGGACCGGACCGAGCCGGTCGAAAACGTGCGTCGGCTGGCCGTCCGTGATCGGCAGGTGCTGGTCGTCAGCGCTGTTCCGTACGTGACCCATGGCGTCGACGTGCTGCGGGCGGGCGCACTCGGCTACCTGACCAAGGACAATGACCTGCCCACCCTTGCCGCCGCGATCCGCGACGTCGCGCAGGGCCGGGTCGCCCATTCGCCGGAACTGGCGTACGCCTGGTCACAAGATTCCCGACCCGACCGGCCGAAACTGTCACCGCAGGAACAGGCCGTCCTGGTGGCGTACGCGTCCGGTATGACGCTGACCGCGGCGGCGCGGCGCGTCGGCGTCCAGCCGGCTACCGCCCGGCGGTACCTGGACCGGGTGAAGGCGAAGTACGCCGAAGCCGGCCGACCCACCTACACGAAGCTGGACCTGGCCAACCGTGCCCGGGAGGACGACCTGATCCGGTAGCCGGTCACCCGTCCCACACCAGTTCGACGCAGGTGCCGTCGCCGGGGTCGGAGAAGACCTGAGCTGAGCCACCGACCTCGCGCATCCGCTGCTTGATCGAGCGCCGCAGCCCGGAACCGGAGGTGGCACGATCGGGTGTGAAGCCCAGCCCACGGTCGACGATCCGTACGGTCAGCGTCCGGTCGGTCCAGTCCGCGGACACCCAGGCCCGCCCGGTCCCGGCATGCCGCGCGACGTTGTTCAGGGCTTCCCGGGTCGCGTCGCCGATCCCGTCGACAATCCGGTCGGGGATGTCGTCCGGCAGTTCCCCGATGAGCAGGTGCACCCGCAGGCCGAGCGCGTCGGCTGCCTCAGCCGCCTCGGTCAGCCGGGCGCCGAGCGAGGTGGTCTGCTCCGGGCGTTCCTCGGCGATCAGACGCCGCACATAGTCGGCATCGCGACCGCACCGGGCCCGGACCGCCTCGGTGCGATGGTCGAGACCGCCACGGGAGATCGCGGTGAGGGTGGCCAGCACCGTGTCGTGCAGGTGGCGGAACTGCCGGAGTCGTTCGGCGAACCGGGCCTGGCTGGCCGCAGCCGCGGTCTCGGCGGTGATCCGCCGGGCGGTGGCCGCGTCCACCGCGTCCGCCTGGGCGGCGAGGTAGCGGCGCATGAAATGCAGCAACAGGGCGAACCAGAGGCTGGAGTTGACGTGGTTGAGGAAGCCGGACTCCAGCGGTGGCAGCCCTCCGGTGCGCAGGGCGATCGCGGCGACGGCGGCCAGCACCAGCACCGCCAACGCGACGAGCATCCGGGACACGCTCAACACCGCACCGGCCAGAGCCGCGGTGCCGAGAGCGAATTTCGCCATCCAGTTGGCAGCGCTCAGCTCGAAGCCGTCCCGTAGGTTGGCGTTCGCCACGAAGAGCAGCACGCAGGTCACGGCGATGTCGACGACGACGTGTCGGATGGTGAACCAGCCGCGCCGCCAGACCGCGACGGCCAGGATGGCGTTCCAGGCCACCACCACAGTCACCATCGTCAGGTTGAGCGCCGGGCTACGGTAGTGGGTGGCGCCGGTGGAGCCCAGGCTCGACGCGGCGGGCAGCAGGTAGCTGGCGCGCTGGGCGAACAACAGTACGGCGACGAACCGGAGGGCCCGGTCGAGGCCGGGCAGCGTGGCCATGGCACGAGCGTCTATCCAGCCCTGCCGGGCCTCGACGAAACGCCGCCTCAGACGGCCGACGAGCCCGCGTACGGGCGCGGCGGCAGCGTCGGGGCCGGCACCTTCCCCACGGCTCACTGCCTCGCCGTCAAGGCGCGCGCCCGCTTCGTGGAGCGGTGTGGAGCGGCGACCGATGCTCATGCGAGAAATCTTCGATGAGCCGCAGAGGGCCTACAACGATCGACATTGTCGGGTGTCGGTCTGTCGATCGGGGTTTGACGTCAGGGCAGCCAGCCGGGCCGGACCAGACCGGCCTCGTACGCGAACACCACCAG
The DNA here is from genome assembly GCF_016863575.1 of Micromonospora sediminimaris. Lineage (NCBI taxonomy): Bacteria > Bacillati > Actinomycetota > Actinomycetes > Micromonosporales > Micromonosporaceae > Micromonospora > Micromonospora sediminimaris. Next base: position 20,862 of record NZ_BOPD01000049.1, read on the forward strand.
CTGGGCGCGGTCCCGGGCACCCAGCTTGACCATCGCCCGGGACACGTGTGTCTTGGCGGTAGCCGGACTGACCACCAGCCGCGCGGCGATCTCGTCGTTGGACAGCCCGGTGCCGACCAGAGCCACCACCTCCCGTTCCCGTTCGGTCAGCTCGGCCAGCCGCCGAGGTGCGACAGGCGTGGCGGTACCGGCGGCGAACTGCTCGATCACCCGCCGGGTCACGCTCGGCGACAGCAGCCCGTCGCCGGCGGCCACCACCCGTACCCCCTGAATCAGCTCGGCCGGTTGGGTGTTCTTGACCAGGAACCCGGCGGCACCGGCGCGTAGCGCCTCTCCGACGTACTCGTCCAGCTCGAACGTGGTGAGCACGACGATCCGTACCTCGGACAGCTCCGGGTCGGCGGTGATCTGCCGGGTGGCGGCCAACCCGTCCACCCCGGGCATCCGGATGTCCATCAGGACCACGTCCGGAACGGTCTGCCGGGTCAGCCGGACCGCCTGCGCACCGTCGCCGGCCTCGGCGACGACGGTGATGTCCGGCTCCGCGTCCAGCAGCGCGCGAAAACCGGCCCGGACCAGCACCTGATCATCGACGAGCAGAACCCGGATCATGATGTCGCCTCCCGCGTCTGGTCACGCCCCAGCGGCAGGGTGGCGCGTACCCGCCAGCCGCCGCTGCCGTCCGGGGCTGGCCCGGCGGTCAGCTCACCGCCCAACGCGGCAGCTCGCTCCCGCATCCCCGTGATGCCGTTTCCCGCAGGTGCCGGCGCCGGCTGCCGCACACCGCCACCGTCGTCGTCGACCTCGACCACCAACGCATCCTGCCGATATCCGATGGTGACGGTGGCGGCGGCACCCGTCCCGGCGTGCCGGCGGATATTTGTCAACCCCTCCTGCACGATCCGGTACGCGGCCCGGTCCACGGCCGCGGGCAGCGGCTGGACCGTACCGTCGATCACGGTCCGGGTCGGCAGCGCGGCGTCTCCGGTCAGCTCGGCGAGCCGGTCCAGCCCGGGCGCGGGGGCTCGCGGGGCGGCCTCGCCGGTCGGGTAGAGCGTGTTGAGCACCGCCTGCACCTCGCGTAGCGCCTCCGCGCTGGACTGCGCTATCGCGTCGAGCGCCGCCCGGGCCTGCTCCGGGTCGCGATCCATCAGATGCAGACCGACGCCGGCCCTCATGTTGATCAGCGAGAGGTGGTGACCGAGTACGTCGTGCAGTTCGGCGGCGATCAGCAGCCGCTGCTCACTGGCTCGGCGGCGTTGCCGCTCCTCGGACAGCCGGCGTTGCTCCGCGATGCCGTTCTGGACCTCGGCGGCGACCAGGATGCCGATCTCGGTGACCAGGCCGGCACCGGCGATCAGCGCCAACGCCGTCAACGCCTGGTTCAGGGTGGCGCCACTGACCAGCACCCAGACTGCGTACGACCCGGCGGAGGCCGCCGCCACCAGCCACCGGTGGCCGGCGACCATGGCCACCGCCGCACCGATCATCGGTGCCAGCAAACTCACCCCGACCGGCCGATCCAGCAGGTGGTACGCCAGGGTGGCGGCGACGACGATCAGGAAGTTCCGCCGCGGGAACCGGTGCCGGTCGGCCAGCGCCAGCCCACTGAACACCAGCAGCACGTACCCGATGACCCCGACACTTGCATGCTGCCAGCCGGCGACGATCGCGGTGCCGACCGGCTGCGCGAGCGCGGTCAGCACCGCCAGGCCCGGCCCGGGCCGCGACTTCGGCCGCTCGCCGGGGAACGCCATGTCGGCAGCGGGGCTGGACCGGCTCATGCTCGCACTGTAGGCCGATCGGCGTCGACCTCGGCAGCCCCGACGGTGGCAGTGCGGCGTACTCCCCGGGGAGTAGCACGGCCCTCCCGCTGCCGCGCGGGGAGTAGCAACAGTGCCGCCGTCACACCGACGTATTGCCCGACCCGTGCCGACAGGCTCAGTGGCAGAGCATTCGACACGCGACGGCGAGGAGTTTCGATGAAGGCGATCGTGCAGCACCGGTACGGTTCACCCGACGTCCTGCGGCTGCGTGAGGTCGACGTACCGACGCCCGGCGACGACGAGGTGCTGGTCCGGGTGCGGGCGAGTTCGGTTAACGCGTACGACTGGCACGCCATGCGGGGCGACCCGTACCTGTCTCGGCTGACGTTCGGGCTCCGCCGGCCCACCGCGCCGGTCCGGGGCCAGGACTTCGCCGGTCGGGTCGAGGCGGTCGGCCGGGCGGTGACCCGCTTCCGGCCCGGCGACGAGGTGTACGGCGAGGCCGGGCCCGCCGGTGGCGCGTTCGCCGAGTACGTGTGCGTGGCCGAGAACCTGGTGGCGGCGAAGCCGGCAAACCTGAGCTTCGAGCAGGCGGCGGCGATCCCGCTGGCCGCCACCACCGCCCTGGTCTGCCTACGCGACGCCGCCGAGCTCCGGGCCGGGCAGCACGTTCTGATCAACGGGGCGTCCGGCGGGGTGGGCACCTTCGCGGTGCAGTTGGCCAAGGCGTACGGCGCGCAGGTGACCGCGGTGTGCCGGACCCGCAACGTCGAACTGGTCCGGTCGCTCGGTGCGGATCATGTCGTCGACTACACCAGGGAGGATTTCACCCGCACCGACGCCGTCCGCGCCGGCCGCCGCTACGAGGTGCTGCTCGATCTGGTCGGCAACCGGTCGTTGACCGACTGTCGGCGGGTGCTGACCACCGACGGGACACTGCTGCTGTCCGGCGGCGGCGTGTTCACCGGCGGCAGTGTCTTCGGGCCGATGAGCATGCTGATCCGGGGGCCGTTGGTGGGGCGTTTCGTCAAGCACCGCATCGTCGCGCCGTTCGCGGCGGCCGGTCGGGGGCACCTCGCGACGCTGCGGGAGTTGGCCGAGTCCGGCAAGTTGACCCCGGTCATTGACCGGACCTACCGGCTGGACGAGGTACCCGACGCGATCCGGTACGTGGAGACCGAACACGCCCGCGCCAAGGTCGTCATCAGCATTTTCTCGGACAACTCACGGTGATCCAGCCCTCGTTTCACCACCGATCGGTGCTTGTTGCTGCAACGATGCAAGGCGTGGGAACTGCGAAGACTACGACGCCCGCCATCTCGCCCCTCACCGGCGAGCCGATCAAACCTGCCGATGCCGAGCGCCTCGCGGGAGTGCTGAAGGCATTTGCCGACCCGGCGCGGCTGCGGCTGCTCAGCCTCATCCAGTCGTCTCCGACGGGGGAGGCGTCCGTGAGTGACCTCACCGCGCCGCTCGGACTTTCCCAGCCGACCGTGAGTCATCACCTGCGGATTCTGACCGAGGCTGGCCTGCTGGAGCGGGACAAGCGTGGCGTCTGGGCGTACTACCGCCTGGTGCCGTCCGCGATCGCCGCGATCGCCGACCTGTTGACGCCACCCCGTAAGCGGGCGGCGAAGAAGAGCCGCTGACGGGCCGTCGAAGGCCGGCCTCCGAGCCGGCCGACCCGGCACCCGTCCTGCGGTACGTCACTGAGCCGATGGCCGTTCTCATGGCCATCGGCCCGTCGGCGTTTCCAGCCGACGACGGATGCGGTGGCCACATTGTGGGCGATCAGGGAAAACCCATCGACGTTCATCTATAGTTTACCGAACGCGTGGATCCCGTCCCATCCATCCGAGTCAGGACAGAGCCATGAAACGCATCCCGCTGAGAGCCATTCTCCCCGTCGGGCTCGCGATCGCACTGATCGCCGGCCCACTGGGGGCACCGGCCACCGCGCAGGCGACCGTACCCATCACGCTGACCGGCGCCAGCGCCACCAGCCCCAGCGCCGACGTCACCATCGCCGGACGGGCCGTGACGATCACCGCGCCGGGCACCTACGAGATCAGCGGCACCCTCAACGACGGCTATCTGAACGTCGACACCGCCGCCTCGGGTGCCGTCGAACTGATCCTCAACGGCGCCACGATCAGCAACTCCAGCAACGCGCCGTTGCAGGTCGCCGACGCCGACCAGGTCGTGATCACGCTCGCTGCCGGCACCACCAACCGACTCTCCGACGCGACCAGCTACGTCTATCCGGACCCGAACACCGACGAGCCGAACGCCGCCCTGTTCAGCAAGGCGGACCTGCGGATCACCGGAACCGGTGCGCTGACCGTGCGGGGCAACGCGTACGACGGCATCACCAGCAAGGACGGCCTGGTCATCGAGTCCGGCACGATCACGGTGAACGCGGTCGACGACGGCATCCGGGGCAAGGACTTCCTCGACATCACCGGAGGCAACCTCGACGTCACCGCTGGCGGCGACGGCATCAAGTCCGACGACACCGAGGCGGACCGGGGACGACTCGCCATCACGAACGGCACCGTGCGGGTGAACGCCGGTGACGACGCCATCAAGGGCGAGAACACCGTCGCCATCTCCGGCGGCGCCGTCACCGTCACCAACTCCTACGAGGCGATCGAGAGTCGGCAGGTCACCATCAGTGGCGGCACCGTCAACGTCACCGCCCGCGATGACGCGATCAACGCGGTCGAGGAGGGGTACGGCGACTTTGATGTGGCACCGAACGCCTTCGTCCGGTTCACCGGCGGGACCACCCTGGTCAACTCCAGCATCGACGGCATCGACTCCAACGGTTCGGTGACCTTCGCCGCCGGCACCGTCGTGGTCAGCGGACCGAGCACCGGCAGCCCCGGTGAGGGCGCGATCGACTCGAACGGCCCGGTCCACTTCAACGGCGGCACGATGCTCGGGGCGGGCTCGACCTCGATGGCGGTGCTGAGCCTGCCGCCGACGTCGGGTCAGGGTTGGGTCGCTCCCCAGTTGTCCAGCAGCCAGCCGGCCGGCACCCTGCTTCACCTGGTCTCCGGGGGGCAGGTGCTCGCCTCCTACCGCTCCCCCAAGAACTTCCGGGAGGTGGTCTTCTCCTCCAACCGGATCCAGCACGGACAGACCTACGAGGTCTACCTGGGCGGTAGCCTCTCCGGCACCACGGTTGGCGGCATGGCCACCAGTGGCGGCAGCATCGCGGGAGCCACCCGACTGATGACCGTCGTCGCCGGCCAGTACCGCGGCGGCCTGGTGGGCTGGCCCCCCGGCGGCCCGGGCTGGCCGCCGCCGACCACCCCGCCGCCCACCACCCCGCCCCCGAGCCCGACCACCCCGCCGCCGAACCCGACGACCCCGCCACCGAGCGCTGGGGGCTGTACGGCGACCTACAGCGTCGCCGGTCAGTGGCAGGGCGGATTCCAGGGTGAGGTGCGGGTCACCGCCGGCTCGTCCGCGATCAACGGTTGGCGGGTGTCCTGGACCTTCGCCAACGGCCAGACGATCAGTCAGGCGTGGAACGCGACCATCAGCGCCAGCGGTTCGGCGGTGACGGCGACAAACGTCTCCTTCAACGGGTCACTCGGTGCCGGAGCCAGTGCCACCTTCGGATTCCTCGGCAGCTGGAACGGCAGCAACAGCGTACCGACCCTGTCCTGCACCGCGAACTGATCGGTATCCACCGCCCATCGGGGAGCCCGGCACCACCTGGTGCCGGGCTCCCCTGGCCGTGAGCTGCCAGACTGCTCGCATGCTGCCCCCGCGCTGTCACGTCTGTCACCTCGAACCAGCTCAGTCACCGCTCGGCGACGCGCGCAGCGACTTCGTGCTGGTGTACTTCGCCGACGCCGTCAACCCCCCACCCGGCTGGGTGGGGCATCCGGCAGGTGCGGTGTGGTTCTGCGGGGAGCACGCGTCGCTCGGCGAGGAGCGGGAGCATTTGGGCAGCGACACCGCACTGCGCGACATCGACGCCGTACTCGGCCGGCTGCCCGGACGACTGTCGAAGACCGACCGCTAGCGAACCCCCGGCGTCGGTAAGGGCCGGGGAAGCTCTGTACGGCAGGTGTTCGCCTGAACGATGACCCAGCTTTGTGGCATCGTCCAGTAGAGATATGTTCATGTTTGCCTATGAGTGGACACCACCTCCATCACTGTCATCACGACCACCGACCCGCCGACGAGGTGCCGTACGGTCAGGTCAACGTCCCGCCGATGTTTCGCCGACGGGCGCTGCTGGCCGGCGCCGGCGGCGCGCTAATGCTGGCCGCGCTGCCGGCCTCGGCCCAGGCGGCCAGCACGACGATGGCCAGCGCCCCAACCGCAACCACGGCGGCGGGCGCCGCTCGGACCTCCCTGGTCAGCCAGGGCACGATGCTGGTCCACGCCGACATGCACAACCACACCGTCGTGTCGGACGGTGACGGCAGCCCCGAGGCCGCGTTCGCCTCGATGCGCGAGGCCGGTCTGGATGTCGCCGCGCTCACCGACCACGCCACGCTCTTCGCCATCGAGGGGATCAGCTCGTCCGAGTGGCGGACCACCGGCGACCTCGCCAACGCCGCGAACGACCCGGGCCAGTTCACCGCGATCCGTGGATTCGAGTGGTCCCATCCGTTGCAGGGTCACATAAACGTGTGGAACACCTCTGACTTCGCCGACCTGTGGCGGGCCGGCAGCACCGGCAGCCTGTACCGCTGGCTGACGGGTCGGCCGGGCGGGCTGGCCAGCTTCAACCACCCCGGCCGTGAGCTGGGCCGGTTCGACAACTTCTCGTTCAACGCCTCGGCCCGTGACCAACTGGTGGGGTTGGAGATGTTCAACCGTACCGACGACTACCTGTTCGAAGGCTGGTCGTCCGGGATGACGTCGCCGCTGGTGGCCTGCCTAAACGCCGGGTGGCGGCCCGGCCTCACCGGCGTCACCGACGAACACGGCACCACCTGGGGTTTCCACGAAGGCAAGGGGCGCAGCGGCCTGTGGGTCACCGAGAACACCCGGGCCGCGGTCTTCGAGGCGATGGCGGCCCGCCGATCCTTCGCGACCCGCGTCTCCGGCCTGCGGGTGGACGCCACTGCCAACGACGTACGCATGGGTGGCGTGCTGAACGTGACCTCCGGCGACGTGCGGTTCCTGTTGGACCTCGACCGTGGGCCGGTCTGGGACGGCAAGCCGCTGCGGATCCAGGTCCTGCGGCCCGGCACCTCCGCGCCGACCGTCGTCGATGTCATCGACACGGTCAACGGTCGGGTCACCGACTTCACGGTGCCGCTCGACGTCGCCGACGGCGACTGGGTGGTGCTCCGCGTCTCCGATCCGTCGCTGCCCAACGGCACACCCGGGCCGGCTGGTCACCCGTGCAACGACTTCGGAGTGGCGTACACCAGTCCGTGGTGGCTACGCCCCTGAGCGCGAGCGTCCCGTTCCGGCGGGGCCCGGGTCACGCGTGGTGGGCCGACGACGGGAGTCGCCGGCCCACCACGTCGCGTGTTACCGGACCCGTAGCTGCTGGTGGACCCCAGCGGCGGGCGCGTAGTTCCGGTCACCGGAGTAGGCGACGTGGACCGGGTACACACCTGCCGAGAGCCCGGTGGTCGGCAGCTTCACCATGGCCTTGCCGCCGTCCAGTGGCACCACGTGGGTGCCGCCACCGAAGGTGACAGTGATTTCGCCTGTCACCTTCGGCGCCTTCTTGTGCTGGGTCTGTGCCCGCACGTTGACGTGCAGCTTGAAGGTGCCACCACTGGCGATCGACGCCGGCGTGGCCTTCGCCTTGACCACTGTCTGCGCCGTGCCCACGGTGCCGACCTCCGACCAGAGGTGGTCGCGGGCGAAGATCGTGAACAGTTGGCTCGCCGTCATGCCGTCGTGCGCACCGGGGACCTGGGTCGTCCTGGCGGCGTATCCCCGAGCCCGGAAGTTGTCCGCGATGGCGTTCTGGGCGTTGAGGTTGCCCTCGAAGACACCGTTGCCGAGGAACACGAAGAGGTCGTCGTCCCCGACTGCGGCTGCGACGTTGTCGTAGTCCTGAGCGGACAGGGACGGGTTGCCGGAGAAGTGCCCGTAGTAGGCGAACGTGGTCGGGTAGCCCCTGATGACGTGGGCGCCCGTCATGCCGCCATAGGAGAAACCGGCGTAGGCGCGACCTTCTCGCTCGGTCGAGACGTTGTACTTCTCCTCGATGAGCGGAAGGATCGTCTGGACCAGGTTGTTGGCGGCGTTCGTCTGGTTGTAGGAACCGAAGCCGAGGCTGGTGCCGGTGAAGTGGTTCCCCATGGTGACCACCACGGTGGGCTCGATCTCGCCCTTGGCCGTCATGTTGTCCAGGATGTTGGGGACGTTCGCCGGGACCATGAAGTCGGTCTCGTCACCGAAGATGCCGTGGGCGAGGTACGCCACCTTGTACGGCTCGGCCCGCTTCGGGTCGTAGTTGGCGGGCAGGTAGACACCGAGGTAGTGGCCGCTGTCGCCGAGAATCGTGGTGTAGGGGATGTAGTTGACGGTGCCACGCTTCTTGCGGTTCGCGATCGGGAGTTCGTACTCCGCACGCGCCTTCAGCACCGGGTCGTTCTGCTTCTTGGCGTACGGCACGTACACCGCATCGAGGACGTCGTTGTTCCTGACCCGGAACGACGACTCACCCGGAGGGCGAGGGTTCGTCGAGGCGGGATCCCAGATGCGCTTGTTCTCCCAGCCCTGGGTGGGATCCCAGACCCGGTACCAGTAGCTGATCCCACCAGCGTGCAGCGGCAGCGAGACCGACCAGTATCCCTTTGAGTCCCTGGTCATGTCCCGGAGGAACTCGGTGCCTCCGGCGTGGTACCGCCCTGGTTGCCACTCTTCAGGCTGGTACCGGGTGTTGCCGGTGTCGAGGTCGAGCAGCGTCAGGTCACCGGCCAGGCGAACCTGTGTCGCATTCGGGTTGTGGTAGACGAACGTGACGGTGTACCCCGTGGGTGAACCGTGGTCCGGCTTGACGGTCGCGCCCTCCACGACCGGGCGCTTCCCGGCGACGGCCGCTGGTGCGGAGAGGGTGGCGCTGGCACCAGCGCCAAGCGACATGACCGCGAGTAACGAGATCGCACGGCTGAGCCGGCGTCTTCCGATCGCTTTCCTCATCTGGGACTACTCCTCTGTGGTCTCTCGCAGCCTCATCGGGATCTACAGCCTTTTTCGGACATTGGCGACCGAGGTACTTCCCGCCTCACCTCCCGCCGAGTGCGCGGCGCGGCCGGGCGCTTGTTCCGGCCCGATGTGGACGACCCGTGCTGGGTACGGCGTAAGCTAAATCGAATTAGCTTCGGTAGTGTGGCCGGGCTCACCTTCGGGTGTCAAGGGTGTTGCCGCGGTGTTAAGTGATCGGTCGCTCCTGGTCACGGCCCGACCGGGGTGGTGCGGCGACTCGAACCGCACCCACCTGACCGCGTCACCTGATCACCGAGCCGGCATGGGCGACCGCTACCAACCATGAATCTGGTGGTGACGGTCGGTGGTCCGCAGCCCCGGCAATGACCAGGTCGGCGTGGCGTCGGGCACACAGCAACGACTCAGCATCCCTGCCTACGCTGGCCGGCATGTCCAGCGACGGTGAGCCTCCCAGTCCTGACCAGCCCGAAGGCCGAGAGGGGTTCTGCTGGTGACTGAGTGGCTACTGCTGGCCGTCGCGGTCCTGCTGATCGCGGCGAACGCGCTGTTCGTGGCTGCGGAGTTCGCCTTCGTGACGGTCGACCGGGCCACAGTCGAGCGCGGAGCGGAGGCCGGCGACCGCCGGGCCGTCGGCCTGCTCAAGGGGCTACGGACGTTGTCCACCCAGCTTTCCGGAGCGCAGTTGGGCATCACCGTCACCAGTCTGGTGGTCGGCTTCCTGGCCGAACCGTCCCTGGCCACGCTGCTGCGTGGCCCGCTCGGGCTGGCAGGTCTGTCCGATTCTGCGGTCACCGCTCTGTCGGTGACCCTGGCGCTGGCACTGGCGACCGGTTTCCAGATGGTCTTCGGTGAACTCGTACCGAAGAACTGGGCGATCGCCGAACCGTTGCGTGTCGGCCGCGCCGTGGCGGGAGCACAGCGTGGCTTCACGACCGCCGCCGGGCCGCTGATCCGGTTCCTCAACGGCACGGCCAACCGGATTCTGCGCCTGGTGGGCATCGAACCGACCGAGGAGCTGGCCTCGGCCCGCTCTCCGCAGGAACTCGCGTCGCTGGTCACCCGGTCCGGCCGGGAGGGCACGCTCGATGCGCGGACCGCGGAACTCGTCGCGCGTTCGATCGATTTCGGTGAGCGCACCGCGGCCGATGTCATGACCCCGCGCAACCGGGTTCAGTTCGTCGCCGCCGACGCGCCCGCAGGGGATGTGCTGCGCCTCGCTGCCGGCAGTGGTCACGCCCGATTCCCGGTCACCGGTGCCGGCGTGGACGACGTCGTCGGCGTGGTGCATTTCAAGCACGCCCTGGCGGTACCCGCCGAACAGCGGGAGACCCGGCCGGTCCGGGCGATCATCGCGGACCTTCCCGAGGTGCCCGAGACCATGCCGCTCGACCCGCTGCTGGCGGTACTGCGAGGGCACGGGTTGCAGGTGGCGGTCGTCGTCGACGAGTACGGGGGCACCGCCGGTGTCGTCACCCTGGAGGATCTCGTCGAGGAGATCGTCGGCGAGATCGCGGACGAGCAGGACGCTCCCCACCGCCGCCACCACCGGGCCGCCGACGGCACCTGGACGCTCTCCGGTCTGCTGCGTCCCGACGAGGCGTCCCGGCTGATCGGCCTCGATCTCCCAGAGGCGCGGGACACCGACACTCTCGGCGGGCTGGTGACCGAGCGTCTCGGTCGCTTCCCGCAGGTCGGCGACACCATCACCGTGCCCGTGGCCGACCGGAACCACCCCGACGCCGACGGGCTGCCCACCTCTGCTTCGGCGGAACTTGCGGTCATCCGGCTCGACGGCCGCCGGGTCGACCGACTCACCCTGCGTCCCTCCGCCGTCCACCAGCCCAGCGAGGAAGCCCGGTCATGAGTGACGTCACCGCGATTCTGCTGGCCGTGGTGTTGCTGGCCGGCAACGCCTTCTTCGTCGGGGCGGAGTTCGCCCTGATCTCCGCCCGTCGTACGCAGATCGAACCTCGTGCGGCGGCTGGCTCCTCCATCGCCCGGGTGACGCTGCGGGCGATGGAGAACGTCTCCCTGATGATGGCCGGCGCGCAACTCGGCATCACGGTCTGCTCTCTCGGCCTCGGCGCGATCGGTGAACCCGCGGTGGCGCACCTGCTGGAGAAGCCTTTCGCCGCCGTTGGAGTGCCCGAGGCGCTGCTGCACCCGATCGCGTTCACCATCGCCCTGGCCGTCGTCGTGTTTCTGCACATGGTGCTCGGTGAAATGGTGCCCAAGAACATCGCTCTCGCCGGTCCGGAACGCTCCGCGCTGATCCTGGGGCCGGTGCTCTACGGCATCGTCACCGTTCTCCGCCCGCTGATCTGGCTGCTGAACCAGATCGCCAACGCGGTTCTGCGGCTGCTCCGGGTCACGCCGAGAGACGAGGTCGCCTCCAGCTTCACCAACGAGGAGATCGCCGGTTTCATCGCCCAGTCCCGGCAGGAGGGACTGATCGACCAGCACGAGCACGACCTGCTCACCGGCGCGCTGGCCTTCAACGACCAGGCCGCCGCTACCGTGGCGCTTCCGCTGGCAGCCCTGGTCACCCTGCCTCAGGACACCACCGTGGCGGAACTGGAACGCCAGTGCGCGGTAACCGGATACTCCCGTTTTCCGCTTACCGATCCGGAGGGCAGGCTCACCGGGTACGTCCACGTCAAGGACATCCTCGGGCTGCCGGCGGAACAGCATGACGAGCCGCTCGACCCGGAACTGATCCGCCCGCTCGTCACGCTGGACGCCGCACGACCGTTGCGCGACGCGCTCACCGTCATGCAACACCGGGGCGCCCACCTCGCCACCGTCGTCGACTCGACCGGCCAACTTCTCGGCCTGGCCGCCCTGGAGGACGTGGTGGAGAAGCTCGTCGGCGAGGTACGCGACGCGACCCAGCGCACCACCGACCCCGCGTTGGCCCACTGACAAAGGGCGCCAGTGGAGGCGCGGCACGACCGGTCCCGATGACCGCGCCAATTGTTGATCATTGTCTGCCGCCTCTACCTGCACATTCCGGGGCGGGAGTCGTGCTGATCAGGACGACGACTCCGGCGAAATCTGAACAACCGATATCAATAGACGATCATTGATATCTTGTCCGATTGGTGTGATACTCGCTGGAAGCGCTCCCAAACCCGTCCCGGTGAGCGCGTCAGAAATGGAGGATGCATCGTGCGTTCACACCATCCCCACCAATCAGGCCGGCAATCCCGGCCCGCCGTCCGGGCGCTGGTCCTGGCACTCACAGTGGTGGCCGCCATGCTGCCCTGGACGGGTGCCGCCCAGGCCCACGGCACTGTGATCAACCCGGCGACCCGCGCCTACCAGTGTTGGCAGAACTGGGGCCACCGGCACATGGATCCGGCGCTGCAGACGCAGGACCCCATGTGCTACCGGGCGTTCCAGGCCAACCCCGACACCATGTGGAACTGGATGAGTCAGCTGCGGGACGGCCTCGGCGGGCAGTACCAGGCCCGTACGCCCGACGGACAGCTCTGCAGCAACGCGCTCTCCAGGAACGACGCGCTGAACCAGCCGGGAGCCTGGAAGGCGACCACCGTCAGCCGCAACTTCACGCTCCAGTTCTACGACCAGGCCAGCCACGGCGCTGACTTCTTCCGGGTCTACCTCACCCGGCAAGGGTTCAATCCGAACACGCAGCGCGTCGGTTGGGGCAACATCGATCTGATCACGCAGACCGGGCGTTACGCGCCGACGCAGAACATCTCGTTCAACGTCTCGACGTCCGGACGCTCAGGACAGCACGTCCTCTTCGTGATCTGGAAGGCGTCGCACATGGACCAGACCTACATGTGGTGCAGCGACATCAACATCGTCTGATCCACCCGATCGCCAGGCGCAGCTCGGCTCCGGCCCGGACGAACGGGTCGGAGCCGAGGTCTGTCGGAGCTGGTGGTCGGGCCTGCCCGATTCTCCGGTGAGGTTCTCGTACGCTGCACCACCGGCAGGCAGCGGGGTAGCCTCGGGCGGGTGCGGATCATCGCGTTCCTGGCCATCTCCGTCGTCGTGCTGATCGCCGTCCTGCTGGTTTCCGTGGTTCTGACGGGCGGTGCGCGACGCCGACGCCATGCCGCGCAGATGTCCGCCCGCTGGGCGGTGCGCCACTACGCCATACCGGGGCGTGGGCACACAGTCGTCGGTGTCACCCTGACCGACGCGGACGGGCGGGTGCACGGCGAGCACGTGGTCGCCCGCATTCCGGACGATGCCCAGGACTGGCAGCGCGACTTCGTCGCCGCCCGTCAGGAGGCCGAGGAGCGCGCATTCCACCTCAACATCGACCGTCCACCGATCGAGGGCTGACGCCGGCTGTGCGACGAAACCATGCGTTGACCGGCCCGCTACCGTCCCTCGTCGCGTACGTCGACGAGGGTGCTGCCGTCACCGAGCTGGTCGCGGGTGATGATGCTCAGGCTGCCGTCCGTCTCCAGCACGACAGCGGCAAGGTCGTGGAGGTCACCCGCGCCCTGGCTGCGGGCGGCCTGCCGGATCTCACTCTCCGCCACCCGGGTGGACCGCAACGTCTCGCTTCGCAGCTGCCCGTCCCGGAGCAGCATGGTGGGCCGGGCCTTGAGCACCTTCTGTGACGGTGGCCAGCGTACGGCGAGCAGCGCGACCGCGTACTGCAACGCCACCAGCAGGATCAGGGCGAGGATTCCCTCCACCAGCGACACGTCCCGCGACAGCAGGATGGTCGCCAGCGTCGAGCCCAACGCGACCGTGACCACGAAGTCGAAGGCGTTCAGCTTGGACAGGGTCCGCTTGCCGGAAACCCGCAGGATCACCACGAGCGCCGGATAGATGATCGCCGCGACCACGAGCAGGCGTACCAGGTCGGCGGTACTCAGGTCATTCACCGAGGTGGCGGAGCCGATTGCTGACGTCGTGCACTCCCGGTGTACGCCAGGCGAGGGCATGGGCCTCGGCACTCATCTCGGCCGTGCTCACCGTGCCGTCGAGCACCACCACCCGGTTCTGCACCTCGATGCAGATTCGCTCCTGACGCAGGCGTGAGTCCTGCTGCATGCTCGCGAGCAGCTGACAGGCCAGTCGGGTGTCTTCGCTTGTGGGCTCGGCGTAGAACAGCGGCGGCAGGTCGTGGGGAAAGAACCAGGGGTGGGTCATGGCTGACTCCTTCAGGGGATTCGTCTGCTACGACTGCCCTACCCGGCGGTCACGGCGGACAACACGACGAACCGATGACGGTCTCTGCCCGTGACTGTGACGGTCGGCGGAGATCGGCAGCTCGACGTTTGCGGCAGTGGATTTCGGGTAGCGGGCCAGCCAGGGTGCCGACCGCGGCTTGGCCGCACGACCGCCGGGAGGACGTCATCGTGACCCGCCGATCGCTCCCGAACGGCACCACGAGCCAGCGCGCGTGGGTGACGTACCTGTGAACGGGCGGCACCGGTCAGGCTGTCGCGACACCGACCACCGACATCGGATCGGGCCGTCCGGACTCGTCCCCGGCCGGTCCGCCAGGCCGGCGCAGCGATGAGCCGGCCCACCGACGAGCAGGCACCGGAGGACGCGGTACTGAACGGTGTCGCCCGCCGGCTCGACAAGCCGATGGGTGCCCTTGGCGTGCTCTTCGTGCTGGTCGTCCTCGGGCAGGCGCTCGCCGGACATCCCACGCTGTCCACGGCCCTGACCGTGCTGGGCTGGGTGCTGTGGGTGGTGTTCGTGGGGGAGTTCGCCCTGCGCGCCTGGCTGGCCCGCCATGACGCCCGCCGGTTCTGGCGACGCAACTGGTGGCAGCTCATCTTCCTGGCCGTGCCGTTCCTCCGGTTCGCCCGGGCCGCCTCCGCCCTGCGTGCCGCCCGAGCCGGTGGCGTCATCACCGCCGCCGTCCGCGGCTCGCGCTCCGCCGGTAGGTTGCTGACCGACCGGATCGCATGGCTGGCAATCATCACCGCGACGGTCGTCCTCAGCGTCGGCCAACTGCTGGTCGTCACCGGCACCTACCGGTCGTACGGACCGGCGCTGCACGAAGTCGCCATGACCACCATCACTGGTGAACCACTCGGCGTCGACGATCCGCTCGCCCAGGTCGTCGAACTGGTACTCGCGATCTACTCGGTGGTCGTGTTCGGCACGCTTGCGGGGGCGTTCGGCGCCTTCTTCCTGAGTGCCGACCGGGAGCGTAAGGCCACCGCGACGTGAGCCGGCCCCGTACTCCCGCCGCCCGACTCGCCGAGATACGGCAGAGTTTCTGGCTCATCCCGGCGCTCTTCGCGGCGAGTGCCGTGGTGGTGGCCATCGGGCTGTCGGTACTGGAGCTGCGGCTGCGGCTGCCGGTCGAGACCATCCTGCCGAGCGGGCCCGCCGGGGCCCGGTCCCTGCTGTCGTCGATCATCACGGCGATGATCTCGTTCACTGCGCTGGTCTTCTCCATCACGGTCGTCGCGCTGCAACTGGCCAGCAGCCAGTACTCCCCGCGGGTGCTGCGCACGTTCCTTCAGGATCGGGTCATCCAGTCGACGCTCGGAACGTTCGTGGCGACTTTTCTGTTCGCGATGGTGGTGCTGGCGGCGCTGCCGGCCCGCGACAGCGAGCGGCTGCCCGAACTCTCGCTCGCCGTGTCGATGTCGCTCGTGCTGGCCAGCACCGCGATGTTCATCTACTACCTGCACCACATCACCACGGTGATGCGGGTGTCGCACATCATCGTCGCCATCGGCGCGCAGACCCGACGCACCATCGAACAGCACGTGCCGGACCGCGAGGAGCCGGCCGAGGTCACGGGCGAGGTGGTGCAGGTCGTGCCGGCCGCAGCGGCGGGCCTGGTCACCAGCGTCGACCTCGCCCTGCTCGCCCGGCTGGCTCGCGAGCACGACTGCGCGATCACAGTCGTGCCGGCGCCGGGAGACTTCGTGTTCACCGAAGCACCGCTGCTGCGCTGCCACCGGCTGCCCAGCGGTGAACCGCGCCCACTGCCCGTCGAGCGCGTCGCCCACTCGGTCACCATCGACGTCGAGCGCACACCGGGCCAGGACGTGGGATTCGGTTTCCGCCAGTTGGCGGACATCGCCACCCGTGCGCTCTCTCCCGCCTCGAACGACGTCACCACCGCGGTTCGCGCCGTCCAGGAGGCGCACGAACTGCTCCGCCGGCTGGCGACCCGGCCCGATCCGGTGGGGATCGTGCGGGACGACGACGGCACGGTGCGGGTGCTGGCGAAGCGTCCCACCTACGACATCTACCTGGCGATGATCATTGACGAGCTGCGGAACGCCGCTGCCGGGGAACCACGGATCAACCGGCTGCTCGACGCCGTCGTCGCCGACCTGGACTCCGTGGCACTCCCTACCCACCGGCCGGCGATCCGGCGGCGGTTGCCGACGAGATGACGGCGGGACCCTTGAGCCCTCGCCGCTGACCATCCGCACTCGCCGCAGAGCACCTGCCTGCCGAGGCGTCAGATCCCGTGTCGGAACGGCGGCCCGGCGTCGGCCAGGAAATCCCGCAACGATCGCGCGGGCCGTCCGGTCACCCGCTCGACGGAGTCGGTGACCTGCGCGAAGCTGCCTGCCCGTACGCGTTCGAAGGTCAGCGCGAAAAGTTCCCGCTCGAAGCCGGTGGTCCCGTCCACGACCTCGTCAATGGTCAGCTCGCGAACGGTCACCGTACGACCTGCCGCGGCGGAGAGCAGCTCTGCGGTGTGCGGCAGGGAGAGTGCCTCCGGGCCGGTGAGCTCGTACACCCGGCCGGCGTGCTCCTCGTTGCGCAGCGCCCGCTCGGCCACGGCGGCGATGTCCCGGGCATCGATCCAGGCCAGGCTGGCGCCACCGCTGGAGAACGGCAACAACCCGTCGGTGATCTGGTCACGGTAGAAACGCGGGTCGGTGAAGACCTGCATGAACCAGCTGGGCCGCAGGATCGTCCACGCGTGACCACTGTCGCGTACCGCCTGCTCGGCACGCGGCGCCCATCCGTCGGTGCCCATGTAGTCGGCGTCCTGCTCGGACAGCAGGACGATCCGGGCCCCGGCGGGCGTCTCGTCAAGCAGTGCGCCGATGAGGTCCGGCGCGTCCGCACGGTCCGGTCGGACGATGTACATGGCGTCCACACCCTCGGTCGCTGCCTTCCACCCGGATGGGTCGTTCCAGGAGAAGGCGGTCGGGCGGACGCCGTCGATGTCGACCGAGGTCGGGTTGCTGCTGCCGCCGAGCACGTCAACGCCCTCCTGCGCGACAAGCAGCCTGGCCAGCGGCATCCCGGTCTTGCCACGGACCCCTGTCACCAGTACGCGGGGCCTGCCGGCCCCCACCGAGCGCGGACTCTTCACGTCGAACCACCCTTTGGTTGATTCACTAAAGTTCCTCGACCCACTAAAGCAGCGTTACCTGAGGGAGTCAACTAATCTGTGCTCATGACCGAGGTGGCGGACGCCCTTGCCCAGCAGGTATGGGACCTCGTCCTCGCCTACGACGCAGCCTACGACCGCGCGGCGCAGGTTGCCGGGCTCAGCGCCGCACAGGCGTGCCTGCTCGAACACCTCTCCGGGGGCAGTCGCCCGATGGGGGAACTCGCCTCGGAGCTGCAGTGCGACGCCTCGAACGTCACCCAGCTCGTCTCCCGAATGGAGACCCGTGGCCTGGTGACGCGGGCGCCCGACCCGGACGACCGGCGGATCAAGCGCGTGTCGATCACCCCGGCCGGGCGTGACGTGCGCCGCGTCGTCCGGGGCGCGTTCGAGTTCCCGGCCGAGCGGCTGGCGCTGCTCACCGACCAGGAGCGGCGCCAGCTTTCCGGCCTGCTGGGGAAGATGTTGGGCACCACGTCGTAGGGCCGTGCCGGTCGCGCCCGGCCGCCTCCCTGGCCTCGAACCCGCCCGGCCGCCTCCCTGGCCTCGAACCCGCCCGGCCGCCTCCCTGGCCTCGAACCCGCCCGGCCCG